>JALOOO010000247.1 GCA_025454375.1 Leptolyngbya sp. Prado105 | reverse complement strand
AATAATTTCTTTCACCAACTTGAAATCCCAAGTCAACTGCGGTCGATATCGCGCATTCCAGAACATCAAAATCGCAGATTGAATTTGCTGACCCCACCAGCCAATTACCATTGCCCAGACCCCAAATCCAGCAAAGGCAAGCGGCAGTGCGAGTAAGTTGTAAGTAAACTGATTCGCAAGTTCAATCATTGCAATCTTGCGATAGTCTAATCGGCGTTCTAGCTTTGCGAGCGGAACCTGAGTCATCAAGGTCAGCGGCAGACCCGACAGCAGCATCTTCGCAACCTTGCCAAAGTCAGGAAGGTTCATCCAGCGCTCTAACCAGGGAAAGCTAATCCATACCCCAGCAATTAAGGTCAGCCCAATGACGAGCAGCAAGGTCAGTGCTTGATGATAGTCTTGTCGGCGAGCATCTTCTTGCCGAACTAAATAGACGAGTATGCCTAATTCACCCACGTTGAATAGGTAAGTATATACGCCAAACGCGGCTGCATAAAGACCATACTGATGCGGTCCAATCATGCGCGTCAGTAGCACAATGCTCCCTAAACTCAGGATCATCCCGCACCCTTCGCGCAATGCTAAAAACACTCCGCCCTGCAAAACTTTCTGGCGTAAACTCATGCTGTCACCGTACTCACGTCAACGTTCTTAAACTCGACTCATTTCGCGCTGTCGTTCGCTACTCGCGGGATGAGACAGCAATGCGCGATCGTAAACGGCTAATGTCTGCTGCACAATGTCATCCCAGTTATAAACCGTCCGCACATAGTGCTGAGCCGCTTCTGCCATCAGAGATAGCGATTTTGAATGCTCGATCGCCCAGCTTAATTGCTGCTGACAAGCCTCCAGTTGCCCGACCTCAAACAGTAATCCGCGCCCGTTTGCAAGTAGCTTTTGATGCACATCAATGTCACTCGCTAGCACCGGAACATTCTCATTCATCGCTTCGAGTAGCACAAGCGGCATTCCTTCTACATCCGAAGGCAAGACTAACAAGCCTCCTCCTCGAACAATCTCAGCTAGCTTTGCCCCAACGAGTTCGCCCGTAAAGACAACTTGCTCCGAAGCATACTGCTTTTTCAACAGTTCAGCATAGCCTTGACTATCACTGTCTCCCCCGACGATCGCGAGCTTCCAACCCTGCTGATCTAATTGGGAAAATGCTTCAAGTAAGAGATCAGGACGCTTCTCTGGAACTAATCGACCCAAGAAAACAAAGTATTTCTGCGGCTGCAATCCCAGTGACTGCCCAAATTGGAAGCTTGGATCAGAAACCACATAGCTTGCAGGTGCATTGGGAATATAGTGCGTCTCTCGTTGATAAGTCGCCTGGAAATAGTCTTGTAAGTCTTCTGACACGGCGATCATGTCGTCTGCAAACTTCAGCGCATTTCGCTCTCCCTGGCGCAAGACCCAGCGCGAGGTTCTGCCCCACTTTGCCCTTGCCCAGTCGAGTCCGTGGCAGGTGACAATTACCCGCGATTTTGTGTTGAAGCGGGGCAGACCACTAAACAAAGAAGGTCCCAAAGCATGAAAATGAATAATATCGTAGGGCTGTTCTTGAAAGCCTGCGATCGTCGAAAGCGTGCCGAGTAGCGAACAACTCAACGCATCTAATCCCCGCAGGTTGAGGCTCGGAATCGAAATCACGCGCACACCATTCACAGTGTCACGAAACAGAGATCCAGTATAGGACGATCGCGCATACAAATCGACCTGATGACCCTGCTGGACAATGCGAGGGTACAACTCTTGGCAGTGGTGTTCGATACCGCCCTGCTGAGCAGGAAGTCCTTTCGCTCCAATGACTGCAATTCTCATAAGTTTTGTAGGTTAATCAACGACAGTGAGTAAAACCGCACCGCCCTACAAAGGCGATTCAGCAGAATTGGCGATTTGACAAACCGCTTGCCCATCAAATGAAACTAAATCATTTTGATTACATGATCGGCAATGCCAAGGGGATACAGTTTAGAAACTTTAGAATGCTGATCGAACTCTCTAATTCAGCAAAAAACAGAATGCTCTAACAACTCAGAATCAATCACAAAGACCAATAGCAATTAGCACGGTATTGCCACACTGATATGAGCATATCACACAATGCTAAGACGCAAAGGAATATGTCTTATCCAGATTGCTGCCAAAACTTCATCCAGCCTCGTCTAATCCGAGGTTCTATCCACGGGATCTGCTCAATTACATCCTGATTGAGATCGCGAAAGCTGCGGTACATTTGACGATCGCGGTGTTTTGCAACCTTGATAGATTCGAGTGCCGTATTCGCCCAAGCATTGGCATACCCGACATGCCGTTTCGCGTAATACAATGCGGTGCGATACGCCAACTGAGCGCGTCGATAATCGTGATCCCGATGCTGCAGAAAATTCAGCGTAGTAATAATGCGATCGCGGACTCGAATACGTGGGTAAACCTCTGGAATCTCTAATGAAGGGGTTTCAAGAATCTGCGTAATTTTCTCGATCGTGTTTTCTTTCAGAACTTTCAAAAGCTGAACCCGAACAAATTCTTTTCGCACCCCCCAATAGTGATTGATCACATCATCACTGTCTGAAAGCTGTGTTTTTTGATCTAAAACGGCTCCGATCGCAAATTGTTCCACATTAAAGATTGGGGCAAGCTGGTAGAGATAATCGAGGACCTCAATTGCCGAAGCAATCAGCGATCGATTTGCAGGATCAATGCCAATCACACCCGAATTGAACATTTGTGATTGTGCAGAGATCTGAATGCCTGCGACCGTAATTCCTGAACCAAGCTGATTCACAATCGGTTCCCAGAGCTTTATCTCCCCGATTTCGCTTTCACGAACGTGCATGACAGAACAATCCCGAGCAATCCGCTCAAATAGCTTGAGCGGATGATCCAAAAAGTAAGTGTCGGTATCAATTAATGCGACTGGAGCTTGATAATGAGCGATTACTTTTTCAAGCGCAAAAAGCTTTGCTCGGTAAATGTAAGTGCTATTGTGTGTCCAATCTGCTAGCTCTTGGGGTGAGAGCAGCAATCGCTCAATCGGTAGCTCAACTCCAACGTCATCAGGCTGAAGCAAACTATCCGCAGAGTCAGAAATCACGCAGAATTTGACTTTTTCCTGCTGATGTTTGAGAAATCGGAGCGCAGAGAGAACGCTGAAGGCAAGTTCGACCTCGTACATGCGATCATCTCCGAACAAAAAGTAAGCAATGACTTTCATAGTGTTAGGAGAAAAAATGGACGATCGAACCCCGTGTCCTGAACTGAACTTTTTTGCATTAGGAACACACCATAAAACAGGACTGACAGTTCAGCCTGAAATAGAACATGCAATCTTAAAAGCCGTTTAGTGCCTCGTTAGTCGTCAGGCAATCCTCAAAATCAACCGCAAAACCGAACTCTACTCATTCTCGAATACCAAATTTATCGATTTGGCATTCCTCCATTTATCCATACTGACCTGCTCAACAAAGTCCGTAAGATTTGCTCAAATTAATGATTTTTTAATCGAGCCATTTCCTGGAATATTGCAGCTAGTGTGATCAAGATCACAGCGTAAGCGGGGACAGATCGCAAACTATCTGAGGCAGAGCCGCTAAGCTAGAAAGGATAGATTCTGCTCTATGTCGTTCGCTTTCTATTTTCTGCGCGTATGATTTCGCCTCCTCTCCGAATTGCTCAGGTGACCGATCTGCATTTATTTGCTGAATCAGATCAGTGTCTTTTAGGAATGCCGACTTTGCGATCGCTGAATGTGCTGATTACCCAACTGCGTCAACTCGCTCCGCAACCTGATCTACTGCTGCTAACGGGCGATTTATCGCAGGACGGCTCAGCAGATTCCTATCACCATGTCCAGCGCTTACTCAGCCCGCTTGGGATTGCGACTTACTGGCTTCCGGGCAATCACGATCGCGTTGAAATCATGGAGCGATCGCTGACTCAGTTTCATGCAGACAAGTCGTTTCGCAAGCGAAATTGGCAGTTTATTCTATTAAATTCCCAAGATCCAGGCTGTGTTCACGGTCGGATCTCGAAGGAGAGTTTGAACTGGCTCGATCGACAATTGGCTCAGAATCCAAATGTGCCGACGCTTGTGTCGCTGCATCACCCGCCTTTTTTAGTCAATTCGACCTGGCTTGATACAAGTACGCTTCAGAATTCACCAGAGTTGTTCAAAGTTCTCGATCGACATGCTCAAGTCAAACTGGTCGTGTTTGGACATATTCATCAAGAATTCCAGCACCAGCGTAAAGCCGTTACTTATCTGGGGACTCCTTCGACTTGTATTCAGTTTGCACGCGCGAGTGACAAGTTTGCTTTAGGAGAAGAAGAACCAGGCTTTCGCTTACTTGAGCTTTACTCAGATGGAACCTGGAAGTCACAAGTTAAGCGCGTCGAATTTAGCTATCAACTCGATTTAGCTGCTACGGGTTACTAGAATTGTTCGATCGCAGTTCGTTCCATGAATGGGAGATCAAACTGCTGTGCGAGTTGATCCAACCCATCAATGACCTCCGATGGACGTTGAATTCCTAAGCGATCGTAGCAACGCATCCGATAGTCAGGCTGAGCTTGAAAATTCGCAATGGCTCGTTTCAGAGGTGCAACACAGGGATAAGCAGCTTCTGCTTTGTCGATTGCGCGTTGAGGAAATTCAGTTTTGAGCTTAAGAATCGCAAGATCGATTAAATCGCGAGAATCAACTGAACCATCTGCCCAACGATCTCCATTCGCCAAAAGCTTTTCTGCAACTTGGTCAACGAGACTCAAGCAAGGTAATGATGACCAAGTTGGATAGCTGGGAGGATCGAGCGCAATTCGTCCTTCTGCCACGATTTCAAATTTCAAAATTGCATCTGATATCACGATCGAAGTTCTCACCCCATCTCGATCTGTTTTCAACTCATGAGGAAGCTGAATTTCTTGAAGTGGCAAGTTAAAAATTGCATGAATTCCTTCATCGTAAAGCGCACGGCGTAATCTTGAAAAATTCTCACCGTAAGTACAAAGAAAATCAATGTCGCGACTGAGACGATACTCTCCATACAGGAGTGTCAGTAATGTCCCACCTCCGAAGTAAATATGACACTGCTCAAACAGTTCAGGCTTGACTGATTTGAGAACTTTCAGAACTTGATTATGGAGGGGAAAGTTAAACATCATTGATCAGCCAAGACTGATAGTGCTGTGCTAATTTTTGAACAAATTGGCGTTCTGTTTCACTGAGTTCCGCAGTTGCCCCTCGATAGCGCCAATTCCGCTCATAGATATGCAAAATTTCAACCTCAGAAAGTCCAGAGATCGAAGGCATCTCGCCTTGCCAACAGAGCGATCGTAAAAACGGTAACTCCTTTAAATCGGGCTGATTCATTTTTCCAAAATCAAGGTGACAGGACCATCATTCTCGATCGAGACTTGCATCATCGCTCCAAATTTCCCGGTTTCGATCTTCAATCCACTTTCGCGCAGTTTTTCAACAAATTTTTCGTAGAGTTGTTCTGCTCGATCGGGGTTTGCCGCTTGATCAAATGAAGGTCGTCGCCCTTTGCGGCAATCTCCGTAGAGCGTGAATTGACTCACGACTAGAATTTCACCATTAATTTCTTGAATTGAGCGATCGAATCTCCCGTTTTCTCCTTCAGGAAATACTCTCAGATCTAAACATTTCCGCACCATCCAATCGAGTTCTGCTTCCGTATCCGTTCGCGCTATCCCCACCAGGAGATTTAGACCACGATCGATTTTCCCGATGACTTTTCCATCGACTGTGACCTGAGAAGCAGTAACTCGTTGAAGAATGACGCGCATGAGTAGATTATCTAGGCAAACTCTTACTTCTACGGAGTCGAATAAGTCGGATGAAAGCGAGGGTGAAGTAATCGATCGACCGTCTGATCATTTTGTAAATGCGATTGCGCGATCGTCTCAACGTCCTGCGGTTTGACCCGGCAATACCAGACCTCATCCGGCATAACTCGCACCGTTGCACCCAGATGACACTGCCCCTGGCAGCCGATCGGTACAATTGCGACATCCGAACTCACTTGCGATAAAAACGCTGCCAGCACCTCAGATGCTCCTTGAGTGAGACAACTGTGATGCTGGCAGACTAAGACTTGCTTGGAAGACATGGGCGATTGCAGGAACAAAGGAGTAAAGTTTTTTACTTTGTCCGTTATGCCCTAGATTTCCCTTAACGACCGAAACCTTTGCCTCGACTTTCTGATGGTATACCTAGACAAGCTTCGATTTGCGATCGAAGCTGCTCATGATCTAGATTCTGCCCAATCAGAACCAGTTGATTTTTTGGCTTGCCTTTCCACTCATCATCATCGAGCGAAAACCGCTTACCACTGAGGTGGAAGATGTGCCGTTTCGGACTTTCATCAAACCAGAGAATGCCTTTCGCCCGGAAAACATTCGTCGGCAATTGGTTATCTAAGAAATGTTGGAATTTCTTGATACTAAACGGCTTATCACTCTCAAATGAGATCGAAGTAAATCCATCGTTCTCTAAGTGATGAGAGTGATGAGAGTGATCATGGTCATGTTCGCAATGCCCATGGTCGTGATCGCAGTTCGCATGATCGTGGCTGTCGTGGGCGTGGCTGTCGTGGGCGTGGCTGTCGTGATCGTGGTGGTCGTGATCGTGATGGTCGTGATCGTGATGATCCGGCTTCGCATTGGGATCAAAATATTTATCGGATTCAAATAAGCCGACGCTAAGCAATGCACCTAAAGGAATTTGACCTTTTACAGTACGGAGAATTCTTGCGCCTTCTTTGATATCGCGAATCCGAACTTCTAGCCCATCGACGATCGCCTCATCGACCAGATCCGTTTTATTCAGCAGAATAATATCGCCGTAAGCAATTTGACTGTAAGCCGCTTCGCTATTGAATAGATCCAGGCTGAAATTTTCCGAATCGACGAGGGTAATAATCGAATCAAGCCGCGTCATATCCCGCAATTCTGTCCCTAGAAAGGTCAATGCGACAGGCAAGGGATCAGCGAGTCCAGTTGTTTCGACGACCAGATAATCGATTTGATCCTGACGTTCTAGAACTTTGTAAACCGCATCGACGAGATCATTATTGATAGTGCAGCAAATACATCCATTGCTGAGTTCCACCATGTTTTTGTCTTCATCGGTCTGAATGATCAGTTCGTTGTCGATACCGATCTCACCAAATTCATTGACCAAAACTGCCGTTTTCAGACCCTGCTGATTCGTCAAAATGTGATTCAGCAACGTCGTCTTACCGCTTCCCAAGAAGCCTGTGATGATCGTAACCGGAAGCCCAGTTTTGGGCGCGTCCATTTTAGAGTCGGGAGTGCTGACTGATTGCATAGCGCGAATCAAATATCTTTTCCCTCATTATTGCTGATAAGAATCGATTAGGATGGGATATCGATCGTTATTTGCTATTCATAAATTTATGGCTTTAGTCGTCTACAACACTCTAACCCGCACAAAGGAACCGTTTGAGCCGATCGAAACGGGTCGTGTGAAGATGTATTGCTGCGGCGT
>JALOOO010000246.1 GCA_025454375.1 Leptolyngbya sp. Prado105 | reverse complement strand
TGACTAGAAACCTGTCCTCCGTCCTCAAGTAGGAGTTGCCCGGTTTTCAGCGTGATATTTCCTGCATTGCCGCTAGCCCTTGCTCTTGCGGTCACAAGGCTGGGAGTTTGATCACTTCTTGCGGCTCCAATGACTTGTATCGAGTCTGCGGCAGTCACGGTTAAACTCCCGCCCGCTCCACTCCCACGAGTACCAGATGATACTTGTGCCCCATCGCGAACAATGAGATTTCTTGTGTCAATGCTTAAATTTCCTCCATTGCCACGATTTTCAGTTTGAGTAAACAAGCCACTGGAAGCCCGACCATCTGCCGACTCTCCAATGACTTGTACCGAGTCAGTAGCTTTGACAGTCAAATTCCCGCCTGCTCCTTCGCTAAAAGCACCAGAGGTGACTTGTGCTCCATCGCGGACGATGAGCGTTCCCGTGTCAATGCTTAAATTCCCTCCATTGCCGCGACTGACAGTTGAAGCAAACAAGCCACTGACAAACTCACCATCTGCTGTCGTTCCACTCAGTTGTATGGAGTCAGAGGTAATCGTAATACTTCCTGCATTGCCTTGTCCAAACGTGACAACACTCAATTGCCCGCCATTGGTGAGAGAAAAGATACCTGTAGTGATGCTGATATTGCCTCCCTGACCGATGCCTTCGGATAGCACTTGGCTAGCAACACCGCTGACGGTAACACCGTTGCTTCCATCCAAGGACACAGCATCGCTCGCCGTAATCGTGATGTTCCCTGCATTGCCTTGTCCAAACGTGCCAGCATTCACTCCCCCGCCGTTGGTGATAGAAAGCGTACCTGTGGTGATGCTGATATTGCCTCCATTACCAATGCCGTCAGATCCCACCACATTGTAAACACCACTAAGAAATTGATTGCTGTCCAGCCCATCAGCGAACACTCTATCTCTCGCTGTAATCGCGACGTTTCCTGCATTGCCTTGTCCAAACGTGGCAGCAAACACCACCCCCCCTCTGGTGAGAGAAAGGATACCTGTAGTGATGCTGATGTTGCCTCCCTGACCAATGCCTCCATCTCCCACCGTGCTAAAAGCACCGCTGGTAGATCCATCGCTGGTTGCCCCATTAAAGGACACTGCATCTCTTGCCGTAATCCTGACATTTCCTGCATTGCCTTGTCCAAAAGTGTCAGCACGCACTCGTCCCCCGTTGGTGAGAAAGAGCGTACCTGTGGTGATGTTGATATTCCCAGCATTGCCCGTGCCGCCTTCTACAACTGCATTGGAGATCAACATCTCATCAAGATTAATAGCTTCTGTAGTATTGAGGTCTATGTCTCCTGCTTGAGCCTCTACAGTTCCTAAACCTTCTGCGATGCCTGCGCGTATGCGTGTTCCACTCCCAGTTCCTAGCAGGTTTCGAGCGGTAATGGCAATGTTGCCACCGCCACCAGAACGAACATCCACGATCGCATCATTGCCGATCGACACATCCGCTCTCGCCAATCCATCCGGGACACTCAACCGCCATTCCTGCCCCTGCTGCGTCAGTCCCACCTCACCCGCTGCTGCCACACCTGCCAATTCCACCCGTCCTCCAGGGGCGAGTAACTGCCCACCGTCGATCGAAACATTCCCACCTGCTAGAGCTAAGGTTTGACTATTCGGAACTTGTAAAGTGGCGCCTTGAGATCGCACTTCCCCCGCACGACTTCCATACTGCAATCCAATCGGTGCGCTAATCGTCAGCAATGGCGGAGTCTGAGGAGAGGTGGCACTGAACTCAAATCCATTCGCAAACTTCAGACCCTCGGCGGTACTCGCGAGAAATGATCCGCCCAGTTCTAATCGAGCATTTGCCCCAAAGACAATGCCGTTTGGATTGATTAGGAATAGATTGGCAGTGCCATTCGCCCGAAGCAATCCATCAATCGTAGACACATTGCTTCCAGTCACACGAGTGATGATGTTTGTGATGTTGGCTGAATTGTTAAACGAAGCACTGCCACCTGTTGGGATCGAGAACTGTTGAAAGCTATGGAACAAGTTCCTGCCTCGAATTGCGCCGCCATCGATTTGAGCATCAGAAGCTCCGGAGACTTGCGATCGCTCTCCCACAGGCAAAGTCTGATCTGGCACGACTTGAGCCATAGCTCGATCGCTCAATCCAACTTCAAACAATAGCGCCAATCCCAACATCCAAGCTTGAGTCTTCACAGGTACATCCTCAATGATGTGCTTCAACACGGCTCTCTAACTCTGGTCGATCACAGATCTCTAAATCAGTATTCTATCTATGGTGATTCAAGCAGATTCGATCGCGGTTGACAACGTAAATTTGCAACTTAAAGCATTGTTTTGACTGGGTGTAACGATGAGATTTTGTATGAGTTTTATGGATTTCCAAATTTTAGGAAAAATGCCAGGATGATCAGCAAACAGAAGCGTGAAAGCCATCATTGCTTTCGTTCAATGCTCTTAACTACAACCTCAAAAGCATTGTTTCCGATTTTACTTTTTCGGCAATCCAGAAGAACTCGCCTGTAATGGACAATGCCGATCAAAAATTGGAAAGCTGCCCTGAACCGTTTTGCGATCGCATATAGAGTAGGGAGTTATTTCTTATCGTCCCCACTCCCCACCTTCACAACTCATCTAGGATTGCTATAGCGCTCTTTAAGATCAACTCTACCGATCGACGACAACAGTTCTGCCTAACTACAGACCAAGCGACTGAACTTAGTACGTTAAGCTTTACAAAAGTTTATAGCAATGCCTTTTATGACTCCGAATTTATTAGAAGCGACACATGAGTACTGGCACAAACTCGATGAACTCGAAGCCGCTTACCAACGAGGGGAAGTCACGCTTGAAGAAGTAGATGCCAAAGTTAAAGAATTGATGGCGGAGTTGGGGCAATCGCGACGAGTAGCGTTCAGCTATTTCTTCAGCAGTGTTCGCCGATTGTGGCAGGAGCAGCGAGAGACGATCGTTGGCGTTTTAGGATTGAGTGCTTTGACTTACGGGTGGCTGGTCGCTCACTAAACAACTTGCAATCCGCAAATTTCCGACGCAAGGAGGAGGCTGAAAATAAACCCAGTCACGAATGATTAGACAATTACCGTTTGAATTCATCCCCAGGCTCCTTGCTGAATGCTCAACTCAAATCAATACGTCCGCTACTCCCCTGATGTCGAAGTCAAGCAACCGCATGAAGATAGACTGATTCGCCAAATTCTCGACTCTGTTGCTCGGCAAGGACAAAAGGTGTTCGACAAACATCGTCATGCGATGCGCGGCGCTCATGCGAAAAGTCATGGCGGCTTGAAGGGGGAACTGCGAATTTACGACAACTTACCCACTCATCTGGCGCAAGGGCTATTCCGCGAACCCCGGACTTATCCTGTAATGATCCGGTTCTCCAGTGTTCCGGGTGATATTCTGCCGGATAGTCTTTCAACCTTTCGTGGCATGGCAATTAAGGTCATTAATGTAGAAGAACCGAAGCTTCTCACCACTGAACCGGATGCGGTAACTCAAGATTTTTTGATGATTAATAGTCCGATTTTCCCATCGGGAAATCCTGCTCGCTTTCTGCCGGAACAGTTGCTTCAAGAAAAGGTCGTGGTCAGTGCCCCAGAAGAGGCACAACAACTATTAGGAATGACTGCCCGCGTTGTGAATGCAGTTACTCAAACAGTCGGCATCCCTCTCTATCCGACTTCACTGGGGATTACGCAACCAGAGACGCATATCTTAGGAGAGACGTACTATACCTCTGCTGCTTTGCGTTATGGAGACTACATTGCTAAGCTAAGTGCCGTTCCCCTATCGACAAGTCTCCAGCCGCTCCAAGGTCAACGAATTGAAATGCAGAACGATTCTACGCTGCGCGATTTGATTGTCGAATTCTTCCGCAGGCAGTCGGCTGAATATGAACTGCGGGTTCAACTGTGTACCAATTTAGAGACGATGCCGATCGAAGATGCTTCGGTGCGTTGGTCAGAGCAGGATAGCTCTTATCAAGCGATCGCTAAGATCACGATTGAAAGACAGGAAGCCTATAGTCCAGCCCGTCAGGTATATATGGATGAGATACTGTCTTTTAGCCCCTGGCATTCGATTGTCGAGCATCAACCGCTCGGTTCAATTCAGCGGCTTCGCAGAGAGGTCTATGAGGCTTCAAGTCGTTACCGCCATGACATGAACCAACAGCCAAAGGGAGAGCCACGCAATATTGAGGAGATGCCTGATTAGACTGACACCCTCACTCTCAGCCGAATATCTTGTGAGTGCCTCATCGTATTTATCCTTTTGGCACAACCCTTAGAATAATAGGCGCGTCCGGAACATCCATCGTTACCCTCGTTGGAGCCGAAAATGTTGCAGTCGCATCCGACGATCGATTCGGTAAAAAGGTCACCGCTTCTTTTGTCGGAGTTAATAAATTCACGGTGACTCGCTGAGTTTTAGTCGCGTCCGTACTCTCGGAATTTAGCCACATGACGAGGTAAAAATCGCCATTACTTTTCTGCAACAGGGTATGACGTAAATCTTTGACATTGCCGCTGAAATAGTACGATAGAGAACCATTTGCAGTAGTACCCCGAGTATCATTTAAAATCCGAATCAGATTTCTCACCGCATAAAATGCAGGCTTCGGAGTCCCATCCGCTCGAATGATACCAAAGTTATTTTCTTGATCTGGCGCACGACGCTGATCCATCAATTCATAGATAAACGTGCGCTTTACCCCTCGATTAAAAAATTCTAGATAAGTTCGAGGAATATACTTCGCAGAAACTTGCTCTGTTACAGCTTTATGCGTCGTCACTCGATCGTGAATTGCATTGTGATAGCCCGTCTCTGTGGCAATAATCGGTCGATCGCCTGAAAATTGCTTTGTCAACGGCAACCAGCGCCAATCAAAATCCTGACCCGGTACCCGTCCCCCCGAATAGCTGTGCATATTGCCCAATTCACTATAGGCAGCCAGCGAGCCAACTTTTTGCCCATTCTCTGGCTGTGCCATCGAAGGCGCTAACACGGGAATATTCGCAGTAGCTGGATCGCTCTTAAGGGCGCGAAACATATCTGCTTGATACTCTCGCAAGCCATCCGGAAAAGACTTGCCTTTATAGCTCATCTTTTCGACATTGGCATCCCATTCGTTTGGACCTTCGACACCTTCGACATAAGGCAGCGCACGTTTCACCTGATCGACGACATTCTGCGGTGTAATATTGTCGCGAGGATCCATCACTAACGTCGATCGAATCCCCTGTGCCCCTAATCGACGCATTTTGGCATACATATTGTCATCATTGCCGCCGTCTCGAATATGTCGAATCCCCAACTCTCGTAAGCGCGGTTCAACGACATCCTCAAAGCGTCCGTAGCTCGTATCGGTATAGCGCAAATGTGTCGCAATGCCCATCGAATCAATAAAGGTATCCGCAGGCTTTGCCCGCTCTCGAATCGTATCCGCGATCGAGGCGGTCATGACATAATTTGTACTCGCAGGCTGACCTGTAAACACCTGAAGCGCATAAGTTCCCGCACTGAGAACAGCAGCGATCGATTCCATCATAGTTCCATCATTGGCAGAGGTGCTAAGAATATCGCCCCGCTCATTGAGCAGTTTGAGATCTACATTAGCAGTTAGATTACTAATCTTGACGGTGATAGCAGTCGATTGAGCCAGATTAAACTGGTAAAAATCAGAAAGATTGTCTGCACTCAATGAATCATTGACAGGAGTCGAATCTTCTAAGCCAATGTCGCGAACATTACTATATAACCCGGCTCCAGTATTGGTATTGATGCTGATCGAAGGCGATATCAGTTGACTTTGAGGAATCACCTCTTGAGCTTGACTCGGACTTGACCACTGTAGCTTTACGTTCGCATCGCCCCCTAATTCTGCGTATTCTACCCGAAGGTTATAGCTCTGCCCTGCATCAAGTTGAATCGTTGGATTCGTTTCTGTTGCAGTCTCCCAACGATCGATTAATACCTGATCGTTGACCCAGACTCGAATGCGATCGTCCGCTTCAGCCCTGAAAGTGTAATTTTCTGAATACAACGGGGTCAGTTGACCTGTCCAGCGAATTGAAAAATTATCCGGATTGACAGATTCAGAAGGCTGACGATCGCTCCAATCAAAATCGATCGTCGAATCGGTGCGAATCAGCGATCGCTGATTTAGGTCTGTATCATTAAAGTACTCAGCCCGCAGCCCCATTGCTCCGTAACTACGAGACTCTGATGCTGTCACATTAAGAACTGGAAACAACAAATCGGCACCTGGATCAACACTGAGTGCCGCAACGGGATTTGCAGACAGGCTAAAGCTGCCGCTCTCCCGGTAAGAATTGGGATTCGGATCAAGCAAAACTTATTGTCCTCTAACGTCCGGTAGCTGGATTGGGCGGGGGGTCAGGGATAACTTTCAGAAACAGTGAAGGCAGCTTTTGAGAGATTCACATCTGCCTATTCCGGACAAATACCAGATCATTTGGTTCAGATGAGGTAATGCAGCATACGAAATTCGTCTGTTTTTTGGTAAACCTCAAGTTAGGCACACTGAAAATATGGATAACTCAGTGATATTTCACTAGGATTTCACAGTTTGAGTCGCCTAAGTAGGAGATTTGTAATGTTTCTGATAGGAGCCGCTCCGTATCTTACCGTATCTTTGTTTTTATTTAATAAACTGCTAGATCGATCATTTTTTGGTCATGAACGCGCCTGTTTAAGGATTGATTTCTGGAATTGAAGCGGTTTGATTTAGACAGATGCTTGCGAATTCGCCGTTTCATCTGCCAACTTTCTGAAAAACTCTAAAAATGTAACGGTTTGCAACGTATAATTAGAGCCAATTGTCGATCACAGGTTAGGTGAAGAGACTACATGCGAGTAGCGATCGCCGGAGGCGGCTTAGCAGGATTAGCCTGCGCGAAATATTTAATCGATGCTGGACACACGCCGATCGTGCTGGAAAGCCGCGATGTATTAGGTGGATTAGTTGCAGCTTGGAAAGATGAAGACGGCGATTGGTACGAAACAGGGCTTCATGCCTTCTTTGGTGCTTATCCCAATATGCTGCAATTGATGGGCGAGTTGAATATTCTCGATCGACTCCAGTGGAAAGAACACGCTTTAATTTTTAATCAACCGGAAAAACCCGAGACTTATTCTTACTTCAGCGTGCCGGATATTCCGGCTCCGTTTAACGTCATTGCATCGATTCTGAAAAACAATGACATGCTGACTTGGGAGCAGAAGTTGAGATTCGCGATCGGGCTTTGGCCGGGGGTGCTTCGGGGTCAAAAGTACGTCGAAGACATGGACAAATACAGTTTGCTCGAATGGCTTGAGCGTCAAGGCATCGGCGAGCGCGTCAGTTCAGATATTTTCATTGCCGCTTCAAAAGCGCTGACCTTTATCAATCCGGATGAGGTTTCAGCGACTATCATCCTGACGGCACTGAACAAATTTTTACAGGAGCGCTACGGCTCTAAGATTGCGTTTCTAGATGGCTCTCCGACAGAGCGATTGTGTCAGCCGATCGTGGATCACATCGTGGCGGGCGGAGGCGAAGTG
>JALOOO010000245.1 GCA_025454375.1 Leptolyngbya sp. Prado105 | reverse complement strand
TGCAATTTCCCGCAAAATTGTTTTATCTCGTGAGTGCTGCCGGACTCTGTAAGAGCAGTTCTGAGGCGCGACGGCAAATTCAAGGGGGAGCGGTTAAGTTAGAGGGCGAGAAAATGGGCAACGGTGATTTGCTATTTGAATCGCCGGAAGCATTGACAGGTAAGGTTCTTCAGCTTGGGAAAAGTAAATTTGTGCGGTTAGTGCCATGAACGATCGAATTATCGTGCCGTTAGATGTGCCGTCAGAAGAAAGTGCGATCGCGCTCATCGACAAACTGCCTCAAGTCACCTTTTGGAAGGTTGGACTGGAACTATTTGTTAGCTCTGGCTCTCACATTCTGCACATCTTGAAAGAGCGAGAAAAGCGGATTTTTCTTGATTTGAAGTTTCACGATATTCCGAATACGGTCGCGGGTGCATGTGCCGCAGCCGCACGATACGGTGTAGATTTGATCACTGTTCATGCGACGGCAGGGAAAGCAGCGTTAGAGGCGGCTCAAAGCGCGATCGAGGCAAATAAAGCACCCGGTTCTGAGCCGAAACTGATTGCGATTACGGTCTTGACGAGTTTATCGGCTCGATCGTTGGCGTTTGAGTTGAAAATCCCTTTAGAATTGCCGGAGTATGCGCTCTCAATGGCGATGTTGGCAAAAGAGAGTGGATTATCGGGGGCAGTTTGCTCGCCGCATGAGGTGACGCAGTTGCGCGAGGTGTGTGGACATGAGTTTGTGTTGGTTTGTCCGGGAGTGCGTCCGAGTTGGGCGGCAGCGGGTGATCAGCGGCGAATTATGACACCGGGAGAGGCGATGAAGGCGGGGGCGACGTATTTGGTGATTGGGCGACCGATTACGGCGGCGGATGATCCGGTTGAAGCGTTTGAACGGATTTGTGACGAAATCGGGTCATGAAGAACGTTTGGCTTAATCAATTATTCGATTGGGCGCGAAATCCATTGGGTCGCAGATCGTTTGGTAGAGATGCGATCGATTGCGTCTCTACGATCGACCATCAAGAAAACGAATTCATCCTTGTCACAAGATTCCTACCAATTTGGATGATTGCCGTGACGATCGCATTTTCCCCACCCGCTCAATCCTTTCCGCGCGTCGCTTGTCCCACCGAAATCGAACCGCTCGTCACGGCAATGCTTCCCGAATTGCCCGGATATGCTAATCGGGTTGCGCTTCGGGAGCGATTGACCCAAACTCAAAGAAATTCCGTCATTCTGGCAGGACGACCCGAATTTGAACCTTTGCCGCTCAATTCCGATCGCCCACTTGATCCAACCATCCAACAAGCCTTCATCACGACCTTAGAGCGAGAAATTGTCGGCGGAACGCCGATCGAGATTCAAGAATTTCACTGGCTCTTTCTGACTCGAACTCAACAAGGATGGCAACTGCCGCTAATGTTTACTCGAATTGGCACGACTACGCCCGGACAGCCGATCACTCCTCCCCGAGCCAGCCGAGATAGCGCGATCGGCAAAGCGATTCAACTCTGGTTACGAGATTGCGCTCTCAGAGGAATTCGTAAGAGAAATTAGGATTATTTAACCAATCGATTAACAGGGTCACAAGAAAGTGATAGGGTGAATTTAAACATTTTCCAAGACTTAGCGATAAAGGTGAGCCATGGCACAGCGGACTCGGTTGGGAGACATTCTAAAACCTTTAAATTCTGAATACGGTAAAGTAGTACCCGGATGGGGCACTACGCCTCTAATGGGAATCTTCATGGCACTTTTCTTGGTGTTCCTGCTGATTATTCTGCAAATTTACAACCAAGAACTGCTTCTTGATGGATTTAACGTCGATTGGGGCAACTAAACTCCACGAAACGTACTTAGCAGAATTATTCCCGGAGTCTTCCGGGATTTTTTTTAGGAACAGCGGTTAAGGGAAACCCTACAATAGATCGAATTGGGAAGAGGGGAAAATGAACAAGATTCCCCCATCCCTCATCCCCTCTACCTGACTGACATTTAGGAGATCGATATGAACTTCTTCGGCATCGGCTTACCCGAAATGGTACTGATCCTCGTTGTGGCACTCTTAGTCTTTGGTCCCAAAAAACTGCCAGAAATTGGACGCAGTATGGGTAAAGCAATCCGGAGTTTTCAGGATGCTTCTAAAGAATTCGAGAATGAATTCAAACGCGAAACAGAAAATCTCGTGGCTGCGACTCCACAGCCGATGAAAGCAACTTTAGAAGAGAAGCCCACCCTTGCCCCAGCAGAAGAGTCTGTTGAGGAGACTGTCACCGCAACTCCGATCGAGAAAGAATCCTAATGTCCTCTGAAGCAACGTCTTCTGTGATTCCTCAACTGATAGTCGGTCTTGGGAATCCCGGCACGAAATACGAAAATACCCGGCATAATGTCGGGTTTTTAGCGATCGATCGCTTAGCCAAACTTTGGCAGATTGGACTCTCGGAAAATAAGAAATTCCAGGGTTGGTTCGGGGAAGGCAGGAGTCCTGCTGGCAAAATTCGCCTGCTCAAACCGACGACCTACATGAACAATTCCGGGCAAGCGATTCGCGCTGTCGTGGATTGGTACAAAATTGCACCTGAAGCAGTCATGGTGATTTATGACGATATGGATCTGCCAGTCGGACGATTGCGGCTGCGGTTATCTGGTTCAGCAGGTGGGCAAAATGGAATGAAATCCGCGATCGCTCATCTTGGAACGCAGCAGTTCCCTCGCTTGCGAATCGGTATCGGCAGCGCCAAATCCACTGAAAAAGATGCAGTATCTCATGTCCTCGGAACCTTCGCCCCCAATGAGAAAAGCGCGATCGACGAGGTATTAAATCTCACAGTCAGCGCAGTCGAACTGAGTCTGAAGCAAGGGGTTGAAAAAGCGATGAGTCTTTACAACAATCAATCTGTAGAGTCGAAATCCGCATTATGAGCAAGCGTCTCCCTGAAACCACTGCCCATGTCCGAATTTTTCGCCAGTCCTGGCAGCAGGGCAGTATTGAGGGCGAGGTGCGAGCAAATGAATATGAGTGGCAGTTTCATTGGCATTTTCGTCAGGGATTGCTCAAGATCCAACCTTCGTTAGGACGCGCTTTGATCAAGGAACCGCTAGGACGATTTCTTGAAGCCAAGGATTACCAGCTTGAACCAGGTGGGGATTATTCGTTTACGATTCGGGCAGACCTGTAGGGGATTTTGAATCGAGATCCCTGCGATCACGCTAACTGACTAATCGTCCTAAATAGCGCTCAATTAGCAGAATTGCCACAATGTCATCAATCGCGCGCGGTGGAGTGCGCATCCCTTCAGGAATCAAGCGCATTAACCCTTTCGGCGGATACATCTGCCAATAGCGATCGCGTGCCTCCAGCGAACTATTGCGCTCATCCACTGTGATGATTCGCATCGGTTCGACCAATTCGGCTTGCAGCTTTTGTCGCCACGATTTGGAAGAAGTCTGATCGCCCATGACTAAGAGCGAAATCGGAAACTGATTACGCAGTGATTCGATCGTCGAAATCATTGCTTCAGACGCGACCACTTGATGATAATAAATTCGACGATCGACTCCCATTACTGCCACCCCGCACTTTTGTCGTCCTGGATCAAATCCCAGAATAACGGGCTGTTCCGCCATATTTACCTCTTACCATTGTTCTGTCCATTGTCCCTAATTGGAAGCCCGCAAGACAACTTGTCCATCCTGCACTGCGACTAATTCTATTTTGAGTGGGCCGGATGTGTAAGTTACTTCTGATGCAACTGCCCGCAGTTCTACCGAATTGGGATAGCGACGAAGTTGGTCAATAAACGATCCTAAGCTCAATAGTTTCTCCACCTCCAGTCGGTCATTCAAAACGCCTGCAACACGCGCCCGTGCATTAGAAGCCGCAATCAAGTCTTGCAGTGTCTTTTGAAAATCTTGTGCAGACAGCTTAGAAGGTTCAAGGGTCTGACTCGCGATCGTATCGCCTTCTAAGAAGACAACGCGATTTGGCACAACGCTGACATAGACCATGACCCCTTTGCTGTCGCCTAAGACGTAGTTTGCGCCTGCTTGAACCCGTACCAGGTAAACTTGACCATCTTGAAGTTGCTGAATCAAATTTTCTACATCGGCGATTGGGATTTGCACGATTTGATTGTTCTGCCCCAGTCGTAGAGCCTCGATCGCCGCTTGGTTTGCTAACTGAAGCAATTGATCGACAGCCGCTTTCGCGCCTCCCTGTTCTACGACTTGCACAACACCTGAGGACAGAACTTGAGTGCGAAAAATCGCTAAGTCACCTCGGCGAATTTGCAATACATCTTGCTCAAATTGCCGCACGGCTTCTGTTAAAGCCGCTTGCTGTTTTTCGAGTTTCTTGAGGGCTTGTTCTCGTTGGACAATGACTTGATCTCGCTCGCTGATCTCGCGATCGCGTTGCTCAATCAATTGAGTACGTTCTGCGATTTGCTCGTCTCGCTCTGCAATTTGGGCTTTGACTTGATCGCGTTGTTGAATCAAGGATTGCTGCTCAGATTGTAGTTGATTGATTTCATTGCGCAGCGATAGCGCCTGACTTGAGACGGTTTCGAGTTGGTTTCGCGTTAAATCTCGTTGCGCTTCAGTGGTTCGCAGTTGAGCATCAGTTTCTTTTTGCCGAGTGATCGAGACTTGCAGGTTGGCATTAATCTGCTTCAATTGAGCTTCGACTTGGGCACGTTCCGATCGCGCTTGGTTGAGATCGGTTTCAACTTCAGTTTTGCGCTTATCTGTTGCTTTTAGGTCAGCGCTCACTTTGTCCAAATCGCGATTCGTGGCTTTCAAATCTGCCTGGATTCGTCCAAAGTTCAACAGCATTTCTCGAAATGTCCGGCTTGCTAAGAGTAAGACCCCCAAAGTTGAAGCCGAAATCAGCGTTCCGGTCAAAATCGTGACGACGACTGCGGTTTGCTTGGGGCGCAGGTTGAATAAGCTCAAGCGAGCTTTTCCCACGCGAGTTCCTAAGCGATCGCCGACCGTCGCGATCACTCCTCCCAAGATTAACACCACTAAAATTAGAATTAGCCCGACATCGGACATGACACTCCCACAGACCCTTAGACATACTGCACTCTAAGGGATATATTCAGACTCCGCCTTTCATTATGCCTGCTGGCTCTTCGATCCGCTTGAGTCATTTAGGAATGAATTCTAATCGAATTAGGTAAATTGTTGGCTGAGCGTTACAGGATTGTGAACGGTGATTTTTTTCTTGTGAATCGAGATCATTTTGTCCTGCCGCAAATCGCCGAGCAGTCGAGTCACGGTCACGCGAGTCGAGCCAATCGCTTCTGCGATCGCTTGATGCGACAGTTTCAAATCGATGATGATCCCTTCTTGCGAAGGCACGCCAAAATCACGGCAGAGAATCAGTAAGAAACTCACAAGGCGCGATCCCATATCCCGGTGCGCCAGCGTTTCGATCATCATTTCGGTTTGCAGAATTCTAGATGACAGACCTTTGAGCATCAGCATCGAGAGTTCAGGATTGTCTTTGAGTGCTTTTTCGACTTGTTCGATCGGCACAGAGAGCAATTCGACGGGGGTAAAGGCGACGGCATGATAAAAGCGATCGGCGCGTTGTCCGGTAATCAGAGACAGCACCCCAAAGACGCTATTTTCACGCAGTAGCGCCACCGTAATTTCTTCTCCGGCTTCGTAAACCCGCGAGAGTTTTACCGCACCCTTGACGAGAAAGTAGACCCGCTCTGCCGGATCGCCCGGAAAAAAGATGGTCTTACCGCGCTCAAACGTCTCTACAACGGGGGGATATGCGCCCCCTCCAATCTGACGGAACATCGCTGCAAGCGGTCTATCCTTGGTCACTACCATTTCTTTCCTTGTCGTATCGAGTGAAGCTGGGAAGTCTAACAGTCTTTGTAAGCGATTGATGACTTTAGAACACTTAAACTGAGTCTCTGATCTGTTTTAGTGTCGCAAACTACATTTTTGCTTCGATCTACAAAATTCTCAGTAAATTCTCTGGAGACGAGTGCTTTATTCGGCTTATTTATTGAGATTTTCTGGGGAAAACCCAATAATTTCCACACATCATACCGTGAAAGCACGAACAATCCAGAGCCTGAGATTAAGGAAACATGAATTCTCTCAACACTGCATAAAATTCTCTCGAAATTGCATAAAGTTTTCTCAAAATTGCATCAACAGAGTGAACCGTTAGCAATCTGTGCCTATGCTCTGCAATTTCTACACGCTACTTTTTAACTCGATCGACTCAATGTCTAAAATGCTCTTGGAGCTTGAAGCTTGATAGGTCTGAAAGGAAAAAATCGAGCGCAAAACTCTATTGATCTTGCGCCCGTCTGCTAATCCCTCTAGAGAGGAGAACACTGAAGCTAACTATAAAGTCTACTGAGAATCTATGTCAATACAAATGAGAATTAATTTCAATAAAATTTGAAAGACTATCTGTTTTTCGTTGCCTAAAATAACCAAAAATATTGGAGTAGAAGGAGTATGATGATTCAGATCAATTCTGATGAGCGCTTATGACTCTGCAACTGCGTGTATACGTTCCACCCCATCCCTTAATTAAGCATTGGTTGGGAGTTGCCCGTGATGCTTCGACTCCTTCTGCTCTATTTCGCAGTGCGATTACAGAGTTGGGGCGTTGGTTGACTTATGAAGCAATCCGGGAATGGTTGCCGACGACGGATACGACAATCGAGACTCCTCTCGCTCCCTGTCCTGCAACCTTTATCAATCCAGAAATTCCGATCGTCGTTGTGCCAATTCTGCGGGCTGGACTCGGATTGCTAGATGGCGCACAATCGCTTCTACCGTTGGCATCGATTTATCATTTGGGACTCGTGCGCAACGAAGAAACACTCGAAGCTAGTTGCTATCTCAACAAATTGCCGGATCAATTTAATCCTGAAACGCGAGTGCTGATTGTAGATCCAATGTTGGCGACGGGTGGCAGTAGTGTTCGGGCAATGGAAGAATTGACCAAGCGCGGAGTCGATCCCGCGAATGTCAGAATTGTCGCAGTGGTTGCGGCTCCCCCTGCTTTGCAAAAATTAGGCACGGCTTATCCAAGTTTGACGATTTACACCGCAGGGATTGATGAAGTTTTAAACGATCGTGGATTTATCGTTCCAGGGTTAGGCGACGCAGGCGATCGCATTTTCGGAACGTAAATCTCGATACAATAAACAAAATGTTCAGAGACGACCAACCATGAGTCAAGATAATTTTTCCGGTGGATTTGTCCTCGGCGCGATCGTGGGCGGCGTTGTCGGCGGTATTATCGGCGCAACACTGACTTCACAACGCTTGATGGAAGAGGCAGGAGAAGAAGGGGCAAAGCCAGAATTGGCAGATGCGAAAGCGAAGCGACGAATGCGCGGCTCGGCTGAGCAAAATATTGAACTGGCACGCCGCAGTCTGGAAGATAAGATCGCGCAGTTGAATGATGCGATCGACGATGTTCGTCAGCAGTTGGGCAATGTAAATGGTCGCGCGGTTGAGCAAGATCGTGAAGGCTCGTTGCGTGAGGATTAGCCCGAAATGTACTGCTGACGGGAGTACAAGTCGCCAAAAAATCGCTTAAACTATACAGGAAGCGAATCACAAAATCCCTACATTCAAAGGAAACTCGAAGGCTATGAATCCAGCTATTCTCTTGATCACCACGATT
>JALOOO010000244.1 GCA_025454375.1 Leptolyngbya sp. Prado105 | reverse complement strand
AGCGTCTTCTGATGCGTTTGGATTAAGCCATGCACCCCCATCCGTAGGTGCATTCTCATAGTTCTCATGCCAGTGATCTAAGCACCACTCAAGAACATTGCCATGCATGTCGTACAAACCAAGATTGTTCGCTACTTGGAATGAACCAACTGGTGTTGTTTGTTCTCGATATTCACCTAGCTGCCCACGTCCATATTTTCCGGGGTAATTATTCTTATTGATTTCTCTATCTTGGGCGCAGTAGTTTGCAACTTGTGCATCGATCGTTTCTCCAAAATGAAATGGAGTCGCTGTCCCAGCACGGCAGGCATATTCCCACTCCGCCTCACTCGGCAATCGATATTCTCGTCGCGTGTGTTGAGAGAGGCGCGCACAAAACTCCATTGCATCCAGCCAAGAAACTTGCTCAACTGGAAGATTATCTCCTTTGAAGTTGGAAGGATTTGGATCGAGTAATCGCTCGACTTGCGGCAAATTCGCTACAAAACGCCATTGTGCCTGAGTAACAGGATATTTCCCCATATAAAAGTCAGCAATATTGACTTCATGCTGAGGTTGTTCATCATCAAAACATTCCAACTCATCTTCAGATGCGCCCATCATGAAACTGCCAGCAGGAATCTTGATCAGTTCAAGAGTAATATCTGCATCTAGCTGTTCAAGATACTGCCAATCCTTCTTCGGCTCTAAAACGATTTCGACAGGAAATGCGTAGTCTTCCAGATTGCTAACGATCGAGAAATCCTCTCTTGTAAAATTCTGAACAACTTCAACTTTTCCTTCAATCACATCAGGTTCATCAAGATAATTAATCTCCCCTTCTGGATATTCATGAACCGCCCATTCTACTGTTATGCCATCTCTACAATAGATTCCAGCATGGCGAATTTCTGCACCCATCTGCCTCTCATCTTCAACAGTACTTTCCCACTCCAATTCATTGCCTTGGACAGTAACAAGGACTGTTCTTTCTTCATCTTCGTCGTCTAATTCAATCACTAAAAGTTCTGCAATGCCTGAGCATTGGATTCTCTCCGCTATAGGTGAAGAAATCTGAATGATGGCTACATTAAACTCGTGCAGGATACGTTGTAATTCTCTTGTTCTAGTGACCTCTATAGCTTCAACAAATTCCACTACATCAAACTCAAACCTTTGCAACCCTGGCACTTCCTCTGAAGTTGGAACGATCGCATCTGGCAACCTTAAAACGCGATCGCCCACTCGAAAACTTTGCCGTTGTTCCTCTATCGTCAAAGTTTGCGGCGCTCTTATCGATTGTCCAACCCGCTTCGCAAATTCAACTAGCTCCGGCGATGCCTGCTCTAGAGGCTTCAACTCCTTTGCAATCTGCGCCAATCGTGCAAACTCCGCTTTTACTACCGTTGCATCCCCATGCCCCACACTCATCTCAAACTGTTCTGCAATCTCCCGCGCCATCTGCTGACACTGCTCATCTCCCAAATATCCCATCGCTGCCCATCGCTGTGCCTGAAGCTCCCGCTGTCGCTGCCCCGGATTAATCTGGCTCAGATAGGTCACATAGCTAATCAAGACCTGCGCCACCGACTGCATCCGATCTGCTGGAATACGATCGTCGCGCTGCATCTGCTCCAAAAGATACGATCTCACCGCCGTATCCATCACATAAAGCTCATACCCCACCTGCGAACACAGATCCGACAGCAACAAATCTGCCTCTGCCTCCCAAGGAATTTGCTCCGCCTCACTCAGCAAAAACTCAGTCCGCAAAAAATGGACTAACTCTGGAGTCAACACCAACGGCAACGCAGCATGATACGCCATCAACCGATACGCCTCCCCAAACTGCCGCTCAAACAATGTAACCTTCTGTTCTGCCTGCTCCAGCATCATTCTCGCTCCTCCTCTGATGCTGTCACCAAGCCCCGCAAAACATCGATCGCTTCCGCAAATCCAAACCGATCCATCTGAAACATCGGCACAAGATACGCCAAAATCTCTGCCGAACTCCCAACCCAACGCTTACGCGACATCGGATTCAACCAAGCAATCAAACTCGATCGCTTCCGCACTTGCAATAAAAACCGAGTGGTTTCCTGAATCCGCTCCTGCCGACGATATCCCCGTGCCGCTCCTGCATCCCCCACAATCAAAACGCTCGTGTCCGCATCACACTGTCCCAGCACATCCTTCATCGCGATCGGCTTCGTCAAATAGACATCCTGATACACATAAGTCGCTGGTACATTGTGAAAATAGAAAACCTGCACATTCTCTTCTTCGAGCAGACTCTCCTCTCGCGCCGTTTCAACCAGATCCCGCGTAAAGCGATGAAACGGCATCATCGAACCATTCTGATCAATCAGCAGTAACAATCGTGCCGCATTCCGCTTCTGTCGCTGATACACAGGTGCTAAGTAGTAACCTTGCTCTGTCACATGTTGCACCGTTGCTGGAATATCCAACACTGTTCGACACCCATCAGCCACAGAACGCTGCAAAAAACGCCACCCATATACCATTGCCCGACGAGACACTGGAAAGTAACTCTGCAAAGACAGCAATCCATCCTGTTCAACGGGTGTAAAAGACGGAGCCTGCACTGGAAGCGTAGCCACTTCTTGATTCGGCTGAACTTCAACTTCTGTCGTAACGGACTCTGACTTCTTTTCCCGCTCTTGGTTTTCTTCTCGCGATCGCTCTGCGTCTCCAGATTCATGATCTAAGCGATCCTTGAAATCATCCTTTGTCTCTTGTTGCTTTTTGACCTGACGCTGAAGATCTTGCCAGATCGGAACGAGTTGATTTTGCTGCGATCGCGAATGACACCAAAGAATCTGTACCATTTCGATCAACGCTTCCTCGTTCTGAGCATATCCCGCTTCAACCGCCTTGAGTGCTGCCTGATATTCATCTAATCCCAATGAGTATCCCCGCTGCTTCAGAGGGAGTTGCCATAAAGGTTTGCAACGCCTTGAGCCAGTCTAGAAACTCGCTGGTTCCTGGTTTCTTGATTAAACCACCTTCTGTTCGGATCGAGAGAAATCGCTCGATCGCTGCATCCTGTAAATCAGCTTCTGGCGGAGCAATCTTCTCCTCTCGTTTCAGATTCTCGATCTGATAATGTCGATCGATGATGCGTTTCAATTCTTTCGGATCAGTTGGAAATTCGACATAGTGGTAGAGACACCGCCGTAAGAACGCATCGGGTAGATTGCCCTTTTCTTTGTTACTGGTGATGAACACGATTGGAATATGATCTGGATCTGCCTCAACGAAGTCTCCCGTTTCTTTCACCTGAAATCGCCAAGGTTTATCCAACACTGTGAGCAAATCATTGGGGAAATCCAATTCTGCCTTATCAATTTCATCAATCAGCACAATGGAGGATCGATCCTTAATTTCAAATGCGCTTCCCAAAGCGCCCATTTCACAGTAGTCACCAGGATTACTGGGATCACGTCGAGAAGCTTTCTCCGACTTCTGCAACTGCACATCATGCAATCGTCCTAGCGCATCATAGATGTATTGCCCATCTTGCGCCTTACTTGTCGATTGCACATTCCACCGAAAGAACGGTAATCCTAACTCAAACGCGACTGCTTTTGCCAAGCAAGTTTTACCACATCCTGGATCGCCTTCGAGCAGTAAAGGGCGACGGAGTGCGATCGCCAAATTCACCGCCGTTTTTAAGCGATCGCCGACAATATAAGGCTCTGGTTCTTTTGGTGCTTTCTCATGTGCCCCAGACGGTTGCTCACGTAAGTTTTTGCCTTCAAATTTAAGAGACTGTGTTGATGTCGTCATATCCTCGTCTTTCCCAAACTAAGCTTGTGTTAACAGCAACTCTTTTTCCAACGCCTGACGCACCATACTTGGAATCCCTTTCCGACTTGCATTAAAAAAGCGTTGAGACAAATTAATACTACGCGGATTTCCGATTCCTGGATAGAGTTCTAGCCATTCCTGAATCTCCTCTTGGGTCCAATTCCGCAAAGGAAGCTTCAGCCAGCGGAAAGGTGTAGCTTCTATTTCACAAAGGCATTGCTCAGAAAAACACTCAGGCGAAAGCTCAGAATCTACTACGATTACAGCGATAAATTTAACTCGTGGATACTTTTCCCGATCCTTCAAACATTGGATTAATGGCATCCAAAAATGTTGCATGAACCAAAATAAAGTCTTTTCCTGGCAGGGTAAATCATCCCAGTTGTGAATTTCCAGAAAAACAGTACTACCAATTTTCACAGAATTACATATCTGTTCAATCACTAATTTTGCAAGGTTTTCTGGTTTTGAATCGACTAACCCAAAGTATCCTCCAAGGTTGTCGAGCCATCCATATTCATTCAGCGCATCCCCAAAGTAAAGCCCAAGTTTGTAGGGCTGAAAATTTCCAGTACTTTGCTTGAACTCATCACGAATTCTCTGCAAGCATAGATCCCCTGACATTGAAAGGCTTTCCTGCAACAGCAGTAGTGCATCACCCCCTCGTCGTAAAGTTTGAGTTAATGCCTTGATTTCATCCATTACTTCATCAAAGTCGATCTTAGGCAAATCTTCTTTGAAGGTGAGATACTGACGACCGCGATCTCCACTACCGCGTTTTAACTCTTCTAATCGATTCCAGACTTCATCTAGTTCTCGCTTGAGTGTTGCTCTTCTAGTTCGCAATGTCTCTCGATTATCTGCATTCAGTTCCCCTTCAATGGACTCGTTGATTGACTCATATGTTGCTGACAGCTTTGCATATCGCTTCTCAAGTTCTTGTATTTCTAATTCATCTGGTGATTTCATATCCATAGCAATCTGTATTGACTCGCTCATCGTTCTGCCTAAAGATCCTGAAGCCTATTCCAGACTTCCCCCATCTCACGTTGAATTGTTTCTTTTCTAGCTCGCAACGTCTCTTGATTATCTACATTGAGTTCACCCTCAATCTGCTCACTAATTGCTTCGTATTTTTTTGACAACTTCGCATATAGTTTTTCTAGTTCTCGTTTCTCTAGCTGATCTGGTGACAAAGCTTTTGGGCTAACCTCTGAATTTGATTCACTTGGAACATCAATTGCAGATAAACGATTTTCCAATCGTTTAATTTCTTCTTCTTCAGCTTGAATTTGTTTTTCTAACTGAAACGTTCTAGCAGTGTCAACCTCGATCGCAAAAGCCTGACGTAATCGCTCTAATTTTTCGCTTCTAAGCTTCCACTCTGACTGTAGGCTGTTTCGATCTCTTTCCCGTCGTTGCCTTTCAAAAGGTGTTAGCTGCTGAGAGCTATCTCGCGTATTGGTACTTGTCGCCCGAAGATCAGGAAAAGGAGTTGCAAGGCTCGGAGGAGTACGATCGCGCCAATCCGCCAAAATCATATCTCCCATTCCTGCTTTCTCGATCGTCGGCTCTTGCTGCAATCCAGTACTAGCTCCCCATCGCTTAAACTGATCCGTCAAGTATTTCTCAACATCATCAACTGAAACAAATGTTTTTCCAGTTCTGTCGGCTTCTCCAGCCAAAGCTTTGAGCAAATAATAGCTATATACGCCATGCTCCACCGATTTTAATTCAAAAGCTTTTTGCTGAGCCGTACTTCCTGCAATCACCACAAACCCTTCAGCAAGCTCATAAACATTCCGAATAAATTCCAAATCATCCTCTCCCCGCCCCATATCTATCCCAGTATGGCAAGCATCCAGTGAGAGAAAGAGCCGACTCGCTCCACTATCTCGCATCATTTGCTTCACTTGCTCAACAGAAAGCCGCTTTTCTGCTCTTGACAAAAGCTGAACACGGCTATCTTTCAGCACCAGAACAGGCTGTCCCTTAATCAACTTTCCATGACATGCAAAATGCACAAATAGCAGATCATCTTTCTCAACCATTTCACAAAGCTGCTGCAATTCTGCTTCGACATTATCTCTAGTCGGCTGACGATGCGCTTCTTGCTGGTCATGTAAAGTCACGACAATGTAATCCAGCTTCTCTAGAATCTCTTTCAGCGCAAGTACATCGTTGACACAAAAATTCAATCGATTGACCTGAGGATCGTCAAAACGATCGATGCCAACAAGAAACGCCCAGCGCTTTTGGATAGGATTAGGGGCTTGAGTCATGTGTTACAAATCTTAGGGGCAGTCAGAGAATGATTCATCACAATATCAGAGAATTCAGGAAATTTTAGGTTATCCTCCAGGTAATTTAAATCTCTGCAAAACTTTCGCTACTGAGTCGCGCGTGACTTCGGCTGTAAATCCCCAAGCCAGCAAACTGCTGTAGTCCGCGATCGCATTCGCCCCAAATATAGGATTCGACGCATAAAGTTGATTGAATCCGACCCAACTCAGAAGCACGATTGACACACCATGCCCAACATATTGATATGCTTTGATTCGCCAGCTTGCTTGCTGAACTGCGATCTGCTCTTTCCCTTTTGAAGCATTCGGAATACTCCGAATCGAAGCAGGTACAAATTGAATAATATTTCGAGAATCAAGCATTCCCTTTTGCGAGTCTTGCATATGCTGCTTGAGTTTTTCTGCCTCATCTTGCCAAGCTTTTAAGCCTGCTCCATCGTCCAAAGCAATCCGATTCAAGCGGTTATCCAAATCCACCAAAGCAGATTGCCATTGATCTCCATCGCTGCCCATTTGATTCCGCAACTCATTTAACCTTTGATACTCCAGTCCCGCATTCAAAAACTGCTGAATTTTCTCCTTCAACGGCTTCAACAACTCTGAATACTGCTGCGGCGTTTCACAGTTTGCCATCTCTCGCTTGATCCGGTTAAGTTCCGATTTTAAATCTCTCCCATAAACCGAATCCTCTGAAATCTCATTCCCAAGATGAACTACCAACGCTTCTTCTACATACTCATACAGGTCAATCCAAGCACTACGCTGCTTCCGCCATCGATTCCAACTAGCTTGAGCATCCGTAAAACTTTTTCGTGCTTCTACCCAATTTTTTGTCTCAAGTGCAGTTCCCACATCAACCAAGTAAGCTTCTACCTTACTTTGAAAAATCCTTGCAGTCCGCGCTTCAACAGTCGTATCACCAACCTCTGTTCGCATTTGCGATCGCAGTTGCCCAACTCTGATAGTGATATCGTCTCGGTCAAATCCCTCTGCTTGGTAGGCTGCCAGTAGCAATGCAAGTGCTACTCCGATCGCAAGTAATGGAACTGCGAACTGCCAAGAATCTTTTATCTTGATCATCACCGGAATGGCAACATTTCCTTCGCTATGTTCGATAAACAATGTCCCGATATATTCTCCGCTTCTTGGAACTTGTTTCAGATCAAACTGGACAGGCAGAGAGAGAAATTTCTGTGGGATTAACTGCGTCTTATCATTAATTTGTGCTGTTACCCACCTTGCTGGAATTACAGATGCGTTGTCCTTGCGCTCTAAATCAGTTGGAACTAGTCGAAATGCTTGGATTACTCTCGTTTCGGCAGGCTTCTCCTTGACAGTTTCAGAAGCTTGGGTCGCTGACCCAGTTTGAGTTGATTGTAGAATGACCGTCCGGCTCAGTTCTGTCGGTTCAATGCAAAGCGGTTGAGGTATAACACAACGAATCCCTGTTACCGTCATTTGAGAAGTTTGAGCCTTCACATTTCCCTCAGCGAATGCCGCATCACCCCAAAAATAAGGAGAAACAAGAATGCTGAATCCGACGAGCCAATAAAACGAAAAACGCATCACAACCTTTGGGCTTACGGTTAAATTCGTAACATCTTCTATCTTAAAACATTATTTTCTGGCTAAAGTCGATACGCTGATTTGAACAGAAACGGCATATGCGGCTATCCCCTAAAAAGCGCGATACCATACAGCTTGAAATTTGAGTCATTATCAAAATGGATCATGTCAGAAGCGTTCTACAAAATCTAGATGAACATATTGAAGCCAGAGCGCAGGCGATTCGAGCAGAGCGAGACTGGTTCCCCTGTCGGCGCGGATGTGATCATTGCTGTCGTACGCTCGCTCATCCGCCTGAACTGAGTCAAGCTGAATGGGACAGAGTAGATGCTGCGGTCGCCAGTCTTCCTGATGCAGTTCGAGCAATAGTTGAACAGGCGATTGATACGCTGATACAAAAGGTGGGATCTGGTTCCTGTCGTTCTACAATCGTATGCCCATTTCTGGATGAGCAAGAAGGCGCTTGTCGTATTTATGAGAATCGCCCGATCGCCTGCCGAACTTATGGATTTTTTGTAGCGCGTGACCATGACCAATACTGTGAACTGGTTGAGTATGAAATCAATACTCGCGAAGATCACACGATCGTTTGGGGCAATGCGGAAGCAATTCGCAATCAGGTTAAGCAAATCTGCGGCGAGACTATTCCATTCGAGTTGCACTACCGCAATCGCATTTGAGTCGTTAGGCAAATCTGCGCGATGACTCTATTTTGCTATCTTCCCTTGAAGTTGATGATGACATCACATTTATACAAGCACTACGAAACCTACATCAACAAGAGGGCAAAAGTTGCTCGTTACGAAAGTTTAGTCCCGTCAGCCCTACAGCAAGTTCCAGATCTAGCGATCTCTAACCTCTATTCCTAATTTGAGATACAGAATTAATTGTGTCACTGAAAGGAGTCACCTGAGTCGTTAGAAAATCAGAATAAATAATGCTGACAACGTTCCCGACTCTGGAATGCTGCAAATTTGCATCAACTTCGGGTTCTCCGCACATTTTGGTGATCGAGTGTCAGGATGGTGATAAATCGCATCGGAGAGATTGTGGACATCCTAACTCACCTGCTTCCCAGCCAAGAGCACCTAGAATTACAGAGTTACGAACTCGACCCAAAACATCGACAAGTTCAAGTGTTTGTCGATTCGGTTCAACAGTTCGTTCGCTGTCCGGTCTGTGATCACACTGCCCATCGAGTCCATAGCCATTACGAACGGACACTCGCCGACCTACCGTGGGCAGATTATCGACTCATCATCAAGCTAACAGTGGGTAAGTTCTTCTGCGACCAAATGGGATGCGATCGCAAAATTTTTACAGAACGGATCGCAGAAGTCATGGCTCCTTGGGCAAGACGAACACAACGACTGGCAGCCCAACTGAGCGAAATCGCATTGTACACAGGTGGTGAAGGTGGAGCGAAACTGAGCCAGAAGTTACATTGTCCGGTGAGTCAGAATACCCTACTGTCCTTGATCTCTCGTCAGTCAATGCCTGCGGTGAGTACCCCTAAAGCGTTAGGAGTGGATGATTTTGCCTTTCGACGTGGGCAACGTTATGGAACGATTTTGGTTGATCTAGAAACAAATCGACCAATTGTGCTGCTTCCAGATCGCGAGGCAGAGACTTTAGCAGAATGGTTGAAGGATCATCCTGGAATCGAAATTCTATCGCGCGATCGATCAAAGACGTATCGACAAGGGATGACGAAAGGCGCGCCGAATGCGACTCAGGTAGCAGACCGTTTCCATTTGCTGAAAAATCTAGCAGAAGTGCTAGAGCGGATTCTGGCAATGCACACCCAGCAATTGAAAGCCGTAGAAACTGCACAAATTCCTGTGAATGATGCCATCCCCATTGCGCCCGTAGCACCTCGCCCAGCCATACAGGAACGCTCTGCTAGGATGCGAGAACGCCGATTCGCAAAGTATGAGCAAGTCCATCAATTACGACAGCAAGGCTGGGAGATCCTGGAGATCGCCCGGCACCTCGGCATGGGCAAACGCACGGTATATCGCTACTTAAGCCATTCTGAGTTTCCTGAATGGCAAGCGCATCCGGGGCGAGGTCGCTCTCAACGTAGTCAACTCGACCGCTACAAACCTTATGTGCTAGAGCAATGGAATCAAGGACAACAAAATACAAAGCGGTTGTTTAAGGAGATTCAACAACAAGGTTATCGAGGGAGCTATCAAACGGTTGCTCGCTATACTCGTCGGCTACGGCAGGCGCAACGCCAGTACCGCGCTCAGTTAGGCGCGCAACCCCAACTTCCCATCCGCGATCTGCAACAACCGCCGCTAACAGCACGACGAGCAACTTGGATGGTGATGCGTCGAGCAGATCAGCGAACGGACGTAGAGCAAGTTTTGATCGCAGACCTCAAAACACAACACCCCGACTTGGCAGCCGCCATTGATTTGACGCAAGGGTTTACAAAACTGGTGCGAGAACGCTTAGCAGAGCAATTGGATGTGTGGCTAGAGCAAGCACTGAGTAGTTCAATGAAGCTATTTCAGGGATTTGCTCAAGGGTTGAAAGAGGACTATGCTGCCGTGAAAGCAAGTCTCATGACAGACATCAGCAATGGGCCTGTGGAAGGGAACATCAACCGATTGAAACTACTGAAACGGCAGATGTACGGCAGGGCAAGCTTTGATTTACTAAATCGGAGATTTATCTTGACGAGCTAGCGCTATCAAAGAGTAAAGCAAATCTTAATAGCATTGAAACCGTATCGGTCTGTAGAATAATAGAGCGGCAAATTTGTTCGTCTAAAATCAATATTTAGGAAAAATAGAAATCCATAGTCTGGTTAGAAAAATGGGGCCAGCTAGTTGGACAGGAAAGTGAATGGTGCATTTTCACATACTTGACCTAGCTTCACCAAAACCTGCGGAGAACCCGAAGTTGTGAAAATACGCAA
>JALOOO010000243.1:7709-11483 GCA_025454375.1 Leptolyngbya sp. Prado105 | reverse complement strand
AACTGAGGGGAAGGCTCTCCATGTTTTTGCTCTCGTTTAGGAATCTCTATCCTCTCTTCAGTTGATCGTTCTGTCAAAATTTGAATTTGGAATTGCTGCACTGGCATTAGCACTTTTTCAGAATCAGATAGAGTCGCAATCTCAGCTTTTTGAGTCGTGAGCCAAATCTCATCAGTCATTTTGAGCGTAAGTCCCATGCTGTTCTTCCCCTGATATGATGATTGGAAAACTGCGTTCGGAGTAATGCACAAAAAACCCAGCGTAGAGTTCCATACTGGATTCAATTAAGTATTATGTACGAAAATAGCGTCCCACATATAGGCTGTAACTTTTCTTACTGAACTATCAAGTCCTCGGATTGTCCCGCACAGGATTTCAACTGGGTACTAGTTGTGCATTGAGTAGAGTGCTGCATCCTAATAATCAGGAAGACTCCGTGCCGATCGACAAAGAGCCGATCGATTTCGCAATGGAAATTGACCCAGAGCAAATCTAATCTAGGACGGGGTGCGCTTCATAAAGGGGTTGAATCTGCGGTAGAATAGCCAACTCAACTCTATAAACTGTCGTTCTGACTCCGTTTCAATCCCATGAATTTGCCCTGGATTTCTCCTGCCGATCGTTTAACCAAGCTTCCTCAGTATGTGTTTGCACGTCTCGATGAGCTAAAAGCCAATGCCAGAGCGCAAGGCGTTGACTTAATCGATTTGGGGATGGGAAATCCAGATGGCGCAACTCCAGCCCCGATCGTCGAATCTGCGATCGCAGCCATTCGAGATGCTAAAAATCATGGTTATCCTCCCTTTGAAGGAACCGCAAATTTTCGCAAAGCGATTACGAATTGGTATCAGCGTCGCTATGGCGTAATGCTCGATTCAGATGGTGAAGCATTGCCCTTACTTGGATCAAAGGAAGGATTAACTCACTTGGCACTGGCATATCTCGATCCGGGTGATGTCGTCCTCGTGCCCAGCCCTTCTTATCCGCCACATTTTCGAGGTCCATTAATTGCAGGTGCGACGCTTTATCCTTTGATGCTGAAGGCTGAGCAAGATTGGCTGATCGACCTAGGATCGATCCCCGATGAAGTCGCTCAGAAAGCAAAAATTTTGTACTTTAACTATCCAAGTAACCCGACGACAGCAACGGCTCCACGCGAGTTCTTTGAAGAGATCGTTGCATTTGCTCGGAAGCATGAAATTTTACTCGTGCATGATCAAGCCTATGCAGAGCTAGCATTTGATGGATATCAACCGACGAGTTTGCTAGAAATTCCAGGAGCAAAAGAAATCGGAGTTGAATTTCATACTCTCTCAAAGACTTACAACATGGCAGGTTGGCGAGTCGGCTTTGTCGTCGGAAATCGTCAAGTGATTCAAGGGTTAAGAACCCTCAAGACGAATCTGGACTATGGAATTTTCTCAGCAATTCAGACCGCAGCAGAAACCGCTTTGAATTTACCCGATCGCTATTTAGTGGAAGTGCAAGAACGCTATCGCACTCGGCGAGACTTTTTAATTGAAGGCTTAGCAGAATTGGGCTGGTCTGTGCCAAGACCGAGTGCAACAATGTATCTCTGGATTCCTTGCCCCTCCGGGATGGGTTCAACTGATTTCGCGCTGTCCGTGCTACAGAAAACTGGGGTGGTTGTGACTCCTGGAAATGCGTTTGGATCGGGGGGCGAAGGATATGTGCGAATTAGTCTGATTGCAGAGTGCGATCGCTTAGGAGAAGCATTGAATCGACTGAGACAGGCGAATATTCGTTTCGCTTAAGAGAAATCAAATTTTACTAATAGAACTGCGATCGCACGGTATCATAGCGACGAATTGATACAGGCGAGGGGTATTTTCATGAGTTACCATCTACTCACGATCGAGCAATTTAGCGAAGAGGGAATTCGATTTCCAGGGTATATCGTGAGTAGTACCGCCCCGATTAATGTCGAAGATAAAGAAGAAATTACAGTCCAAAGAGATCCCGATGAAGTCTTAGAAGAAATCGCGGAATATCTGAAAAATCATGAAGGCGATGCTGAGATTTTGATTGCGATTCATGGCTATAACTCTAGCAAATCAGGTGCGAGATGGTGGTACGAAGAAACTCGAAAATACATTGGTAGAAACTTTGATTCTCAGGTTTCGTCTGGCTTTCTTGTCATTGGATACCGATGGCCTTCTGAGCAGGTTCTGCCCAATACAGGCAGCCTGAAGAAGAATGTCCAGAAGATACTCAAATTTCTCAGGGGCGCTTTTTCAGCACTGCCGAAACCTTTAGCAATCACGGGTACTTTTGGATTAGCCATCTGGATTATTGGCGGAATTTTAAATACGACGATCGCGGTTTTTAGAGCGGTTAACGATCTGACGATTCTCATTGCATCTTCTATCGTTCTCACGATTTCGCTATGTGTATTAGTTGTGATTTTGACCATATTTGTGCTGCGGATTTCTGGATATTTTCGCGATACCTATCGTGCTGCAAATTATGGAGTCTCTGATTTAGTTGAATTTATTCGCCAACTTGATAAAAAGATCGTCTCTCAATCCCCAGGTGTAAATATTAATCAGAATTATGAGTTCTGGGAAAAGTCGGAAAATGATCGTCGTCGAATTCGCCTGCATTTTATCGGGCATAGTATGGGGGCATATGTTGTCGCCAATACCGTCCGCGTTTTGTCTGATGTTTTTGATCGCCGATCGATTGGGACTTTAAATACAAATCGCCAAAAGAAAGCGCCTTCTTCTAATATTGGAAATGTCTTTCGTTTGGGGCGATTAGTATTAGTTGCGCCCGATATTTCATCAGAAACAATTGTCTCAGGACGGGGCAATCCTTTACGATCTTCATTGCGTCGCTTTGAGGAAGCTTATCTATTTAGTAATGAAGGCGACATGGTGCTAAAAATTGCCTCAACCGCGGCAAATTATTTTAGTTTTCCAGCAAATTCGCGAGATGGCGGATATCGATTAGGCAATGTCTTGGTGAAGAGTTCATCAAATGCCAATATCGAGAAAATGGGCATTGTAAACCTGGACGATCAAGGAATTTTAGTTCCGCTAGAAGGGGAAGCATTTCTCAACTGTCTCTATTTGCGAGAAGGCGTTCCGCTCTCGATACGGCAAAAAGAAGTCGGGATTGAAAATGAACGATTTATTGCCGAACTTTTTACGTATTTCGATTGTACTGATTATAAAGAAAACGGCAAAGGAATTGTGAGCAAAGCGCTGGGAAAACCGTTTTTAAGTTTTTGGGATTATGTTTCTCTAATTTTTTCTAGAATCGATGGACATGGAGGTTTTTTGTACAATTCAGATGCTCATTTTTGCCGTCAAGTGATTTATGGATTGAGCAGTCTTGGGTTTGAAAAATTTCTTAATACGATCGAGCCGAATCAAAGTGGACAGGCTTCGCGTGAGCCAAGGCAACGACAATATCTGCTCAAACTCTTTTCTCAACAATGTCAAGCGAAAGGAATACAGGTTTTACTTGCGAATGAGCGATACGATGTCAACATTTTGCGCTCAGAGATCAAGAGCGATCGCCGGGGATATTAGCTAAATTTAGCACTCAGTGGTTTACGTGCGGAGAGCATCATGGTAATTAAACTCAAGATCAGGCAAAACCTCGCAAATTGGTTTCCAGGCAATTGTTTGCGGGCAAAAACGCCAGCGTTCCAACCCCTCTTTCCCAAAAACTTTAAAGTTACATGCGTTGCATCTGGTTTGGAGTTTACCGAAGGCCCCGTTTGGCTATCAGAGTCGCAGAGGTTGC
>JALOOO010000243.1:0-7686 GCA_025454375.1 Leptolyngbya sp. Prado105 | reverse complement strand
TCCTGCAAATCGTATCTATCAGATTGCAAATGGACATCTGAGTGTTTTTCGCGAGCCAAGTGGCAATGCAAATGGGCTGACGCGCGATCGACAAGGACGATTAATCACCTGCGAAGAAGGTCGTCGTCGCGTCACAAGAACTGAACCAGACGGCAGCATTACTGTTTTATGCGATCGCTTTGCAGAGCGCAAACTGAATAGTCCCAATGATGTGATTGTGAAACAAGACGGATCGATTTACTTTAGCGATCCACCTTATGGAATTCAACCAGATCAGCAAGAGCAACCGATTCAGGGAGTTTACTATCTAGCACCGGATGGCACACTCAAACTCGCTGTACAGGACTTGATCGGACCCAATGGTTTAGCGTTGTCTCCCGATGAGAAAACACTGTACATTGCAGATTCGTCTGAGCGCTGTCATATTCGTGCTTTTGATGTACAAGCAGATGGAACGTTGTCAGGCGATCGAGTATTTCATGCAATGAGGACTCCAGGCGTGTCGGGAAATCCAGATGGGATGAAAGTAGATCAAGCAGGACATCTCTATGCAACGGGCCCCGGAGGCATTTGGGTCTTCGAGCCGGATGGAAGCCATCTTGGAAGCATCATTTTTCCAGAGCAACCTTCTAACTGTGCCTGGGGCGATGCCGATTTGTGCAGTCTCTATGTCACCGCTTGCACCTCTGTTTATCAGATTCGCGTGAGTAACCCAGGAATTCAGGTATTTTAGTATCCCTGACGAGCAGAACTCAGCGCTGACCGACAACCCGCTTGAACCAGATCGCATCTGCAACCGGAGCAAATCAAGCAAATCAACTGGGGAGTAGAGAATCGATCCCCTGTGAAACCAGAAGATCGACAAGCCTCCTAAAACTGATAAGTTGCCCAATCCGGATTCCTCACATATTCCACCATGTTATGAAACTTGCGGAACTCGGCTTGATGAATCCAAAACTCATTCTCGGGATACTGATCGAGCCATTCTTGATGCAACTCCTCAAACATCTGACTCAACTGATCGCGATCGAGATCTGCTGGCAGCTTTCCAAAATACCCCAGCGTAATATGCGGCGTAAAGTAATACTGCTGCTCAATCCCAATCTCAATCAAATCCGGATTCTGATAAATCGCCCTGCGGCACTTCAAAATCCGCTCATATCCCACACTATCTGTTGTCGCCAAACACACGGAGATTGCGCGTGCCATAATCATCAAGCCCACGACTTGAAACCGGATCGCCTCTCCAGTCGAAATCAATTGCGATTGCTGCAAACTACTCGCCACACGATCGCGTAATCGATCATCGAAACCAGGCGTTTCCTTCGCATGAAGATACGCCTCATTCCAAATCAAATCCGCAACCGTCACGTGAAAACTCTCAGCCGGAATCGGGACAAACATCTCAGCCCCCAGCTTTTCCACAATTCTTGCCTGATACTGTTTCAGCGACGCATAAATGCCGCGGTTCTTGCTATCCTCCGAACCGGGTGGTGTAATCACCGTGTACCCTGGAAAAGCAGTCGGTTGCCAGCCCTCACCCGTTACAAGCTGGAACTTCGGAGACTCTTGGATATGCTGCACCTGTGACTTATACGTTTCCGGTAAAGTCAGCCGCATGACCCGATTAAGGAAAGTTTGATAATTCTCGTCCAATGTGCGATCGCCTCGCGCCGTAAATCGATAAATTAGAAATCCATTCTTCAATCTAACGGTAAAGTGACATTCTGCCGCGAGAAAATAAGAACTGGGAACGCCAGGAACTAACTCTAAGATAAGGGGAGACTAAAATTTGGTATGGGGATTTACTTTTACTGGGGGGAGGATAGTTTCGCCATTTCTCAAGCGGTCAAAGCCTTGAAACAGCAGACGCTTGACCCAATGTGGGAGAGTTTTAATTTTGATAAATTTCTACCAGAACAAAGCGATGCGGTTGTGCAAGCGCTCAATCAAGCGATGACTCCTCCATTTGGGACAGGAAATCGACTCGTTTGGCTCGCAGAGACGACTTTGGCACAGCGCTGTCCAGAAGAGATGCTTTCTGAACTCGATCGTACTTTTTCCGCTCTGCCCGAGACGACGACGCTACTGCTTACCAGTTCTGCTAAACCAGATGGACGACTAAAATCGACGAAACTTTTACAAACTCACGCCACGATTCAAGAATTCTCACTGATCCCACCCTGGAAGACGGAATTGATTCGGAATCAGGTGCAGCGAGTCGCGCAAGCCGTTGATCTCAAACTCACATCAGGCGCGATCGATTACATCACCGAAGCGGTCGGGAATGACACGCGCCAGCTTTATAGCGAATTGGAAAAGCTGAAAGTCTTTGCAGCAGATTCTAAAAAACCTTTAGATGAAAGCGCGATCACACCTTTAATCACTGCCAGTACTCAGAGTTCTCTACAACTGTTGGCTGACATTCGGCAGGGGAAGACGGCTGAGGCATTAGAACGGGTTGCGGATTTATTAAGACAAAACGAGCCTGCTTTGCGGATTGTCAGTACGCTGGTGGGGCAATTTCGACTGAGATTGTGGGTCAAATTAATGCTCGAATCCGGAGAACGCGACGATCGAGAAATTGCCAAAGCCGCTGAATTAGGCAATCCGAAACAGCTTTATTTCCTCAAACAAGAACTGCAATCTGCGTCACTTCGACAACTGCAACAGGTTTTGCCAATTTTGCTCGATCTAGAATTTAGCCTGAAACGAGGCAGCGATGAAACGATCGCGCTGCAAACCAAGGTGATCGAGCTTTGTCAGATTTTTCAATTCAAAAGATAATCAAAAATTTCCAACTTCTTTTCTGGTTCGCGGAACTTCTTGCAAGTAAAATAATTCAGATTATCTGTACCTCTCTTGTGTGCTACTTTTCCGAATGTCACACCGCTTTATGATGATGAATCGCGAAACCTCTTCTCTCTCTCAAATACTGATCAAGCGCTCTATTGTGATCGGAGCCTTTTCTTCGATCGCCGTTTTAGCTGGCTGGGCACCGAATCTCTCTGCTCCCGTGGCAAAAATGTTTGATCAGTCTGTCTTTGCTCAGGAGTCTACTTTTACCCGGTATGTTCGATCTGCGGTCACGCTCGAACAGCGCCGCCTCGAACTCGAAAATCAACTGCGACAAGCGACGGGTGGCAACGTCCCAAGAGGCGTTTGTCAGAACATCAATCAGGTGGGTTCTGGCGCGCGGGATCAAGTGCGTGGGCTATGTCAGCAGTTTCGTCAGACTTTTTACCAAACTCTGGCAAGCCAAAATCCTCAATTGAGTGTGGAAGAGTTCAACTCGTTTCAAAGTCAGATCGGCAATCGAGACATGTGTAATCGTGTCGCTCAAGAAGCCCGTCGCTTGAAAATTGGAGAGATTAGCTGCGAAGGCGCTAAGTAATTTCTAAAAACAGCCTTTGAAACTTGAAATAGACAGTTTCAAAGGCTCTCATGCCAAATCGATCGGGGACTGCGGTAAATCTGCTCCTCAATGATTTGAGTATTCGATCTAGAACTCGTAAAAAGTAATACAAACGCCATTGCAATCGAGAATGGTAAAGTCAGTACTTCCCCAGGGTTTCTTCTCTAATTCGCCATTGGGATGAATTAAGGTTCGATCGCAGTTGAGAATCTCTCGATACAGTTCCGCGATCTCTTGGACTTCAATTCTCAATGTCGTCCATTCTGCAAATTCTGGTTCCGGATCTCTTTGCAGAAATAATTCGATTTCGTCCCGGCAGATCAGCGCTAATTCAGGTGTTTCGCTACTATCTTGCCACTGTCGCTTAAAGCCCAACTGCTCATAAAATTTAACGGTAACAGCAACATCATCACCCGCCGGGATAAACGGGCAGACCTTTCTCAGTCTTGTCATCTTATGACTTCGGAATAATTTATACTCGACTCTAAATACTTAAAGATGTGATCGCAATCTTGCCAGAGAGGCAGATATCGACATCTGAATCGCGATCGCGCGCTCTCGCTCCATATTCTCCACAATAGTAAAATTCATCGCCCTCAATTCTAAAATCGGTGGGCAAGGGTTGGGTACAGGGTTTACAGAATACCATTTCTGGGTCAGGCGCATCCCATTCAACATAAGGAAGATTTACATTCCAATAAGATCCGACCTCAGGGGAACGATTGAGCAGCACTTCTAAAACCTTGGCGCTCAGATGTGCCGAACGATCCCAATTGATCGGAATTCGACCTTTTTTGTACTGTGAAATTGCAATTCCAGGCACACGGTGAAAGGCTGCCTCCCGAATCGCTGCAACCGTTCCTGAAATATAAACATCAACGCCCATGTTTCCACCTGCGTTGATACCAGATAACACCAATTTCGTCTCAGGAAAAAGAGACTTCAAAGCAATTCGACTACAATCGGCAGGCGTTCCGGAAACGGCATAAGCTCGATCGCTGCGTTTCTCGACTCGAATCGGTTCAGTCGTCGTCACCTGATGCCCGCACCCGGAATAATGACCGCTCGGCGCAACCAAAATTCCGGTTCCATTCACTGCTTGAAGGAGCGCACGAATTCCAGGAGCATCAATGCCATCATCATTGGTCAAAATAACTGTCATTCAATCCCCCAGATAGATTCCTAACCCCCGTGCGGTCTTTACTAGTGTACTTTCTGGATCGACCACACAGTATTTCTGAATCGCATCTTGGATCGGCACATCGATCACTTTACGATCGCGCCAAGCGACCATGCGATCGAACTTCCCTTCTGCAATCAAATCCACGGCTGCGACTCCAAATGCAGAAGCGAGTAAGCGATCGAGCGGGGATGGAGTTCCACCTCGCTGGGCATGTCCGAGAACGGTCACGCGCGTTTCTGCTCCATGACATTCGTGGATGATATCGGCAAGATACTGTCCGATGCCGCCATAGCGCAGTTCACCGAAGGCGTGCGTGCAATTTAAAGCTTGACCTGTCTCAGTTTTGACTGCTTCTGAGACAATAATTAATGAATAATTTTTACCCTGGATCTGTCGTTCATACAGCTTGCGACACAAGTTACTAATCGTATAAGAAATCTCAGGAATCAAAATGACATCGGCTCCCCCTGCGATTCCAGCACTAATGGCAATATGTCCTGCATCTCGCCCCATCACTTCGAGGATCATCACGCGCGAATGACTTGCTGCTGTGAAATGCAAGCGATCGAGCGCTTCGGTCGCGATGTTGACAGCAGTATCAAACCCGATAGACGATTCTGTAATATCAACATCGTTATCGATCGTTTTTGGAATGGTGACTAAATTCAGTCCGCCTTGCTGGGCAAGTTTACGCAGAATTGCCATACTGCCATCGCCCCCGATGCCGATAATTGCATCGAGTTCAAGCATTCGATAGCCTTCGATAATTTCTTCAGAGCGATCGAGAATCTGTCCATCGGGCATCGGAAAGGCAAACGGATTCCCTTTATTCGTGGTTCCAAGCATCGTTCCGCCCTGAGTCAGAATGCGATCGACTTTTTCAATGTCCAATGCTGTAAATTCTGGTGGGCGTGCCATCAAGCCATTCGTTGCCCGTGAAATCCCAAACACTTTCCAACCGTACCCTGTTGCCCGAAATACGACAGCACGAATGATTGCATTTAGTCCAGCACAATCGCCCCCACTGGTTAAAATCCCGATTCGTTTGACTTCACCCATAAATCCCCTACACTGAATAGGCTGTGTGAGTTTAATACGCCACGTCAAACAGTGTCCAAGATTACAGAATTCATTTAGGAATGTCAGAAACTCCAGACATTTTCACGATTCCCACGCCGCCTGAAAATTATCGATCGGGCTTTGTCGGCATTATTGGTCGTCCCAATGTTGGCAAGTCTACGATTATGAATTTTCTCGTGGGTCAAAAGATTGCAATTACGTCTCCCGTTGCTCAGACGACGCGAAATCGGTTACGCGGCATTTTAACGACTCCTGAGGCTCAGATTATCTTTGTCGATACTCCGGGTATTCACAAACCGCATCATCAACTCGGACGGGTGCTGGTGAAGAATGCTCAGGGTGCGATCGATGCAGTGGATGTTGTGCTGTTTGTTGTCGATTGTGCGGTTGAAGCAGGTGGCGGCGATCGCTATGTTGCAGAGTTACTCGCAAATACTCAAACCCCTGTGATTCTGGGGTTGAACAAATCGGATCAGCAATCAAATGCTGAGCTAGACCAAACTTACGAAGCTTTAGCTGCCGATCGAGGATGGACCATTGCAAAGTTCTCGGCGCTGCAAGGCGATGGCATGAAGGACTTACAGACTGCAATTATCGAAAAACTTGAGCCGGGTCCTTACTACTACCCGCCGGATCTCGTCACGGATCAGCCAGAACGGTTCATTATGGGTGAGCTAATTCGAGAGCAAATTTTGATGCTGACTCGTGAAGAAGTGCCGCATTCAGTTGCGGTTGAAATTGAAAAGGTTGTAGAAGAGGAGAAGCTGACTCGAGTCTTTGCTGCAATTAATGTTGAGCGCCCTTCGCAAAAAGCAATTTTACTTGGAAAAGGCGGGGGAATGATTAAAGCGATCGGCACTGCTGCGCGTGAGCAAATGCAGAAGCTAGTCGAGGGCAAGATTCACTTAGAGCTATTTGTGAAAGTGATGCCGAAATGGAGACAGTCGCGAATTAAACTTGCGGAATTTGGTTATCGGGTCGAGGAGGATTAGAGCGATCGTTGCCTTGGCATCGACAGACTTAAAATCGATGGAGTCAAGAAGCGCGATCGCTCCGTAAATTCTGGGAGGGCTTATCGAAACTTTATGTAGAGTTCATCAGTAACACCGTGGAGATCATGAGAGTCCAAGTGAACACTGGCAGTGATCCCCATTGGTGAGAGCAAGCCATGTTCCAAGACTCATCGATCGAAGAAATGCCTATTTTATTGGATCGCGTTTCAGATTCAGCCTCTGATTTTCTACAGGATGCTGAAATTTGGCGCGATCATCAGATGCCTGCTTTAGAAAACCCTCTTCGTAACGGAGATCCCGATTCTGATCGGACTCTGCAATCTTTTAGTAAACCTGTAGAACAACCAGAACAATCGAATCGCAAAATCCCTTTACGCTGTCTTCAAGCTTTCAGTTTTAGCCATGCGGTGCGCCGAATTGTGTTTCATCCTGATGAAGAAATGCTCTTAACAGTTGGCTCTCCCACTCGTGGCAGTTTGTCTGAAGTGACAAATACAGTTCGAGCTTGGAATTGGCGGACGGGGAACCCAATTTTTTCGCTCAAAGGGCATCGCGCTCCGATTAGAGCGATCGCACTGAGTCAGGATGGATACACACTAGTAACCGGGAGCGACGATCGCACGATCAAGGTTTGGAATGTTCGGACAGGGGAAGAACTGACGACGCTGAACGGTCAGCGGAGTCCGGTCAGCGCGATCGCAATCAGTGCGGATGGGCAAACGGTCGTCAGTAGTGGCTGCAATCAGTATGAATTGCGCGATCGTCAAGCGCGATGGACAGTGCGCGATCGAGCTTTAAGAATTTGGAAGCTGCCTCAAGGGGAAATCACGCATCTTCTGCCCTGTGTGAGCGATGCTCCTATTTTGTCGATGCGGGGCAAGGCTTTATTAAAAATTGAGCGCCGACCTGAAGTGATTAGCTTGCAGACTGGAGAAACTCGGCTGCACTTAAACTGGTTGACCGCTTGTGAACAATGGCTAGCTATGACTTCAGAT
>JALOOO010000242.1 GCA_025454375.1 Leptolyngbya sp. Prado105 | reverse complement strand
GACTTGCTGACGGGTGATGAATTTAGTTTTGATCGGGAGTTTGTACTGGGCGAGTCGCATTGCTTCTCTTGCAGTTTCTTCGGGCACTCCTGCGATCTCGAACATGATCCGACCCGGTTTAACGACTGCAACCCAGTATTCAGGCGCACCTTTACCAGATCCCATTCGGGTTTCTGCGGCGCGGGCGGTAACGGGTTTGTCAGGGAAAATCCGAATCCAGATTTGTCCACCCCGGCGGATGTAGCGCGTCATCGCTCGACGGCTAGCTTCAATTTGGCGCGATGTGATCCAGGTTGGCTCTAAGGCTTGTAAGCCGAAGTCACCGAAGTTGAGTTGACTTCCGCGTGTCGCCAATCCTCGCATCCGACCGCGCTGCTGCTTACGGAATTTTGTTCTTCTTGGGCTTAACATTGGTCGATACCTGTAAGGTCTGTGGGGGTGGGGTGGGGGTGGGGTGGGGAAGTGCAAGATTCCGCTTTGACAGTCTCTTGTTTCCCTACTCCCTACTCCCTACTTTTTCTACCCTTCATTCGATCGGTCTTCAAACCGCTGACGACGCTGCTGGCGACGACGCGGCTGTTGGTTTGGCGCAACGACTTCTGCTTCGCGCTCTTGTCCAGGTAGGATTTCTCCCTTAAATACCCAGATTTTGATCCCTAACGTTCCGTAGATCGTCTGGGCGGTTGTGTAAGCGTAGTCAATATCGGCTCTCAAGGTATGCAGGGGAACGCGACCTTCGCGAGTCCATTCTGGACGGGCAATTTCAGCCCCGTTCAGACGACCACTCACTTGGATTTTGATGCCTTCAATCCCTGCACGTTGGGCGCGTTGAATCGCTTGGCGAACCACACGGCGGAATGAAACCCGACGTTCGAGTTGTTCAGCGATGTACTCTCCAATCAACATTGCATCGGCATCGACTCTCGCCACTTCCACGACATTAATGCGGATTTGACGATCGCTGTTACCTAAGACTTGCTGAAGGTTTGTTCTCAACACTTCAATTCCGGCACCGCCACGACCCACGACTACGCCGGGGCGAGAGGTGCGGATTTCTAAATCGATTTGATCGGCTTTACGCTCGATCCGGATTTCGGAGATTCCTGGCTTTTTCAAGTTGTCCAGGTTCTTCGGGTTCTTCGTGAAGAAGTTCCGAATCTGATGGTCTTCTTGCAGCAAGTCAGGATAGCGATCGGCATCGGCAAACCAGCGCGATCGGTGTTCTTTAATTACACCTAGCCGAAATCCATTCGGGTTAATTTTCTGTCCCATTTTGGTCTGTTCTCCCTTATGAATCTGTGCCTGGAGCAACGCCGATCGTGATATGACAGGTCGGTTTGCGGATTTGATATGCCCGCCCTTGCGCTCTCGGTCTAAACCGCTTTAGCACAGGTCCTTGGTCAGCATAAGCCTGACTCACGACTAAGCTACCTCGGTTTAAGCCCTCGTTATGCTCAGCGTTTGCCGCTGCCGATCGCAGAACCTTGAGAACAGGTTCACAGGCGCGATACGGCATAAATTCTAGGATAATCAGCGCTTCGCGATAGGAACGCCCGCGAATTTGATCCAGAACTCGACGCACCTTAAACGGTGACATCCGAATGTACTTGGCTACTGCCTTAACTTCTCCTGGTGTTTGTGTCGCCATTGTTTCTATCTCCGCGATTTCTTATCGCTGCCGCCATGTCCTCGGTATGTCCGAGTCGGCGCAAATTCTCCCAGCTTGTGTCCCACCATTTGTTCGCTCACATAGACCGGAACATGCACTTTGCCGTTGTGTACGCCAAAGGTCATGCCAATCATTTGCGGCAGAATGGTGGACGCTCTCGACCAAGTTTTGATCACTTGGTTGTCTCCCTTGGCTCTTGCGTTTTCCACTTTTTTCATCAAGTGGTCGGCAATAAAGGGTCCTTTCTTCAATGAACGTGCCATCGTTTAGCGTCTCCTTAATTACGATTCGCGTCCGCCACGTCCGCGCTTAGAAGTCTTACGACGACGACGCACGATCAAGGCGCTACTGAGTTTCTTCTTGTTGCGAGTCTTCGCACCCAAAGTCGGTTTACCCCAAGGGGTCACAGGCCCAGACCGTCCAATCGGCGCACGTCCTTCTCCCCCACCATGCGGGTGATCCACTGGGTTCATGACGCTACCTCGGACTTGAGGACGACGACCCAAATGGCGCGTGCGTCCCGCTTTTCCTAGGCTTTGGTTGCGGTGTTCAGTGTTGCCGACTTGTCCGATCGTGGCATAGCACTCTTTACGAACTTTGCGAACTTCAGTAGAAGGTAGTTTCAAGGTGACGTAATCGCCTTCTTTCGCGAACACTTGCGCGGCTGCTCCAGCAGCACGAACAATCTGTCCACCTTTTCCTGCTTGAAGTTCGACGTTGTGAACGATCGTCCCCAGTGGAATGTTTTCCAAGGGCAGCGCGTTTCCAACTTCGATCGGAGCATCTGCGCCTGCTTGCACTTTTGTTCCCACTTGCAATCCAACCGGATGCAAGATGTAGCGTTTTTCGCCATCGCTGTAGTAAAGCAGTGCGATGCGGGCATTGCGGTTGGGATCGTATTCGATCGCGGCAACGGTGGCGACGACTCCACGCTTATCGCGTTTGAAGTCGATCATTCGATAGAGTTTCTTGTGACCGCCGCCCCGGTGACGACAGGTGATCACGCCTCGGTTGTTCCGTCCTTTCTTCCGGTGCTTGTAGGTCACCAAAGACTTTTCGGGTTCCGACTTGGTGACTTCCGCGAAGTCTGTCACGCTACGCTGGCGAGTGCCGGGGGTATAGGGTCGATAATTTCGGATGCCCATAACTTAATCTCTTAGTGGCTCTCTGGGTGGTTATACCTGTTCGGGGAACAGCGTGATCGAGTCGCCTTCTGCAAGGGTGACGATCGCTTTTTTGTAGGTCGGTTTGTAACCAATGAACTTGCCGACTCTTTTCTTCTTCCGAGGAAGATTCATGGTGCTGATGCCCGTAACTTTCACGTCGAATAGATATTCGATCGCGGCTCTGATTTCAGGCTTGGATGCTTTGGGCATCACTTCAAATGTGTATTGATTCAGTTCTAGTAACCGAGTCGCCTTTTCCGTGATGAGCGGACGGCGAATCAGATCGGCTAGGTTGCGAGGATCAGTCTTCACCGTACACCTCCTGGATTTTTGCTAATGCGGCTGAAGTTGCCACGATATGATCGGCGTGTAGCAAATCATAAACGTTGAGGTTGTTTGCTGAGATCAATCTCAGTCTTTCAACGTTTCGAGCCGAGAGATAAACGTTGTCATCGCGCTCAGCCACGATCATTAAGACTCTCGAACCTGCTTCAACGCCCCAACGCGACAAGGCTGCAACCAATTCTTTCGTCTTCGGACGAGGGAGCTTGTCGGCAAATTCGTTCACAACGATCAAATCTTCTGCTCGTCCTTGGAATGCGGTTCTCAGCGCTAAGCGACGCTCTTTCCGATTCATCTTGATCGAGTAATCTCTGGGTTTTGGTCCAAAGATCACACCACCGCCTCTCCACAAGGGCGAACGGCTTGAACCTGCACGAGCGCGTCCGGTTCCTTTTTGTCTCCAAGGTTTGCGTCCACCGCCTCGCACTTCCGATCGCGTTTTGGTCGAAGCATTTCCTTGTCGCACATTCGCCAACTGACGAATCACGGCGCGGTGCAGGATTCCTGCTGCGGTTTCGGGTTTTGCGGTTTTAAGCTCGATCGCGGCGGTTCCCGATTCTTTGCCGTCCCAATCTTTTACTGTAAAGTCTGCCATTTCTATTTGCTCCCGACGATCGTAGCGGGCTTGATTTCTACAAGCGCTCCGGGTTTTCCAGGAACTGCTCCTTTAATCAGGATCAAGTTACGCTCGACATCCACACGCACAATCGTCAATTTCCGAATCGTGTTGCGATTTCCGCCCAAGCGACCTGCCATCTTCTTACCTGGGTAAACCCGTCCAGGGGTTGTGCCTGCTCCGGTCGATCCAGGTTCACGGTGATTCTTAGACCCGTGAGACATGGGACCTCGTGCAAAGTTGTGGCGCTTCTGATATCCGGCGAATCCGCGCCCGATGCTCGTTCCGCTGACATCAACGAGTTGACCTGCTTCAAACAAATCCACTTTCAACTGTTGACCGAGTTCGTACTCGCTGGCGTTATCGACTCGATATTCCATCAAGTGGCGCAAGGGAGTCGATTCTGATTTTTTCAAGTGACCAAGCGCGGGCTTGGTCAAGGCTTTTTCGGTGCATTCGCCGTATCCGATCTGGATTGCAGAATACCCGTCTGTTTCTTTGGTTTTTACCTGCGTCACGGGGCAAGAACCCACCTGAATGATGGTGACGGGGATTGCTCTCCGTTGTTCATCAAACACTTGTGTCATGCCCAGTTTCGTGCCGACAATTCCGACAGTCACTGTTTTTTCTCCTGTTTTACATTATGCAGAGTCAGCGTTTTGGTTTAAACGCCGTCCTGCGTCTCAAGTCACTCCAACGGATTCCACGGTCGGACAACCAGAAGAATCTTGCCCCAAGGAGATTGGAGGCAGCGGATTCCGCATTTGCTTTAGTTGGCTTCTTCAAGCATTTATCGAAAAGCTGATAGTGCATCTGCTCTGAAAATGCGATTTCCGATCGGACTTAAGTAGAGGTCTACTCAGTTTCCAGCGGTCGGAATCTACTCGCGAAGAAAGACTGATTTTGCTCAGCTTCTTGCTCGAAGGGTTGCAATGTTCCAGTTTAATTCTACGGTGCAATCACGCACACATAAAAATTCTCTCAGAGTTTTATCCAGAGAGAAGTTCCGGAAATTGCCCAACTGAATTTTAGCGACAATTAAACACTATAAGACACAATCGCCAAAAGTGTCGAGAAATTTTTCAGAATGGGAACGGGAGGAAAATTAATCGCACTTTAAAAAGTGGTTTACCTGTCACAACTGCCTCAACGCGAAATCTACGCCATGATTACTTCAGCATCAGGTTTTGCTGGTTCAAAGCGTAACACTATGATTTGTTCTGGGCGTAAGCCTAAAGATTCGTAGGTGCGACCTGATCGATCGCTAAACTCAACTTCAAACGCTGTTCCGTTTGCCAAAGTCTCAACGATTGTTCCAACCTGACCACGCCAAAGGTTGTACTCAGGCAAATCTACTGTTAAGGCAACGATATCTAGTAATTTTGCTTGGCTCATTTTTTATAATCTCCGCGAACTAGAGAGGGTAACAGGTTGTTAATCTTGGAATTTCTGACCCATATTCAATGATCCAGCCACTCCGAAGCGTTGCACTTCTATTTTGCCGTTCAATTCCGAAATCTAGAGTGTATCGTTGACCGAATGAATCTTGCTTCCCCAATTTAACTTCATGGGTTTTGACAACTTCAAGTAATATTTGCCGTAATTCTTCCGCATCAGTGGCGGTCATTCCAAGAATTGATGAGAACAGTCGTGCCTTGTGCTTGCCCTCGTCATGCGAATCATTGAGGCAGTAATCGTGCAGTTTGCGAATATCAACGATCGCATTCTCAGCATATGGGAGTAGATTCGCCATGCCGGACTTTCTCTCCACTCAACGCCGCAATTTCTCGTCTCGCCATGTCAGCAATTTTGTCCCACTGTTCATCTGTTGTTGATTCAAATTGCTCTGTCCATTGCTGCTCATCTTTTAGTTCAGCCATAAGACGGGATGCGGCAGTTTCGCTGACTTGCGACCCTTGCGGTATCTGCAAAGCAGCGCGTATTTGTAACTCATAAAGCTCACGCCCACGCTGAGCGATTTCTTCTTTACTATATCAAAGTTGTCGGGAAGCCATAAGCTGAGCCTCGCTCTAACAGGGTGCTTTCATTTTATCGCTGTTGGGCGATCGAGAGCGCCTCTAGCTTTCACTCGAAGCACTACGATTGTCATCAGAGCCTCTGCGATCGCATTGAGAGGCGCTCTCATCGTTACAAAAGGCACTCTCATCGTTACAAAAGGCGCTCTTACCGTTACAAAAGGCGCTCTCATCCTCGTAACAGGCACTCTCATCGTTACAAAAGGCGCTCTCATCGCGACTCAAACGCTAAGCAGGAAAAGCTCTGCATCCAACCGCCTGAGTAGAAATGCCCAATCATCTTGAACGCTCAAAGCTCGATCGTCCTGAATTTCCTAATTTCCTCTCAGAGCAATTAACATTTGTCTTGGTTAGAGTGCAGCAAATAGTTTTTAAGGCGAAGACCATGACCCGACAGAAACGAAATTCCTCAGCCCTGACAACAGCCCAGAAACGTCTAGCAGGAATGCGATCGTTCAGTGAAGAGTTAGACTTTGGTGCAAATCTCAACCTTGTCATCTATCAAGCAAAGATAGATACCGTTCAAGCCAAAATTGCTGACTACAACAACTTGCTCGGCACACTCGACAAACTCAGCCGCGAAATCAAAGAATCAGAAATTGATCTCAAAGACTACTCTGGCAAAATGCTCGCTTCCGTCGGCGCAAGGTACGGCAAAACCAGTTGGGAATATGGTCAATCTGGCGGCAAAAACTCACCTAAGAAACCCAATAGCGAAACTTCGACTCCTGCTGATTCGATCGTACAACCCATCTCAGAGCGTCCAGCTAGCAAACCTGCAATGCTAGGCTTGAACTAAATCGTCGCACTCTTTCAGCAATGTGCAACTCTTGAGCCATTCACAAAGTTGTGCATTGCTGTAGACCAAGCAGAGAATCATCAGACAATCTCCACACAATCCTTAAGTTGATTTATTCTCTTGCTTTTCATCATTCAAGGATTGCACCAGATACATCTGCATTCATCTTATGTACAATTTCTTGAAAAGGCACATCTTTTAGAAAAGCTAGTAAATTTACCGCTTTCGCTACTAGGTAAGGTCGATCGTCAAAGTCATCCTTACTTGGCAGCACAATCTGAATTGCTTTTCCGCGATCGTCAACCCCTTTTTCAAAGACAAGCCGCCGTGGATTAGCCAACGTGCAGAATCCGTAGGAAGTGCCAACAAGATGAGAATACAGGGTGTTGTAGACTTTATACTCGCGATCCTAATCTCGATCGTTTGTACAAGCAATAATGCCAGCATGATCTGGGCTGTCTCGGTGCAGTCGGAAAAAGTCTTTGCGATTTTGGGTCAGAAGGGCACGTTGCTCGATCGTGGCAAACACTAATACTTCTGGATCAGGAATTCTTTGATTTGCTTTTCCTGCCTCTTTCGCCGTCAAGACATCATGATGTCCAAGGCTTCGGAGAGATTCTACAACAGGATAGGGGTACTGTTCATCCGCATACAGACGGGTCATAGACTACAGCGCTTCCATCACTTCATTGTTCTCTCGAATCTCTGCTTCAATCTCATCAGGAAAAGCTTCAGCGTATGCCCACGCATTGGCAATATCGGTTGCAGAGAGAGAAGAATAGCTCGTCAGCAAGTCCGCTTCGCTGTATCCGATGCGTCGGGCTTCAACGAGTCCCCAGACTGTCATTCGAGTTCCAGCAATGCAAGCGCTTCCACCACACACATCAGGATTCTTCTCAATTCCTCGCCCTAGTAGGGGCTTTTCTTGAGAGAGGAAATTACGTCTTATCGAATTTCTTCATTCAAGGCTGCAATGATCGCGATTTGCAGAATTGCTTCCTGGTTAAAATTAACATAACCTGACATCGTTACTCTTCAGTCGCTCTACCAGAAGACTTCGCAGTGCTCCGCCCATAGCCGAAGGCTTGGGGGGTGGTGAAGCGGAGCGCGACTGTAAGGAGCAATCAATACAATCGCAGTACTGTTGTATCCGAATC
>JALOOO010000043.1 GCA_025454375.1 Leptolyngbya sp. Prado105 | reverse complement strand
TGGGGAGATGGAACCTCTACTGGAGTTGGCGAAAGCCTGCTTCGGCAAGTTCTATCGTAGAGTCAAGAATCCCCGTCTCTTTAGAGCGGGGAGTGTCAACAGCATCAATCGGTCATCCTTGCCTAAGTTTGATCGCCTTTTGGATAGACCTCTTGCACCTTAAAATTCATTGCGCTCTTGTTGCTGTCCGCCCGCGACGGAAGGCGGCCTATTCGTTCAAGTCCATCAGCCTGGTTTAGCAGGGTTGTCCCGCTAGCCCGCCGTTGACGCGCGGGTGGGTGAATGCAGCAAACGAGATGAACCTAATCTGCAAGAAGTCTAATGTTTCAAGGGCGATCAAACCTCAGACTCAATCCTTCATTACCCCTGAGCAAGACAAGCTGCTAAATCTGCGTCTGGAGTCGTAATCGGTTTGAGATGATAGGTCTCAGAAAGTAACTTCAAAACGTTAGGAGAAATAAAGGCGGGCAGGGTAGGACCTAAGCGAATGTTTTCGATGCCGAGATGAAGTAAAGTTAGCAGAACTGCGACTGCTTTTTGCTCATACCAAGACAGAATCATCGAGAGAGGAAGCTGGTTCACATTCACTTCAAAAGCATTCGCAAGCGCGATCGCAATCTGAATCGCTGAGTAGGCATCGTTGCATTGTCCAATATCGAGTAGACGCGGAATGCCATCAATGTTGCCGAGATCTTTGTCAAAGAAGCGGAACTTTCCACAGGCAAGCGTTAGCACGACACAGTCATCGGGGACTTTTTCTACAATTTCGGTGTAATAGTTACGATCGGGTTTTGCACCATCACATCCCCCAATCAAGAAGAAGTGGCGAATTTTACCTGCCTTGACGGCTGCAATCACTTGATCAGAAACACCCAATACTGCATTGCGAGCAAACCCAGTCAGAACTTGACGCGGTGAAGTTTCTTCTGTGAATCCCGGCTGTTCTAGAGCGGCACGGATCACCGGAGTAAAGTCGGGCTGCCCCTTGGCATCTTTGGCAACGGCGTTTAATCCGGGATAGCCAACTGGACCAATGCTAAACAGTTTGTCTTGATAGTGTTCGTGGGGCGGCATCAAACAATTGGTCGTGATCACGATTGCCCCAGGAAATTTTGCAAAATCCTTGGTTTGATTTTGCCATGCCGTGCCATAGTGCCCATACAAATGAGGATAGTTCTGCTTCAATTTGGGATAGCCATGAGCCGGGAGCAGTTCTCCGTGGGTATAGACAGTGATTCCAGTGTCTGCTGTTTGTTTCAGGATTGCTTCTAGCTGGGGAATATCATGTCCAGAGACGAGAATGGCTTTGCCGATTTTGGGGTTAAGAGGAACTGGGGTCGGGACTGGATGACCATAGGTTGTGGTGTGTCCAGCATCAAGTAACTCCATTGTTCGCAGATTAATTTCCCCGACTTTGAGCGCTAGACTGACCCAATCGTTGAGCGTGAGGTCTTGGCGATCTAAAGCTGCTAAGGCTTCGTGGATGAAGCGATAAACTCGATCGTCTTCCTGTCCAATTTCATAAGCATGGAACGCATAGGAAGCGACCCCTTTAATCCCATAGAGAACTGTCAACTTCAGGGAGAAAACATCGACATCCGTTCCCGCTTGGCTAATAAATTGCAGCGCAAGGTCTTGTCCTTGGGTCGATAGGCTATCAGTAAAATCGGGAGTGTAGCAGGCGGCGGCTGACCAGGCTGGGGCAAAACTGCTCGCTGCTGCAACTTGGGCTTTGAGAGAGTCGCGCAGTGCGATCGCTTGACGAATGTAGACTGTGAATCGCTTTTGGTCAAAATTCACGTTCGTCATGGTCGCAAAAATGCTTTCAGAGGTGAAGCGATCGATCTCAAGGGTAGGAATTCCTAACTCGTGGGCACGCAGGGCGATAGGGGCAATTCCGCGCAGGATGTAAATCAATAAATCTTGAATGGCGTTGACCTCTGGACTTTTGCCGCAGGCTCCCCATTGGTGACATCCCTGCCCACTTGCCGTTTGTTCACATTGTTCGCAAAACATCGTCTCATCTCCTAGAAAGAAGTCTGTATTTACTCTAGGCAGAATGATTGATGAAGACTTTGACTTAAGTCAAATCGATCGACATTAAACAGGAAATTAAGGTTTTCTTCCGTTTTTCAGCTTAGGCTAGGTCTTAGAGTCTGTTTTCGCGAAGCTTATGAATCCTTCTTCGATCGCCGAATTTCTGGGTCAGACGATGATATTTCAAGGATTACCTGTGGATCAGCTAGCAAAATTGGTAGAGCTAGCGATCGTGCAATCCTACAACAAGGGAGAAATTCTGTTTCATCAAGGGGATGAAGGAATTGGTTTTTTTGTGGTGCGATCGGGGCGAGTCAAGGTGTTTAAGCTGTCAGCAGATGGCAAAGAACAAATTCTGCATATCTTTGGACAGGGAGATCATTTTGCTGAAGTTCCGGTACTTGATGGGCTGTGCTTTCCTGCTTCTGCTTCTGCTCTTGAGAAGTTAGAAGTCTTATTCTTTCCGCGTCAGGCTTTTTTACAATTGTTAGAACAGCAACCCACCCTAGCAATTAATCTGCTCAAGAGCTTTGCGCGTCATTTGCGGACGTTTTCTCATTTGGTGGATAATCTAGCATTGCGAGAGGTTCCCGCGCGATTGGCGAATTATTTGCTGAGTTTGAGCGAACAAGCAGGCAATGCTGAAGTAGTAGAACTCGATTTGCCAAAAGGACAACTCGCAGCTAGGCTGGGCACAATTCCTGAAACGCTATCGCGGGTGTTTGCTAAACTGAGCCGCGAAGGGTTAATCGAGATAGAAGGAAGTCAGGTGATCTTGCGAGATGTCGATCGATTGAATCAGTTAGTCGTAGGCAAAACCAGCAGCTAGCGCCTAAAACAACGTCATCACAATGACTCCAAATACCATAACCGCAGCCCCCGTTAAACGCTCCCGTAAGCCTCTTTCGTGAAACAAAAAGTGCCCAAATAGTACGCTGATCAGGGCACTCATCCGTTTGATAGCAATTACTTGGGTGACGAGTGTGTAAGTGATGGCAATCATCTGGAAAGTAATCGCGATCGCATGAAAGAATCCAATCAACATCAATGGTTTTAGATTCGGTACAATCTGCTTGAATTTGTGACGCGAATTAAATAGCGCGATCGGAAACATTCCGACTGCCAGATAAGCATAAAGTGCGGTTGACCACAGCAGCGGTGAAGAGTTGACCACACCGACTTTATCAAAGTTAGAAGTAATGCTCCAAATAAAAGCAACCATCAACATAAATCGACTGCCTTTATTTTTAAGTAATGCTTTCAGGGGTGCAAAGTAACCGTTCTTGCGTTCTTGTAAGTTCAAAACGTAAGAGCCGATTACGATTAAGAAAATCCCGATCGCATCTGCAACGGTCGGATTTTCATGCACAATCAATGGCGATGTGATTAGTAAAAACAATGGAGTCAGCGTGACGAGCGGAACTGTTAAAGATAAATCTGCAATTTGAAGGGCACGAATATAGAGCGTAAACGAAATAACATTTAAAGTGCCTCCAATGAATAATGCAATCCAAAACGGAGATTCTATCTTGGGAATGCCAGCAATTAACAGAAACGGTAACAGGAACATTACCGCAAAAATATTCGCAGTCCAAGCCACAATATAGACATCTAAACTTCTAAGACTCTGTTTACTCGAAACATCCTTCAAAGACTCGAAGAAAGCCGTTAAAATTGCAAACAATAACCAAATCATGAGGGGTTCCGTGGTTTCTTCTTTGCCGACGATTCGCTTTTTGCAGCAGCCGACAACGTTCGCTTGGGTCGAGCAAGCCTTGGCTAATCTAAACACAATTTTGCTGGATCATTCGCACTGTGAGCGTAAAGCTGCCGGGGTGGCGCTGAATCTGATGTTTCGCTATCCTTCTAGCGCAAAATTAGTGCGATCGCTCACCGCTATTGCTCAAGAAGAACTCGAACACTTCGAGCAAGTGAACCAAATTTTAGAACGCCGTGACATCCCCCTCGCGCCGCTTGCGCCCCCTCCTTATGGCGCAAGTTTAAACAAACAAATCCGCCGCGAAGAACCCGATCGTCTGTTGGATTCTCTGCTTGTTTCTGGGTTAATCGAAGCGCGGAGTCATGAGCGGTTGGGACTTTTAGCGACGCATTGCGAAGATCAAGAATTGGCAAGATTCTATCGGGCATTGATGGCTTCTGAGGCTCGACATTACGGCGTGTACTGGACTCTCGCGGATACTTACTTTGAAAAATCGCAAATGACTCAACGCTTGGAAGCGTTAGCAGAAGTTGAGAGTCAGATTCTCTCGACTCTCTATCCGCAACCTCGAATTCATAGCTAATGCAGTATAAAGATTTTTTGATCCGAGCTTGGCAACCCGGCGATCGCTCAATCGCTTTTCATCTCGTTGGTTCGGTCTTAGCAGAATATGGACTGACTCAAGAACCCGATGGAGCCGATCGCGATGTTTTAGAAGTCGAAACGTTTTATCAAAATGGCGAATTTTGGGTGGTTGAACGGAGCAATCAATTGGTCGGAACGGCTGCCTATTATCCGATTTCTAGAGGGAAGAATGCAGTCGAAATTCGTAAGATGTACTTGCTGCCTGAAGCGCGAGGATGTGGATTAGGAAAGTTTTTGCTCAGTGCATTGGAAAGCGCGATCGCTCAAAAAGGCTTTGAGCAAATCTGGATCGAAACTGCCAGCATTTTGAAAGAAGCGGTTCAACTTTATGAGAAAAATGGATATCAGCCAGCGTCGGGGATTGAAACAGTGAGATGCGATCGAGTTTATGTAAAATACTTGCTTAAGAAAAATCAAGAATGAACTCTATCATTCTCACTAAACGGCTTCCTCTGTTCAGCAAATTTGGGCTGTCACCGATCGCGTAAAATCAAGCAACGTTCGAGAAGATCACTATGCAAACGTCTCGTGAATCCCTTCGCAAGTTTCCGCAACCGCTCGATCGAGTCGCAATCGCGCTCATGCTCGCTACTGCTTTTCTGATCGGAATTCTCCTCCTCAGTGGCGATCGCAGTGCGCCCAGAGTTCGCGATTTTACTTGGCAAGGAAAGCAAATTGGATCAGACGATCGCGCATTTTTGCTCACGTTCAGTCGCCCAATGGATCATCCTAGCGTCGAAAAAGGACTCAAAATTCAGCCCGAACTTAAAGGCAAAGTCAGTTGGGCAGGACGACGCATGGCCTATACGCTTGAGCAGCCTGCACCCTACGGGGCAGAATTTACCCTCTCACTTGAAAATGCCCGCGATCGCTTCAGCAAAGAAGGGACAAACAACGGCATCCTACAACCCTTTAGCGAAAAATTTAGTAGCCGCGATCGCGTCTTTGCTTTTATCGGTGCAGAAGGAAACGAAGCGGGACGACTGATTCTCTACAACTTGACCAAGCAGGATAAAAAAGTCCTCACCCCTGAGAATCTTAGCGTCATGGATTTTAAGTCCTATCCCGGAAATGACAAGATTCTATTTAGCGCGATCGAACGGACGAATCCGCCGCAATCGCTCGCTGAACAAAAACTCTACACTGTGGGGACTGGAATTCAACTCAATGATCCCGCGCAGTTAGGTGCAACTGAGACTACAGTCTCTGCCACTCCAACCCAACCCGGTCAAATCACGCAAGTTTTGGACAATCGCGACTATCAAAATCTGAAATTTGATCTCTCTCAAGATGGCAACGTGATTGTAGTGCAACGGTTGAGTCGTCGCGATCCAAACGATGTCGGTGCCTGGATTCTTCGAGCCGATCAACCCGCCCAAGCGATCGATAATAAACAAACCGGAGGCGACTTCCTCATTGCCCCCGATGGAGAATCCCTAGCGGTCGCTCAAGGACAAGGACTCGCCATTCTGCCCCTCAACTCGCAAGGTGAACCCTCCCGCTCCAATCTCGATTTTCTGCCTAAATTTGGCACAATCCTCAGCTTCTCTCAAGACGGAAGTGCTGCTGCAATGGTGAAATTCAACACCGATTACACTCGATCGATGTTCCTCGTTTCCCAAGGCGTACAAAAAGAAATTCTCCGAATTCCTGGCTCAATTCTCAAGGCTGAATTTGATCCCAACAATCAGGTTTTGTACTGCCTCCTGACCAATCTGATTCAGGGCACAAACTTTCAAGAGCAGCCGTACCTAGCCGCGATCGATCTCAAAGCCGCAAGAGAAGGGAAACCGATGGAGCAAACCCTGCGCCCACTCGTATTACTGCCAAATCAAAGAGAAATTGAAGTTGATCTAGCGCCCGATGGCAAGGCACTGATTTTCGATCAGACTCAGGCAGACGATCGAGCAAAAGCAGAAGTTGGGCAAGACCTATCCAATAGCAAACTTTGGCTACTGCCGCTCAAAGGCGATCTCAATGCCAAAACCCAACCGGAAGAATTACCATTTCGAGGACTTCACCCGCGATGGTTACCCTAGTTTGAGCTAACTTAGTAAAGCAGACAATTTCCTTAACAATCGACTTTCATGAACATTCTGAGCAATCTCCTTCCGCAATCTTCAAAGAGACGACGAGGCATCGAACTCAAATCGGCTGAAGAAATCGCAATCATGCGCCAAGCAGCGCGAATCGTTGCCACCGTCTTGAAAGAGATCTCAGAAATGGTGCAGCCTGGAATGACCACCCTAGATCTCGATATCTATGCCGAAAAACGCATTCGTGAAATGGGTGCGACTCCTAGCTTCAAAGGCTATCACGGTTTCCCTGCTTCCATCTGCTCTAGCCTTAATCACGAGGTCGTTCACGGCATTCCTCACAAAAAGAAAGTGATTCACACCGGAGATGTTCTCAAAGTCGATACAGGCGCTTTCTTTGAAGGGTTTCACGGCGATTCCTGCATTACGATCGCAGTCGGTGAAGTCTCCCCTGATGCGGCTAAACTGATTCATGTTGCTGAGCAAGCGCTCTATAAAGGTATCGAGAAAGTCCGTGCAGGCGCATTCTTACTAGAATTAGCTGGCGCGATTCAGGATTACGTCGAAGAAAACGGCTTCAAAATCGTCGAGGATTTCACAGGTCACGGGGTCGGGCGCAATCTCCACGAAGAACCTTCTGTCTTTAATTTCCGAACCTACCAGATGCCCAATGTGAAACTAAAAGCAGGCATGACTTTAGCGATCGAACCGATCGTCAATGCAGGGTCAAAAAACACAAGAGTTTTACCCGATCGCTGGACAGCAGTAACGGTCGATCGCTCCTTATCTGCCCAGTTTGAACATACCGTTCTGGTGACAGAAACAGGTTACGAAATTTTAACCGATCGCGCTTTAGTCTAAACTCCCTAGTGGCAGTTTTGCTTAAAACAAGTTGAACCGATGCAACTGAGACTCAATTGCTTTCGGCAATAATTTCTTCAATTGTGCCTTGTCCTTGAAGGTCAATCGGTTCTGACTTGGCAAATCAAACGGAAAATATCCCGGCATATCCGCCCGCTCCATTTGCACCAGCATCACCTGTTCTGTGCGTTTGCTACTCAGGGCATATCCAGTCTCAACACAAACTTTCGGACTCGGGATCAACAGCGGCGGCGAATCAGAAATTTGCGCGATCGAGGTTGCATCTCCAACCAATAAAAGACATTGGCGGATCGATCGCATTAGAGAACTATTTAAGCGCACTGCCCCTTCACTCAATCGATGCGATTCGCGCAGGATCAGAGGGAGTCGCGATCGACGATTTAAGCTTTCGACCACTGAAATCAGTTCTTCGCGGATCAGATCACTCGACTCATCAAACTCATTCTGATAGGAAAAGAAGATTTCAGGCTCTAAATTCGCCATCACTTCTTGTTTGGAAAAATAGATTTCGTGGCTCGAGAGATCAATATTGGAAATCGCGTAACCGCCACTGCCTTCAATATAAAACTCGACAATTTCACCCAGGAGATAGCGTTGAAACCAGACTGATTTCTTCACCTCAGCACTGTCTTCTAAAAAGTCCGCTCGCAATCCCGACTTCAACAGACTATTCTTGCTCAACCTCAAATCGTGGGGACGTTTTTCAAGTTCCCGAATGGGTTCATACTGTTCCAGATACCACGCTTTGAGAGCAATGATCGCCATGCTGAAATCTGCCTTCTATTTAAAATTACAACAACACCCAAGTCCTACACTCTGAGTGATTTCCTCACGTTAATCCATTCTAGATAGAGTTGAACAAATTGGACACTTAATTTTAAGTCCCAACTTATTAAAGACTCTCAGGTACGCCAGAATAGGAAATATCAGATGCGTGGTCTTGGGTGTTGTTGAACGAGACAGATGTAAAGTGAAACAGCAGTTTGACCTCTCTTTGTTTAACTAGATGGAACTAGATTTGGCTGTTTGATCTGCCAGGGAAGTTATCGACTAACCTCAATTTCAAAAATACCACTTTGTCCCCAAAGATCGAGTCTTTGAAACTAAAGTTTAGGGTTTTGTAATCACCTGATTTCACAAGTATTTAAACTTGTAAAGTACTAAATTTAGAAATATAAAAAAGCGGCTTCGAGAGAAACCGCTGCTGTACAAGACAAGAGGGTGAAACTTTAGCAATACTGGCTGATATCTTCGCCGCATTCGTCAGCGAGATAGCACAGAGCGCGAAACCGTAATCCAACGACTTCTTCGTATAACGGATTCAGTTTGCACAAAGGCGGGATGCGAAAAATTGTCTTTCCGAAAAGCGTAACCGTTCGCTCAAACGGGCATTGAGCAGGAATATGCTCTGCAACAAAATGAGCGAACTTGGGATTCGTAATTTTGAGATTGTCTAGCTTGCGACGCAAGGGGGCAAGTAGATCTATGTAGTTCTGATTCGGCGGTTGGTGAGGGGGGGCAGAAAGGGGATGTAAGATCCAACCCGAAACTGCAATGGTATTGTGACGATGACGATCGCGCTCTGGCGCGGAGCCACCAGGTTTCCGAAAGCTCATGCTGAAACGTTCCTCGAACTGGTGAAAAATGTGTAGAAGTGAAGTCCGTCCGTGAAGTGTCTACAAATTCAAATGAAGCCATTACGGGCGAAGCGAGACATCAAAATCCGGTTAGACAAACCAGCTTGTATCTTTATGTGTCGAATTTACTTCGTACATTTTAACAGATTCTAAGAAGTCGCTTCAGCCTTTATAAACTTTTTGCAACTCAGTAGAACAATGTTGCCAGGTTTTTATGAAGTAAATTTGACACCTGCTATTCTAATCTTTCTTCCTAAAGATAGAAGGACATTCTCAATACATTTACAAGATTTATATTCGATCCCCGAATCAAACGAATGCGGTTCTCGAATCGCTAAAATCTGCTTTCCAAAGTTTAGAAATGCTACGTAAAGTTCGGTAACAAAAATAACGAAATCGATATCATGCCTGGAAGCTTAATTTTTAGCTTTTACCCTTTTTCAATCCAAAATCTGAGATCCAAAATTCAATCTCCAAATTGATAGTTCTCCTGACGCTCCGCCCATACTGAGTCTGTCCTGTGCGATGTCCGACGAGATCGCGCTCAATTGAGAGGAAACTCAGATGCCTAGAACCCCTAGCGAATTTTCTGTACACATCATGATGGAGGGAGGACACCGCGAAGAGGTGCGCTTCCCCACGATTCAAGAATTTCAGAAGTGGTACAGTGGCGAACTGATGCCGAAAGCGGCTTCTGAAGATTTTATTAGCGTACCGATTAAGAATGTTCAAGGCGAATATATGGTGGTTCGTCCAGCCCGTGTGGTGAGTCTGCGGGTCGAGCCGTTATTTGCTGGGAGCGTCGATCGCTATTAATTTTTGAATCAGTGGAACTTGTCATCTCCAATTGATCTGGGATTGCAGTTTCTTGATTCACTTGCTGGGGTGGAACTTGTAGGGGTAATCTATTGTCGGTTTTGATTACCCTCTGTCCATTCCCTCACATGAAACGATCGCTGATTCTTTCGAGTCTGTTGCTGCTGGGTACGCCTGCAATTTCGCTGCTGGCACAGCCGCAGCCTGTGACTAAACCTGCTCAAGTTCCGCTCAAACCGCTCGCTCAAACTTCAATCGCAGTCGATGATCAGATTTTGCGCGATCGTCGCGCTATGCTTGGCGCGATTGACCAAAGCTTGAGATATCTTCAGACGCAGAGAGCGGTTCAGGCATATCAGAAATATCCAGTCAAAGAAATAACACGCGATCGCGTCATTCGCAGTTTGAGACGATTCCGCCAACTCCTAGCCACGGCAAAATCAGAAGCAGCACTCTCAAACGCGATCGCGAAAGAATTCGTCGTTTATCAATCGACCGGAAAGGATAATCAGGGAACCGTTGCCTTTACCGGATACTTTGAGCCAGTTCACACTGCCAGTCGGAAACGGACGGCTGAATATCGCTACCCGCTTTATGCCTTGCCTGCGGGATTCTCGCAGTGGAAAAAGCCCCATCCGACTCGCTTAGAACTCGAAGGAGCAGACGGACTACAGGCAAGCAAAGGAAAATTGCGGGGATCAGAATTGGTCTGGATGCGCGATCGCATGGAGGCATTTCTGATTCAAGTGCAGGGATCAGCGCGATTGAATTTGACCGATGGGACGACGATGACGATCGGGGTCGCAGGGATTACCGATCAGCCCTACAGTGGCATCGGACGAGAACTGATCAAAGACAACAAGCTGAAATTAGAAGATCTAAACCTGCCAAATGTCTTGAAACACTTTCAAGCCAACCCCAAAGATTTAGATGTGTATTTGCCTCGAAATCGACGGTTTGTATTTTTTAGAAATACTTTTGGTGCGCCTGCATTGGGAAGTCTGGGCGTTCCCTTAACGAGCGATCGTTCGATTGCAACCGATAAATCTTTGATGCCACCGGGTGCGTTAGCCTTGATTCAGACACAACTTCCGATCGCGAATTCGCAAAAACAATTAGAACCGAGATCGGTGAATCGGTTTGTATTAGACCAAGACACTGGCGGCGCAATTATTGGCGCGGGTCGAGTCGATATCTTTACTGGAACTGGCGTGCAAGCGGGGAATGAAGCAGGGTTAATTAATGCCACCGGGCAGCTTTACTATCTCCTGCTGAAGTAATTTGAGCCTGAATCCGATTGACCAAATCTCGCCCATTGTTGTGATAGACCACGGTGTCATGAGTGCCCTTAACCGGTGCGATCGTCAAGTCTCCGACAAAGACATCATCCCAAAATGACTTTGGCGCAAATCTCGATGTGAGCGGAGTTAATTCACCGACAAAGAGAACGACTCGCCCATCGTAAGGTTGAATGTCATAGTTCTGAACGGCTTGCCGAATCGGCTCAAATGGGGGCATCACAACTTTGACAAGTCTGCCGCCCGTCTTTTGGGCAATTTTGCGATCTTCTAGCTCATGCCAATGACTCTCAAATGCTGAGAGAACCCGACGACGGATGCTGGTTGTGTGCAGGATTGCGTTTCGCATCGTGAGCCTTTTTCGCTGATAATGCGGCGCATTGGGTCCAAATGTCTCCACTAAAGTGAGCAGTCCGACTTCTTGACCTTGCGATCGCAAAATCTGGGCAATCTCCAAGGCAATATATCCGCCGAAACAATAGCCCCCGATGAAATAGGGACCCTGAGGCTGAATTGCCCGAATGCGATCGACATAGCCTGCTGCCCAGTCTTTTACATGAGTCTGAGGCTGTTTCACCTGCTGATAGCCTGACTCTAAGGCAAAGAAAGGCTGATCAGGATCAAGGTGCGGGATCATATCTCCATAGTTCTGACACCAAAATAGCGGTGGCTTTTTCCCATTTAACGGATTGATTTCGATAATTGCCCAGGGATCAACCGCTTGCCCGTCTCGAATAATTTCTGCAAATTGCTCGATCGTGGGTGCTTGAAACAGAGTGGCAACCGAAAACTGCTTACCAAATGATTTTACAATCTGGTCAAACATCTACACCGCATACAGTGAAATTCCGACGAGAACGAAGAAATAGTCAGTCAGCGAGATCGGCTGAATTTCGAGAACTTTCTCCCAAATGAACATCAGTTGCCGCTCTAATGGGTTTTGAGTCAGTTCAATCACATCATTGATCTCAACCCGCGTTGCTTCAGGAATCGGTAAAGCACGGCGATCAACTTTGCCATTCTGAGTTAGAGGAATTGTTTCGAGAAACACGATCGCTGATGGAATCATATACTCTGGAAGCTTCTCTCGCAGATGTTGTCGCACTGTATTCGCATCTAATCCAGATTGAGCAACCAGATAAGCGACAAGCCGTTTTTCTCCGGGTTGATCTTCTCGGGCAATCACGATCGCGGCTTTAATCGATCGATGTTGAGCAAGCACTCCTTCAATTTCACCCAGTTCAATCCGGTAGCCGCGAACTTTCACTTGATGGTCAATTCGCCCTAAAAATTCAAGATTGCCATCTGCAAAAAATCGGGCAAGATCTCCTGTGCGATAAAGCGTTGAATTCGGATCAAATGGATTTGGGAGAAAGCGTTCTGCGGTTTTGACCGGATCGGTGTAGCCCGAGGCAAGACAGTCTCCAGCAATGTAAAGTTCACCAGTAACCCCAATTGGACAGGGATTAAACTGTGCATCTAAGACATAGTACTGAGCATTCTGAATGGGCTTGCCGTAAGGAATGCTTTTCCAATGCGCCTCAACTCGATCGATGCGATAGTAATTTGACCAGACGGTTGCTTCTGTCGCACCTCCGAGTGAGATGACTTCAACGCCTGGAAAGGTTTTTTGCACTGCGATAGGTAAAGTCACCGGAATCCAATCGCCACTCATAAAGACAAGTCGGAGCGAAGAAGGACGATCGAGCAGTGAGGGGAAAAGCGATGCAAGCTGTTGTAATGCGGGTGGCGCAGAATCCCAAAAAGTAATCGGTTCAGTTTTTAACAGGTTGATCAACACTTGAGGGTCGCGGACATCCTCACTCGACGCAATTTGAATCGATCCGCCTGCTGCAAGTAACCCAAAGATGTCATAAACCGAGAGGTCAAAGCAGAGCGAAGTCATGAACAAAACACGATCGCGCGGATTGATCTTGAAGGTTCGATTCACCCATTCGATCAAATTGATCACAGGCTTATGCTTGACAACAACGCCCTTCGGAGTGCCCGTTGAGCCAGATGTAAAAATTACGTAGGCTGTGTCCTCAGAGGTGCAATGCAGCGGCAAATTCTCGATCGAACATTGCTGAATCTCTGCTTGAGTCGAGACTGGAACTTCTGAGAACACGGGATAGTTCACATCTAGACAGAGAATCTGTTCTAGCTTTGGCAAACGAATTGCTTCAAAGGTTGGAATGTGGCGCAATTGAGTCATGACAGTCCCCACGGCAAGCGACTCCAGAATCCATTCAATTCGAGCATTGGGAAAGCTTGTCTCAAGGGGAATATAGGCGGCTCCAGCTTTGAGAATGCCGAGCAGTGCCGGGATCATCTCCAATCCACGATCAAGAAACACGGCAACAAACTGTCCTGCTTTTACTCCAGTCGATCTGAGATAGTGGGCAATTTGATTCGCTTGTTGGTTGAGTTCAGCATAAGTGAGCGATGTTTGGTGAAATACAGTTGCGATCGCATCGGGCGTTTTGGCAACCTGAGCTTCAAAGAGTTGATGAATACAAAGTTGTTCTGCATAGGGCGCAATAGTCGCATTCCAGTCAGATAAGAGTTGCTGACGTTCGGGAGCAGTAAGGAGCGGCAGTTGTGAAAGTTTTTGCTGTGGATTTGCAATCATGCCATGCAGCAGCATTTGCAGATGACCTAACATGCGTTGAATCGTCTCAGGCGTGAATCTTTGTCGATTGTAGGAAAGCTTCAACTCCAAAGCATTGCCTAAGCTGCCAATCAGAACGAGCGGGAATGAAGGCTGTTCGATCAGTTCAAAGCGGCGATGCTCTCCTTGTTTGAGTCGATCGTTGAAGGTTTCATGCTCAAAGACAACAATGCTCTCAAATAGTCCTGTCCCGCGTGGCAGGTCGCTCCAAGCTTGTACCTCAGATAAAGGCGTATTTTCATGAGGGCGAATTGCGAGATGCTGCGATCGCAATTCTTGTAGCCAGGGCAGAACGGTCGTTTCATCTGAAATATTGACTCGCACAGGCAAGGTATTCATCATCACGCCGACGATCGAGTCTCCGTCAGAGAGTAATGATCTCCGACAAGCTCTCGTCACTCCAAAGACGATCGAGGCTTCACGACTATATCGATGCAGTAGCACTGCCCAAGCTGCTTGAACTAAGGTATTAGGCGTTAGATTGTGCTGCTGAGCAAATGATTTGAGTGCCTCAGTCAATGGCTCCGAGCAGCGAACTTGAGCCGTGCGATGTCCAGTGCGAGTTTCGACAGGGTGGAGCGGCGGAGCATTGAGCAAGGGGGTTGGGGTTGTGAACCCTTTTAAGAGCGTTTGCCAATAAGCTTGAGAGTCTGATGTATTTTGCTGTTGTAATTTCTGAATGTAATCTTGGAAAGGACGATGGGAAGGCAGCGATTTGGCTCCGTCATAGAGCGCAAATACTTCTTGCAAAATTTGCGTCATCGATCGCCCATCTAGCAAAATGTGATGAAACGTCCAAACAAATCGCCATTCTCTCGGTGCAGTTCGCAAGAGTGCAAACCGCATGAGCGAACCAGAAAAATCGAATCCTTTTTGGCGATCGTGATGGAGAAAGTCATTGAATTGCCAAGCTTGCCGAGTCGGAACAATTTTTTGCCAATCGTAGCGATCGATAGTGATCACTTCTGACTTCAGAACTTGCTGCATCGGTTCGTTCTGATCGTTCCAGCCAAATCGCGTTCTCAGAACTGGATGTCGATCGACAATTTGCTGCCAAGCTTGGATAAAGTGCGCAACGTTCAGTGCTTCGTCCAACTTACACACGACTTGCTCGATATCTACTCCCGATTCGGGTTCATATCGGTGATGAAACAACATCCCCTGCTGAATCGGGGAAAGCGGATAGGTTGCTTCGATAGTCGGAACCTCTAAAATCGAAGCTGCTGGGATCTCAGCCTCAATGATTAGAGAATTGGATGGATCAGAAGCTGACAAAGGTTGGTTCGCTCTCGCTGTAAACATCAACAATCTTCCGGGTACAGTAAAACTCGCCTCTACTTCAGTAGAAGCAGCAAGCTAAAGAACAAATGTTGAGCAGGTCTAAATCTGAGTTGACCGTATTAATACGGGTAAATATACGTAATAATACGGTTAGTTAGGGTCGCAATCAAGTGGCATCCGTACTTAGGACAGATGCTTGTATCAAATTACTGAGTTGCGATGAAAATTAAGCAAAATCCCGCTGTTCTTTATTGAGTCTTTACTAAGAACCGCTTGCGGCTTTACTTTGTTTTGAACATTTAGCAAGAGTCGTTTAATTCAGTCAATGTAATTTTGACTACATTAAATTGCGAATTGCACGGAGATGACTTACGATCGCACCGACCCACGAAACTGGGTAATTTCTACAAAGGCTGCACGGCAAAAAAAGTCTCGGACAGCCGAATTCCGACATCGTTCATCCGCTGCTGCAAGTTATCTAGAAATTCGTGCAATCCCGATTCCATCACATCTTCGATCGTGAGATAGTCTAAGTCTGCTCGCAGCCTCCCCAGAGATCGTTCCACTGAGGTGTTCCAGGTTCCTTCAGGAGTGCCTGTAATCTGATGCAGCGATCGCTCAGCTTGGCGAATGCAATATCGAATCGATCGCGGAAATTCTCGATCTAAGACTAAAAATTCGGCGACAGAAGTAGGTGTAATTCGGTGTACGCCTCGTTTGCGGTACATTTCATAAGCACTCGCAGACCGGAGTAATGCCATCCACTGCAATTGATCTAAAGTCGTTCCCACATCTCGAATTGAAGGAAGCAAAATAAAGTACTTCACATCCACAATGCGACTGGTTTTATCCGATCGTTCTAGCCATCGTCCGATCAGTCCAAAATGCCATGCTTCGCTGTGCGTCATGGTTGCACTGGCAATTCCCGCAAATAGATGACTTGCTAGCTTGACTTCACTAAAGAAAGTTGGAAAATCAAGCTGATCTGCAACAGCGGCATCATTCACAAAGTGATAGAACGCATTGATCTGCTGCCACATTTCAGAAGAAATAATTTCTCTGACCGATCGAGCATTTTCACGTGCCGCATTCAGACAAGAAATAATCGAATTCGGATAGGTTTTATCAAAGGTCAAAAACCGAATCACATTGTCTGCTGTCGCGTCTCCATACTTCTGTTGAAAAATTGCTAAATCTCCCGTTGTTCGGATCAAAGGCTCCCACTGTTGAACAACCCCGATCGGAGAATCTAAAGACAGATTTAAGTTCACATTAATGAAGCGAGCAATGTTCTCAGTACGCTCTACATAGCGATTCATCCAGTAGATTGAATCTGCAACTCGACTCAGCATAGTTTTACTCTCTAGCTAACAACCCAAGTATCTTTATATCCGCCACCTTGCGAAGAATTGACGACTAATGAGCCGCGTTTCAAAGCAACCCGAGTCAAGCCTCCCGGCGTGATATAAATCTCTTCTCCATACAAGATGTAAGGACGTAAATCCACGTGACAGCCTTCAAATTCATCCCCTATCAATGCAGGTACGCGCGACAAAGAAAGAGTGGGTTGAGCGATGTAATTTCGAGGAGAGGCTTTGATTTTTGCGGCAAATTCTTCTCTTTCAGCCTGAGTCGATTGTGACCCAATCAACATGCCGTATCCACCCGATTCATTCGCTGCTTTGACGACTAGTTTATCTAAATTAGCTAGCACATAGCTAAGCTGCGAAGGTTCCCAGCATAAATAAGTGGGCACGTTCGAGAGAATTGCTTCTTCACCTAGATAGTAGCGAATCATCTCTGGCACATAAGCATAGATCACTTTGTCATCTGCAATCCCAGTTCCTAACGCATTGGCTAAGCCTAACCGACCCGATCGATAGACTTCCATCAACCCCGGAACACCAAGTAACGATTCAGGTCGAAAGGCTAATGGATCAATAAATTCATCGTCGATTCGTCGATAGATCACATCAACTCGCTTGAGTCCCTTTGTTGTCCTCATCTGAAGATAACCATCTGAGACGACCAGATCGCGACCTTCGACCAGTTCAACTCCCATCTGCTGCGCTAAATACGAATGCTCAAAATAGGCAGAGTTATAAATTCCTGGAGTCAGCAGGACAACGGTTGGATTTTCAATGTAATCGGGCGCGAGATTGAGCAAGGTTTCGAGCAGATAGCTCGGATACTCTTCTACAGGCTGAATGTGCATCCGATTAAACACCAGAGGCAGCGTACTTTTCATGATCCGCCGACTTTCTAGCACATACGAGACTCCAGAAGGACAGCGCAGATTGTCTTCGAGAATGTACCATTCGCCTGTATGGTCGCGAACTAAGTCCATGCCGCTAATATGCGACCAAATTCCTTTCGGTGGCTTTAACCCCACACAGGGCTTGAGAAATCCTCGCGAAGAAAACACAATATCAGCAGGAATGATGCCATCTTGAACAATCTTCTGTTCGCCATAGACATCCGCTAAAAAATGATTCAGCGCTACAATTCGCTGCTTCAGTCCTTTTTCTAAAAACTGCCATTCTGAAGCTGCGATCGTCCGGGGCACAATATCAAACGGAAAAATCTTTTCAGTCCCCTCTTCATTGCCATAGACATTGAACGTCACCCCCATCTTGAATAGCGCAATCTGGGCAGCTTGTTGACGGTGCTGAATTTCTTCGATCGATAAAGAATTAATGCGATCGACTAACGGAACGACTTCTGGACGAGGACGACCCGACGCATCAAACAACTCGTCATAGAAATGTCCCGGATCATAGTTTGCTAACTTCACAACAAATCACCATAGCGCTCTCTTGATTAATAGAATTGACTGAACTTTTTAAGCTGTAAAGCTGAATACGAAATTCGTCATTTTAGGAATCAAGAAATATAACGAACTGGTTTGCCGCTGTCATCGAAACTACAATGAACACATTAAGGAGTTCTGTCGAAATTTGGTCATGACTTACTCAGCAGATTTAGGGCAAGGGCAAAGCTTGACGATCGAAAATGTCGGCGTTCAAACAGTCATTACCTGGGCACATCGGAGTGCTGGACAGCAACAAAGCCAGCAAATGAGTTTATCACTGGGTGCTTGGTCAGAACCGCCAAAGCTGTTTAAGAATCATGTCGGCTTCATTTTGCAGATTGAATCTGCACGCACGTCTTATTTGCGACTGCAAGCAAATGGAATTAGCTTGCTGAGTGAAGTGCCGCTGATGATCGGAACCGAAGAAATCCCGTTCCAGCGAGTCACGTCTAATCCTTCTAGAATGCCGGACATGAAGCCCCTAGAACCGCTTCGGATGGGCAATATGTCGATGCGGATGGAGCCAATGGAAATGAACATGGGGAATATGAATCTCCGGATGGCAACCGCAACCTCACATTCATCTAGCACTTCTCATGCTCAGTTTTGTTCGCAATGTGGGACGAAGATAAAAGAAAGCGATCGTTTTTGTTCGCAATGTGGGACGAAGCTCGAATCCTAGCGGTCTGCGATCGTCTCAACGAAGGTTGATTCCTCAGCGATAACCAGCACTTCCTCTGATGATTCTGTCGCGATCAATTCTGATCCCGGTTCCTCTACAGTCTCTTCTGCCTTCGGTTTCTTCTGAATCAACTGCCCGATATCTTGATTGATCTGGAAGTACTGATGGAATTTGTCGGTCACTTGCACCAGTGACGATCGACCATCTGAATTTTTGCGTTTTCGCACAAATCCTAACTCGACTAACTCAGGAATGTGCTGATACACGCCTGACCCACGAATTTCAACCAGTTCTGTCTGGCTGAGTGGTCCCTTGAGTGCAATCACTGCCAGGGTTCTCAGCGCTCCGACTCCGATATCAGCAGGAATCAGCGCATTGATCAAATTCTGATAGGTTTCGCGCAGTTGTAGACTGTATCCTGACTCTGTTTCCGCAATTTCTAATGCGCCATCTCGGTGAGCATATTCCGACATCAACTCCATTAAGCCTTCTTCGGTCGTTTTACGATCGAAGCCTGCCAATTCAGCTAATTGCGCGATCGTCATCGGTTGCGCCTTGAGATAGAGAATGGCTTCTAGCGTTGTGGTCAGACGAGTCATGAGCATCAAAAACAAGAAATGTACTAGTAGGGTATCAAACTTCAGCAAAGGCGCTTAACTTGTTACATTAGGAATTGCCCTACCTGAAACCTATCATGACAGATTCTCCTGAAACCCCACGCTCTGAAACTCCACAAGAGCCAAAGCCGAGCTACGTCAAACTGGCAATGCGAAATATGGTGCGCAAGCGAGGAACATCCATTTTTCACTTTGCCTTGACCACGATCGGTTTATTAGGTACGCTCGTCGTTCTTTCTTATCTGACCCGCTGATGCAAGTCGAATTAAGTGTGCAGGATTGTTTTCACCAAGATCTGCCGATTCAGCCAGAAACCTGGGAGATTTGGTTTCGGCAATGGTTGGAGATTTTGCGACCTGAACTCGACGGAGAACCGCTCCATCCACAGGAAAACTACGAATTGAGCCTGAGACTGACGGACGATCGAGAAATTCAGTCTTTCAACCAGAGTTATCGAGACAAAAATCAGCCAACCGACGTACTCGCTTTTGCTGCTCTAGAAGTAGACTGTCCGCAGATTGACGAATTTGATGCAGAACCGCTCTACTTGGGAGATATTGTCATCTCGGTTGAAACGGCCGATCGACAGGCGGCTCCTCACAATTTAGAGACGGAACTGGCTTGGCTCGCAGCGCATGGATTGCTCCACCTTTTAGGGTGGGATCATCCCGATGATGCGAGTTTGCTGCGAATGTTAGATCAGCAGCAGATTCTACTAGATGTAGTCGGTTTGGAGGCGAAACGATAGAAAATGTTAGAAACCTTAAGTTCTGAGCATCTGTCTTTTCTTAAGCTTTATTTTCTAACGTCAAGCTTTACCTTTCCTAACATTGTTGCAATACTGTGTTTTGTAATCTGATGCGATAACCGTGCCATGAGGGTATTGCTAAAGTATCTTCACTGGTTCTTCACCTGGTCTCGTGTATGTCTCAAGAAGTCCCAACTCAGTCCCCAAAACGCCCCAAAGTCGTCCCGCTCGTCAAACCTGAACGGGATATGGCTTGGCAAGTTGCGCCGACGCTCTTCACCAGCTTTCGTTACGCCTGGATGGGAGTGAGTTACGCATTTCTGACGCAGCGAAATTTCAGAATTCATGTGTGTCTGGGATCGATCGCGATCGGATTTGGCTTACTCCTGCGCGCGAGCGTTGTTGAACTGGCAGTGATTGGGTTAACGATCGGGCTGGTTCTAGCGATGGAATTGTTAAATACTGCGATCGAATCTGTCGTCGATCTGAGCGTCAAGCAGACCTATCACGAACTAGCAAAAATCGCCAAAGATTGTGCAGCGGCAGCCGTTTTAGTGTCCGCGATCGCAGCCGTTCTCGTGGCAGGCTGTATTCTTTTTCCAAAACTTTGGCTCGTTTTGCAGGCGATTCTCTAAATTCGATCGCTGCGCTCCCCGTTAAAATCCAAAATCGTATGAGAAACTGAGAAGACTGATTCAAGGCAGTCTTCCATGATTTTGGTGATCGATAACTACGACAGTTTCACTTACAACCTCGTTCAATACCTGGGAGAACTGGGCGAAGAATTTGCGATCGCATCGGATATCCAGGTTTATCGCAATGATCAGATTACGCTGGATCAAGTTCGCGAATTAAACCCGGATGCGATCGTCATTTCACCGGGACCGGGACGACCTGAAGATGCTGGAATTTCGATGGAGTTGATTCGGCAATTGGGCGTGACGACTCCAATTTTGGGGGTTTGTCTGGGGCATCAGAGCATTGGGCAAGTATTTGGCGGAGAGATTGTCTCGGCTCCGGTGTTGATGCACGGCAAAACTTCGCAGGTGAATCATTCGGATGTCGGAGTCTTTCAAGGACTCGACAATCCGATGACCGCAACTCGGTATCATAGTCTGGTTATCGATCGATCGAGTTGTCCGGCAGTCCTAGAGATTACGGCTTGGGTCGAGGATGAGACGATTATGGGCGTTCGCCACCGCGAGTATCCGCACATTCAAGGGGTGCAGTTTCATCCAGAAAGCGTGTTGACGAATTCTGGTAAGCAACTGTTGCGGAACTTTTTACGATCGATTGAAAGTCAATAGTTCAAAACAAAATCAAAACAATTGGTGTGAGGGAGTATGAAACGCAGGCAGTTTATTCAGGTCGCAGGGGCGGGCTTCGTTGCGGGTGCTTTGCCGTCTGTTTTACCGGAGGTGGCGCGATCGCAATCCGGTGGAGTGGCGATTCAATATTTAGGGCATATGTGCTTCCTGTTTACGGGCGGGGGACGACGGATTTTGGTAAACCCGTTCCGAAGTGCGGGCTGTACTGCGGGCTATCGTGCGCCGAAGGTGGCGGCGGATTTGGTGATGATTAGTAGCCAACTTCTCGATGAGGGTGCGGTGGATGTTGTGCCGGGGAATCCGAAGTTACTTGTCGAAGCGGGTTCGTATGACATCAATGGATTTAAGGTGCAGGGGATTGGGACGGATCACGATCGAGTTGGCGGGAAGAGATTCGGTCGAAATGTAGCTTGGCGCTGGACGCAGGGTGGTTTGAATCTGGTGCATTTGGGTGGGACTGCGGCCCCGATTTCGCTTGAGCAGAAGATTTTGATCGGTCGCCCGGATGTCGTGTTTTTGCCAGTGGGCGGTGGCGCAAAGGCTTATAATCCGCAGGAAGCGAAGCAGGCTTTGGATGTGCTAAATGCGAAGATTGTTGTGCCAATGTACTATCGGACTTCGGCAGCGAAGGGGGAGTGTGATATTGGTGGGTTGGATGCGTTTTTGAGTGTGATGACTGGGAATCCGGTCCGCAAGGGGGGAAGCTCGATGTCTTTAGGTAAGGGAGATTTGCCGGGGAGTGGCTCGGTGATTCAGGTGATGACCTACGCTTAGAAGGATGAGTCCGCAAGCGAAGATTTTCGATTGTGTCGCAAAGATTTTAAAGTGACAAACGAAGTATCTCGTTTGCGTTCCGTCAGTAATTTTCTTCCAAGTGTATCGAAATAAAGTTTTTTTAAATTTGTGTGGATTTGCTGAGTTGACTGTGCAAAAGGAAACAGATAAAGCTCGAACTTCAAAAAAGCTGCATATCGTCTGTTTTTGCTAACGCTTCAGGTCATTTTCAGTCATCCATCAAAGTTTCATTTGCCCCCATATGAAAAAAAATCTAGCGATTGGACGCGATGCGCCTCCAGTCGATTTGGACAGTGCGCAAGTGCTACTGTCTGAAATTCTTGTTACTCGATTTTCAGTTGATCCAGCGATTGCGCGATCGTTTAAATTTCGAGCTTTCCAACTCGGCGATTCGCTAGCAGTCTCAAACTTCACCCTACTTTGTCAAGGACGAGTTCGCCTGATTCGTGCGGGCGTGCCTGCTTCAGTGCTAGAAGTTGGCGAAAGTTGGGGCGCAGATGAACAATTGACAGAGAGCCTGTCCTATCAAGCGATCGCAGCGAGTGCGGGCTTTGTCGCTGAGTGTGAGAGCATTCCACCCGAACTTAGGACAGTACTGGAAAAACTGACTCAATCTCGACAGCAACTTTTGTTTCTAAAAAGTGAAACTGATCTGCGATCGCACTCCAGTCATGCTTTGAAAAAACTACTGCCTTATTTATGTGAAATTCGCATTCCAGCAGGCTCAAACCTGGCTCAATCTACTACGAATCAAACGGGTCATTTTTGGCTGCGTCAGGGGCAAATTCAAGGCAATCCATCTCCAAAGATTGGACAGGAGTGGCAGCAACCTGTGCCAGCAGATTGGATTGCAACCACTGAAGTCCTGCTCTATCACATTCGTCCAGAGCATTGGAATGCTGCCTTCAATCCTGAACTATCTTCTGAGATCAAGCCAATCGTTCAGCCCTTGATACGATCGCACTCGGTGGAAGTTCAACCCGTTCAACCCACTCCTGCAAAGCCTGCTGCCATCGAATTTGCAAAACCCAGACGATCGCGGATCAGAATGGGTCGATCGCCGTTTATTGCTCAACAAAGTAGCTCAGATTGTGGGGCAGCTTGCCTCGCCATGATTGCTCAATACTGGGGCAAAAAACTCAGCATTAATATGCTGCGAAATTTAGCAGGCGTGGGGCGATCGGGCGCTTCGCTGAAAGGGCTAGCCCTTGCTGCCGAAAGTTTAGGCTTTCAGGCGCGACCTGTGCGATCGAGCTTTAATCGCATGGCAGAACAGCCATCACCCTGGATCGCTCACTGGCAAGGAGAGCATTACATTGTCGTGTACCGGGTCAAGCGGGGTCGAGTAATTCTCTGTGATCCAGCTTTAGGTCGCCGATCGATCAGTTGTGAGGAATTTCAAGCGAATTGGACAGGGTATGCGCTGTTGTTGAATCCGACTGAGCTATTGCGGGCGTTACCCAAAGCAAAGCCCTCGTTGGGACGGTTCTTGGGAGCTTTTACGCCTTATCGATCGATGCTCGGATCGATCATTCTCGCATCAGCTTTGCTACAAATCTTTGGCTTAGTCACCCCGCTATTTACTCAGATTATTCTCGACCAAGTTGTCGTTCACAAAAGTCTCCCAACCCTCCAGATTTTTATCTTCGGCTTGGTGCTATTTGGAACCTGGAAAATTGGTCTGACTTGTATTCGTCAGTATTTGCTAGATTTCTTCTCAAATCAGGTTGATCTGACGTTAATCAGTGGCTTCATTGCTCATGCGCTGAATCTCCCACTCCAGTTTTTTGCGACTCGGCATGTGGGCGACATTGTGACACGAGTGCAGGAAAATCATAAGATTCAGCTTTTTCTCACCCGGCAAGCGGTCACAGCTTGGCTTGATGCTGTGATGGCGATCGTTTATGTCGGTTTGATGCTGCATTACAACTGGCAGTTATCCCTACTTGTTTTGGGGTTGATTCCGCCGATTGTGCTGATGACAGTGATAGCAAGTCCATTTCTGCGGCAAATGTCACGCCAAATCTTTCATGAATCTGCAAAGCAAAATTCAACTTTAGTCGAAATGCTGACTGGAATTTCCACCGTAAAAGTCACGGCTTCCGAACGTGAATTGCGCTGGCAGTGGGAAGATGAACTCACTAGTATGTTCAATGCACAATTTCGGGGGCAAAAACTTGCAAATGGCTTGCAGGGTGCCAGTGCATTCGTCAACTTGATCGGCAGTACTTTGCTGCTGTGGTATGGAGCAAAGCTCGTGATTGCAGATCAATTGACGATCGGGCAATTGGTTGCTTTCAATATGATGATTGGCAGCGTGATTACGCCTGTTTTGTCACTGGTTGGACTCTGGGATGAGTTTCAAGAAGTATTAGTCTCGATCGAGCGATTAGATGACATCTTCAGCGCTCAACCCGAAGAACATCCTGATCAGCCTCTATTGGTACTTCCTCGCATTCAAGGAGAAGTCACGTTTGAAAATGTAACTTTCCGCTATCATGCCGACGATAGCCGCAATATTCTGCAAAATATCTCATTTACGGCTCGGGCTGGAGATACGATCGCGCTCGTCGGGCGCAGCGGTTCAGGCAAAACTACACTCGCAAATTTACTTCAGGCTCTATATCACCCAACCTCTGGGCGAATTCTAATCGACAAGACCGATTTGCATCATGTTTCGCCTCAGTCTTTGAGATCCCAACTAGGAATCGTTCCACAGGAGTGCTTTCTCTTCTCTGGCACGATTCTCGACAACATCACCCTCTATCGACCCCAGTACAACCTGGAAGACGTGTTAAAGGTTGCAAAGCTAGCAGAGGCACATGCGTTCATTCAGAGCTTGCCACTCGGCTATCAGACCAAAGTAGGAGAGCGCGGAACTATGCTCTCTGGCGGACAGCGGCAGCGCATTGCGATCGCTCGTGCCCTACTCAACAATCCGCGAATCCTGCTGCTCGATGAAGCCACAAGCTCACTCGATACAGAATCCGAGCGACGATTTCAAAAAAACTTGCAGCAAATCAGCCGCGATCGCACGACATTTATCATTGCTCACCGACTATCTACAGTGCGGAACGCCGACTGTATCTTGGTACTCGATAAAGGCATTATTGCTGAGCAAGGCACACACGAACAGTTAATTCAGCAAGGAGGACTCTACGCTCAACTCGCTCAGCAGCAACTTGATCTGTAATGCCTGTAGCAAATGGGGATTAATGAACAAATCTCTTCAGGGTTACAGAAGTTTTGTTAATCAGGTAGCAAATATTACTAGTCAGTAAAAAATGTTTGCGTCAGGGGTTGCCATACTGTGTGAAAAGACTATGATATGTATTAGATATAACAACTGCCGAATTCTGTCTTTTAGCAAAACGACGATATCTAGACTGCATCCAAACCCTACAGGGATTGCGCTACCAACATTTACTTTCAGTCTTCAGACCCAGCATTGATGGTTAAAACTGTTTGAAATCATCTCGGTAGAAACAATGTATTCTAAGTTGCTAGCGCGTCTAGTGATTTATCCCGCTTCATTTTCTAAAATATAACCCTCAATTGCGCTGCACGTTTCATCTGACGACTGGAAATGTTTTTCGCACTTTCTAGTGTTAGGTCACTACTATGCCAATTCGCATTGACTCTCTCCCACCTGAAGGGAAAATGACGGCTCTATCTCTCGACTCAGCGTTCGATGAGCTTCCAGAGTTTGCCTCTCTCTATGGAGGCACGATCGCATCGACTCCCGCGATGCCGTCCCCATTTCTCGATCCTCCTGCTCACCCGACAGATTCCGCAGAATCTAGCCCTGCGGGAAAATGGTCTACTTCTTTACAAAATGTTCTCGATCGCCCCCCTGCGACCTTTCCCAGTCGCTTAGTAGCTGGCGGCGTTGTGTTCTGCGCGGCTTGTGTTGGCTGGGCAACCACAAGTCAAATCGAGGAAATTGGGCAGGCACAGGGGCGCTTAGTTCCTCAAGGCGAAGCTTACAAAATTCACCCGGTTGTTTCTGGCAAAATTGCTCAAGTCTATGTGCAAGAAGGTCAGACTATCAAAGCTGGACAGGTGATTGCCTCTCTCGATAATGAAATCGCAATCAATCGAGTCGAAGCCTTACGACAAGAAGGGCGCAACTATGAA
>JALOOO010000042.1 GCA_025454375.1 Leptolyngbya sp. Prado105 | reverse complement strand
AATGCCTACTCTAATCGCATCCGTGGAGTTCAAGCAGATAACATCGAGCAAGCGATTAACTACTACCAGCAAGCCTTATCAGCAATAACACAGACTGCCATGCCCATTGATTGGGCAACCATTGTGATGAATTTAGCAATTGCCTACTCTAATCGCATCCGTGGAGTTCAAGCAGATAACATCGAGCAAGCGATTAACTACTACCAGCAAGCCTTGTCAGTAAGAACGCGGGAGGCAATGCCTGTAGAGTGGGCACAAACCATACGTCACGTAGCGGTCGCTTACAAAAAACGAATCCGTGGAGATTGGGCAGAGAATATCGAACAAGCGATTAACTACTACCAGCAAGCCTTGTCAGTAAGAACGCGGGAGGCGATGCCTATCGAGTGGGCACAAACCGTGATGGATCTGGCAAATGCCTATTATGCTCGTGTTCGAGGCGACCGAGCGGAGAATATCGAACAAGCAATTGACTATCACCAGCAAGCCCTAATGATGTTAACAGAAGTAGATATGCCCAGAGACTGGGCAATCACTGTGCACAATCTGGGTGGTGCTTATAAAGATCGCATCCGTGGGGATCGATCAGAGAATATCGAACAAGCGATTGACTATTACCAGCAAGCCCTGACGGTGCTGACAAGGGCAGATATGGCTGTGGAGTGGGCAGGTACCATGCACGATCTGGCAACAACCTACAAAGATCGCATCCGTGGGGATCGATCAGAGAATATCGAACAAGCAATTGACTACTACCAGCAAGCCCTGACGGTGCAGACAAAAGCAGATATGCCTACCCAATGGTCACTGAACCAGATGAACTTAGCAACCGCTTACGTTGACCGCATTTGTGGAGACCGATCGGAGAATGTCGAACAAGCAATAGAAGGTTGTCAACAAGCCCTGACCGTCATAACGCAGGAAGCGATGCCTAGAGAGTGGGCAGCCACCATGAACAATCTGGCACTCGCTTACTATCACCGCAGTCGTGGCGATCGAACCAAAAATTTAGAACAAGCGATCGCGGCGTGTCAGTCCAGTTTGAACATCTTTGACCCCGTATCATTGCCCAATAATTATCGCAATACAGCCCGTACACTAGGGCACCTCTACAGTGAGCAACAGCGCTGGCAAGACGCTATCTCCATCTACCAAAAAGCGCTTCAGGCATCTGAAACCCTGTATCAGAGCGCCAATCTCCTTGATAGCAGATCTGCTGAACTGGCAGCTACTGGAGGTTTGCCTCGTCGCGCTGCCTATGCGCTGGCTCACGTGGGCGACTTGCAAGCTGCTGTTCTCACCCTAGAGCAAGGTCGCGCTCGTGGACTCAGCGAAACCCTGGAGCGAGACCGAGCTAATCTGACCAAACTTCAGCAAGTACATTCGGAGCTTTTTGCTCAATACCAGGCTACCACTACCCAACTCCGTAACTTGGAAGCTCAACAGCGACTGCGGCTGATCTCCGAAGAACGCAATAACCTCACCCCAGAAGTCTTCCGCACTGAGGCTCTACGGCTGCGCCAAACCCTAACGGAAATAATTACAGAGATCCGTCAGGTAGAAGGGTACAAAGACTTTTTGGCTCAGCCAAACTTTAATGATATTCAGCAAGCCATTCGTCCTGATGTTCCTTTGGTTTATCTTATCTCAACTCAACTAGGTAGTCTTGCTCTCATCGTAACTCAGACTAACATTATGGATCTTTGGTTAGATGAGTTGAATGAAACTGACCTGATTGATTTACTCAAAGACACTTGGTTTGATGCTTACAAGCAATTCCGAGAAAATCGTCAGACTTGGCTAGATGTGATCGATCATGTGACTCAAAGACTCTGGGAACCCTTGATGGCACCGCTGACCGATCGCCTCAAGCAGCACACCTTTCAGCAAGCGACTCTCATCCCCACCGGATACCTGAGCCTGCTACCGCTCCATGCGGCATGGGTCGATGACTCGACTCGACCCATGGGCAAACGATACGCTCTGGATGAGATTAGTTTTACTTACGCGCCTAATGCTCGATCATTAGCCGCAGCAGCAGCGATCGCTCGACAATCATCAACAGGAGCAATGGTGGCGATCGACAATCCCCTGAGAGATTTGCCAAACTCTAGTCGTGAAGTGGCAGCAGCGATCGCTAACTTCCCACAGTCTAGAGTTCTAAAACATGAAGAAGCTACAGTAGAATCTGTCCTTGCTGTACTACCTGAGTGCAACGTTCTACATCTTTCCTGCCACGGCACCGCTAACCCGCGTGAGCCTCTTAATAGTGGACTTGCTATGAATGATGGACTGCTCACTCTACGTCAATTCCTCGATCTCAAACTTAACGAACAGAGCGGTATTCGTCTTGTTGTTCTTTCTGCCTGTGAGACTGGACTCATAGGAACTGAGCTTGCCGATGAAGTTATTAGTCTGCCCACAGGATTGTTGCAAGCTGGAGTTGCGGGGATCATCGCCTCACTTTGGGCTGTCTCCGACCTCAGCACCATGATTCTCTTAGCACGCTTCTATGACCTATGGCACAAAGATAACCTTCCAATTGACTTTGCCCTCCGCCAAGCTCAGCTATGGGTTCGCGATACCACTAGCCAGCAAAAAGCTCAATATTTTCAGTTCACCCACCTTGATCTATTTCAGACTCTGATTCTTTTACCTCCAAATCATTTTGCCCATCCCTTTCACTGGGCTGCTTTCAGTTATACAGGTGCGTAACCTCAACTATCACGAAAATTGAATCTAGTTCTTGAACTTTAAAGTTTCAACGTACATTTTTCCGCAGGTCGTTTCTCCTATGTACACTCCTGAGCAAATTCTAAAAGCCGCACAAGCACTTCGATCTCAAGCCGCCCAAATTCTTTCTCCTGAACAGATCGTCCAACTCGACGCGCTTATTCTACAAGCGCAAGCGAGTGAGAACGTTAGCAATGAGATTCTTTCACTTCTCGCTAGCAACGAGCGCCTTCGCGAACTAGCCTTCGCCCTCTTAGCTGATCCAGATTTTATCGAAGGTGTTAGAGGCTATGCCCGACTTCCAGGAACTTCTGAACCGATCATCTACCCGCGTTATCAATGCCCCGACTGCGGCTATACTTGGTCTCAAATTGAGTCCAACGAACCCATTCCTTCTTGTTCCAATGACCCTACCCATCGCCCCCTTCAACTCATCGATTAACCGCAAGGATCAATCGTAATGTCGGCAAAATTTCTCGAAGCCTTTAGCGGCAAATTCGCCGAGCAATGGATTACTACGCTCCTGACCCCAGCATTTATCTTCTGGGCAGGAGGCGCGATCGCTGCATGGCAAAAGCTGGGATGGAAAAACCTGAGTAACTGGTTCATTCCGCTGCCTGAACCGCTGCAGATAGCCAGCCTTTTCGGGATTTTTCTCATCATCAGCATTTCTGCTGTGACCACTCAACGCTTTGATATCCTCATCATTCAGTTTCTCGAAGGCTACTGGTTTCAGAGATTTCGAGGCTTAAACAACTTCCTCGTGAAACGATCTCGTAAACAGCGTAATCAACTCATCGAACAACTTAGGACGCTGAATAACCTTGGGTCAAGCATGAATACTCAGCAAAGGACTCTGCATTTTCAGCGAGATCAACAATTTCGCTATTTCCCCGATGATGATGAGCTTCTTCCCACCCGACTCGGTAATATTCTTCGCTCTGCCGAGCGTCGCCCTCTCAAACGCTACGGACTTGATGCTGTCATCTGCTGGACTCATCTCTGGCTCTTACTACCTGATGCCGTCCGCATTGATCTCTCTACCGCTCGTAGCGATCTTAATGCCGCTGCTCGTGCTTGGTTTTGGTCGATTCTATTTATGATTTGGTACCCTATCTTCGGCGCACAATGGGCGAGTTTCGGTGCGATCGGCGCTCTAGTCATCTATAACACTTGGATGCTTGATGCTGCCAGAACATACGCCGACTTGATCACTGCCGCTTTCGACACTCACCGCTACTTGCTTTATAAGTCACTTCGCTTTCCTCTACCGGATCGGACTGACACAGAATCTCAGCATGGCGAGCAACTCACTCGCTACCTCTGGCGCGATCACCCGCAAGCAATCAGTCTTGAAGATCATAACTGAAATAAAGATTTTAAGAGTTCTGCAATCAGAGTTGTCTCGAAAATTGCTCAATTGAATACAACAGTATTATCTTTTGCTAGCAAATCGACAAGTTCCCGTGCAGGATTAAGCTATCAATCTGCTGAATTACTTGTTCTGCCAAGCTCTGATTGTGAATCAATACGCCCATCTCTATGTTGAGCGACATGGCATACTCAGTCAAGTTTGCACTGGAGACAAAAAGATGTTGTCGATCGCTCACGGCACATTTGGCATGAAGTGAGCCATACCTGCCTTGCTCATCGACCGGACGTTTCGCTTTCAGCCAGACGTAGAGTTGCGACCGCCTAAGAACCTCAGCCCCAAACGTTGACGAAAGCCCAAATGAAATCTTGCCATCGCTGGCTTCGGGAGTTTCTGCGACGATGCGAATGTTGACACCACGATCCAGCGCTGCAATTAATGCCCCAACAATTTCAGGAATATTATAGATTGCAAAGCTAACGATTAGAAGATCGTGCCGTGCATCTCGAATCAGTTGCAGCAAGGTTTGATCGGTTCGACGCAACGGAAAAGATTCTGGATTTGGTCCTGTCCAAACGAGTTCAACTGATAGATCCTGGCGCATTCGAGTCTGACAATGAACTGCTGTAGAAAGCGCGATCGCAATCGCTCTGCCATCCAGGTCACTGGTCTCTGCCTGCCAAATCTCAATCAGGTGATTGAACTCTTGCCGCCACGCTGCTCTGGGAATCAGTTGGAGAAGATTGTGCCTCATTTTGGGCAATTCGCCCTGATTCATCCTCATGAGAGCTTGAATCAAAGCATCCAGCGTTGAGACAGGAACTTCCTGAGCCACGCGGCGAATTTGTTCTAGTAGGTTGGGAGAGAACATTTCCACCGATCAATCCCCAAACTTAAAAAAGGCAAGTTGAGAGAGTTCAGTCTTAACGGTTGGAATGAGTACCGTTCGATCGAGGTACTTATTGCCTCGTTCACACGACGTTTCTGGACTAAAGAGACAAGCGTGACAAGCCGCCCAGTGCAGTGTATTAGGAGACTGTAGTGGACTATGTTCCGCGCACAGCGGATCGGAGGCACATAGACACATTTGCTCTAATGCCTGATCAATATGGCGACCGAGAGTAGCAGGCTCTCCTAAGCTGACAAGCCCTCCTAATGTGCCCTCACTATCTGGAGCAGCCGTATAAATCAGAATCCCTGCCTGGGGTCCGTTCTCGTCGTGTGCATCTTTTGAATAGATGCGCTCTCGGAGACTCGCAGCCGTATAGCCACACTCGATCGCAAATTGTCGCATCAAAGCATGAGCAAAAGAATGCAGCAGAATGTATCGAACGCCTGGATAGTTCGTATCTGGATTCAGCGATCGCGCCGTGCGCCAACGACGATGAGCTTCAATGCTCTGTTTTTCGTAGATCAACACTTCGGGTAGAGTTTCCCATTGTGCGATCGCAGCTTCACTAAATTGAATGAATAGCCCTTCTCCCCGAACTTCGGTAGCCGGAACCCACTTTGGCTCTTGACGGCTGAGGGGTGCCCAGTAATCTTCGGGTAACTCTCCAGTTTCAGCAAAATCGCCGGGAGATTCGATGCGTGAAAAACCGACTAATGCTCGGACTTCTCGCAAGCGATCGACTAGTACCACCTTCTCAATATAAGACTCATAGCCTTTGGGAGACGTAACAGGCGTAAGCCAAAAATCCGGCGAATTTAGGCTTGTTTCTGCGGCTGAAAACACTTGCCACTCTGGAGTTTTAATATCTTTCGCTTCACTACTTTCGTCGTCGATCGTTTCAGATCGCTTCTGCTGAACTTGTGCCCAAATCTCCGAATCTGAGTATTTAGCAAATTCTTTCAATTGCCCAATTGAGCGAAACGCAGCGAGGACTTCTGGACTAACCGCTTTCTCTAGAACTGTCCAATGTTTTTCGATTAGTTGCGCCAGCTTATCGGTTGCTGTTGGAATTGAAAGCGCAGACAGGGTAATGGGAAACCAGCTATTAGAAGCGCCCAACAAAATGCCAACCATCTGTTGGTCGCAACCGCCTTCATCGAAATTCCGCAGGTGAACATGGCGACCGCGACACTGAGGCATATTCTTTTTGCCGGGTTCACCAAAGGCATCAGACATTCGCCGGGTCGCTCCACAGCTATCACATTTCACCTCAATATCCGCCGCAGAGCCGGATACACCATACTCGTGCAGCCGTAGGGTTCCTTTCTTGCAATCCGCACCACGATGAACAAAGTACCGCCAAGGAAAGTCATCTAAATGCCCATGCTTACAGGCAACAAGAAAACGAGCTGGAATCACTGTCGGCGGGTATTTGCCCTTCGGACAGTTCGTGTGGACATAGCGGTTTTGATCAGGACGAAAGCGATCCGTTTTGAGATCAAACAATCGAGACTGTAGCGGTGCCAGCAGGCGACAATTCGGGCAGAGCATCCAGGTGGGAAATGGGGAAACTGGAATCCCGACTCGGTGGCTTTCGTCGAGAAAGCTTGGCACTGCATCGGATTCGGGAGGCAGGGGTGGAGACAGTAAGCGTTTTACAGAGGATGAGAGAGATCGCTTCACCGCTCCAAGCAATCGTTCCTCTCCTAATTCTTTTGAATGATTAATGTCCCAATCATCGAGTCCCATCACCATTGTGGAAAGATTGGGTAAATCAATCACGGAGCCGATACCCGCCGAAAAGAGAATCTGGCTGGGTCGGAGTTCACCAACTTTATTACGAGGTTGTGCTTGTGCCATAAGGATTTCAATCGGAGTACGGAAATCATCATCGGGAATGCGATCGTCGAGAATTAGCCCGATCGTCGGTTCCACATTGCGAAGCGAGTTCAAACAGGTAAACGGTTGCCAATCTCCCTGTCCAGGCTGCGTGAGTAACCCTTGAGTCACGCCATCTTTCTGAGCTTGATAGCCCAGCACGGCTCCACCGATTAAGTTCGCAGATTGTTCTAGCCAGTAGTCGAGTTTGGCTTCTAATTCCTGTCTGACCAAATCTCGCGTTTTGAGTCCTTCTACATTGGCAGCACGGGTCACGATCGTATTCATTGCTTCTTGAATATGCGGATGATTGCGATCGATGCGTCCAGCTTTGTCATTCTTGTTGAGTTCCGTTCCTTTCAACCGCACGAGTGCAACGAGTAAAGCAGCGAGTCCCCGATCGATGGCACGCGGCGCAAAGGGAGTCACCGATAATGCTTCAACGTGCTTGTAGAACGTCGCGTGATAGTGTTCAAACTGCTCATAGTGAGATAAATCTCTCGGTCGTGCCCAGTTATAAACGGTGAACACGATGCCAGGAAACGTTCGTCCAACCCGCGACGTGGCTTGAATATACTCTGCGGTTGTTTTCGGTTGTCCAGTCACGACCATCGCGCCTAATCGTCGGACATCGACACCGACCGAAATCATGTTCGTTGCGAGTAAAACATCGATCGGCTTGCGAGGATCTACTTTTTTGTCCCGATTCGGATTGAACGGAACTTCTAGCGCATCTAACACGATCGGGATATCCGTCGAAGCAATTCGAGACGTGAGTTCTTTGACCTCAATGCGCGATCGCTTGGCGAGTCCCCGTTGATCCATCTTGCCAAGTCGCGATTGAATGTCATCGTCAACCAATCTCCGAGTTCCACCCAAATCTCGCATCGAGTTGAAGTAACCGACCAACGTCATCCACGGGTCAGCCGCTTCGCCATACTTCTGGTAAAGCGCCTGAGATGCTGCAAGCCCTGCGGTGTAGACTCGAATTAAAGCAGCTTTTAATCTGCGTCCCGTTGCACAGATGCCTAGATACCGCCGTCCAGGATAGTCTTCACTTGGCTCTCGTTGCAGTGAGAAGAAGTTATCAGTCACATCTAAGCCTTGCGGTGGAAAGATCTGCACTTGGCGCAGGAAAAGATGATGGATTTGATCTCGTGCTTGCCGAATCGTTGCTGTGGAAGCAATCACTTTGGGGCGAACCGTTTTGCCATTCACTGTCCAGGAACACAGTTGATCGACTGCTGTTTCATACAGTCCTACTAAAGTTCCAAGGGGTCCACTAATCAGGTGTAACTCGTCTTGAATGATCAAATCTGGAGGACGCAACGGGTTATGGGATAGGGTCTTGGCAGACGGTTGCCCGTACTTCGCGGGATGACTCGGAGAATCTTCAATTTCAGGAGACACAAATCCATGTCGTTGACAGTAGCCTTCAACCTGCCCAAACAACATTTGCACTGCTCCATTCCAGGGCATTTGAGCAAATTTATCGACCGTTGCAATCAGCAGAGTCGGTAAACGACGGTAGATCTCTTCATCGACAACGAGGATCGGTAAACCTTCAGTGGGAGATTGTTTCTGGGAAAATAAGCAGCGACCGAGGGTGTCACCACAGTAAATCAGCGTCCGTGCCTGCCCCTTTGCAAAGGATTCAACTTTGATATTTTGTTTGCCAGGGTCAATCTTGAAACCACACCAAGGACAGTTCGTGAGCTGGTGGGGAGAACCGCTGCTCGTAGGTTGATATTTTTCTGTTTTAAGATTTTGCTTGAGGAATTCTTCACTTTGTTCAGTGCGATTGGGAGTCGTTTTCTGTCCAACCCACAATCCGATCCGAAACGGTTCGTTTCCCCATTTCACAGGATCTTCTCGACGGATTGCTTCACAGGCACAGATTAAAGCTGTAGCGCGTTGAAATTGTTGCAGAGTGAGCAGTCGGAGCGTATAGCGCATTAACACGGCAACACCTGATTCACCAGAGCGCCCTGCGATCGTACCTTGCAATCGTCGCAATCCGATCGTGTAAGCGGTCAGTCCCAGGTAGGCTTCCGTCTTACCTCCTCCTGTGGGAAACCAAAGTAAATCTGCGATCGCTTGTGTTTCATGGGTGCGATCTGGATGATTCAGGTCAGTAATGCTTGGCAGGTTGAGCAGGATAAATGCAAGCTGGAAGGGTCGCCAAGACCGATTTCTTGGAATATCGATCGTGCCAAGTTCTAGAGCCTCACCCCGGCGAATCTGTTCTGCATAAAGGGAATGAACTCGCTGTTGCCACATTGAGCGATTCATGAACTGAAACGCTTCAAAACTTTGTGCATCAGATTGTAGTAGTTCCAGTCCCGACTGAATGCGTTCTAAAGCGCGAGTACAGTTAGCGAGAGCATCCGTTGCGATCGCTTCATAACCCTGCAATTTGGTCGTTGGATCAGCAATCCGAGCAGCCTGTCCTTCTATCCAGTTCGCATACGCAGCAACGAGCGGATTCAGCTTCGTAGCCAAAGCTTCTGGAGTCGATTCTGCTAACTCCTTCATATCTAGAACAAGTCCTGCCAGTCCAGGAATTTCGTCTGGCGTAGGAGCATCCGTTTTAGGAACTTCATAAGCGGGAACGACACGAGTGCAAAGACGAATCGCGTGATCCTGGCTTCCTTCTGCTAATTCAGCGTGAACGCCCATCCCATGTCCAACGGCAAATTCAACTTGATGCCGATAGATCATCTCCATCGCTTGTTCTTCGGCGTACTGTACAGGGTCGAGTTTGCCGAGCGATCGCCTCGTTGCTTTACGGATAAAAATATCACGATGATCGGGGTCAGCAGATTCAACGCTGAGTTCGGGCTGAAATAGCCATGCCTGATCCGGAGAGCGATCGGGTTCTCGCTGTTCATTAACTAAGAACAAGCTGATAATCCAATCGGAGCCAACAGCACGAATTTGCCCACGCACATAAACTTCGCGCTCTGGGTCGATCCGCCAGGAATTAACTGCACCTGCTTTTAGAACAATGGGCGGAGATTGCCCAATCACCGGATACCTGCGCCATACGGCTTTAGGTGCGCCTGTTGAAGTTTGGAGATACTCGCTCTTGGTGCGATCATATTGCCCCCATCCCGCTTTGATCGTGATGGCTTTAGCAGTACCACTCACACAGAAGCTCATTCCCAGCGAGGAGGGAAACATGGTTTCGATCGCGGGAGTGATCGTTTCGGTTGTGCCATCCTCGATCGTACTGGTTCCACCCACAGCTAATTCGTCGAGCTGCTCGGTACTTTCATCAACGGTTCCAGTCTTCGCGGCGATCAGTTCAAGCTGTTCAAGTTGATCATCGGATTGAGCGGGGCGATTGCGTCGATGTAGGGGAGCCAGTAGTCCGACGAGGTAGCGATCGCTGACTCGCGCTTCATCCACTTCTTCGTATTCTCCGCCTGCTGGACCTAACAAGTCGGCTAAGACAGCTTCCTCTAGCTCGGCTCGAATTTGGTAGTAGGAAGGGGGCTGTATAACAGGCGAAGCATTAGGGGATAGCGCTTTGTCATTCTCCGCAGCAGGTGAATTCGCTTCCGATGAAGGAGTTGGGACGAACTGAACCTCGATCAGATTGCCTTGCCCCTCATTTTGTTCTAAATTCGTTGCGACAAACTGAGGCTCCAATAGGGTGGACTGCTGCCAAACAGCAGGAGCAATTTTGGGTTCAGATGGCTCTGACTGTTTAGCTTTAGTAGGTTCTGGTTGTTCCTGAAGCACCTGCACGATCTTGCTCGCGATCGTTTCCGACAACGTACTATCTCCCAAAACATCTGCATCGTCTGATAAATCAAGTCCAACAAGTAAAGTATTGAGAGACTGATCAGATGCTGAAACAACCACACTCCAATCGAGTTGAGCAGTACGATCGCGCAATTGTTGATTGATCTTTTCTAGATCGAGAGTGCCGGGAAGGATTGCTGGGAGCTTGATAATCTTCATGATTCGCCGAGGTTCCAGAGTTGGGGGTCAAAGGATTGTAGAAGCAGTGACGGTTTTTTGGCAGGAACGAGAACGAGTAGGGCACGCATCGCTCTGGTCATCGCAACATAGAGGGTGCGCCGTTCTCGGACGAAAGTTTCAGTGGCAGCTTCGGGGAGAGTACCTTTCGGGATGGTCGGATAGGGGGCTTCTAGAAACCCTGCGATCGCGACGATCGGGAACTCTAATCCTTTGGCAGCTTTGAGCGGCAAAATTTTCACCCCCTTACAGTTGAGATCTAAGTCCTTGCTGGTCATGAATCGGGCTTCAATTCCCAGATAATTCAACTGTCCAGCAATGTTTTTTCCTGCTTTTTCAGTTGGAACAAGAATCGCGCAGGCTCCGAGTCCCAAACGGAATTCGTGGGCAGCCGTGCGGCAGAATTGAGCGAGTAAATTCCCTTCAGAAGCGCGATCGACGATGGCACGAACCGCAGGTGATGGACCTGTATGAACGTAAAGTCGCTCCTCACCTTCTGGATCGAGTGTGCCGTCTTTCAAATACGAATAGGCAGCTTCTCCAATCTCTTGAGTAGTACGGTGATTAATTTTCAGAATGCCTGTGCGTCCGACAAATTTGAGCGACTCATGCACATCACTCCACCGGAAACTACTGCCATAAATCGATTGATTGGCATCAGCAGTAATGAAGATTCGATTCGGTGCGCCACAGAGTTGAATTAGGAAACGGAGGACTGTAGGACTGAGATCTTGAGCTTCGTCGATGACCACAGCATCATACATTGGCAACATTTCGCTATTCTGTAGCAGTTTGAGGGCACGAAGTCTCACTTGTGCCCAAGTTTCCATTCCTTTCATATTCAAGAGGCGATTGAACTGTTGCCGCAGGTTCCAAACAGCTTGACGTTGAATCTTATTGAGAGGAATGTTGCGACCTGTGCGCGGAGTTGCTTGATAGTCCTCTAAGCAATCAATTCCTCTTGCATCAATGACTTCGATCAGCTCTTCAAGTAAGTATTCGGGCTGAAGGCGTTGCAGAATCAAACGTTGTGCCTGTTGCTGTAGAACATTGCCTTCTAGGGTTGAGATCGCACAGGGAATGGCTTGCTGAACAAGTTTGAGCAGTTCTCTGGTTGTTCCAATTTGGGGTTGTCCGCTGAGTTGGCACACAATCAAGTACATCAAAGCATCAGCAGTTTTGACCTCGACAAGCTGAGCATCATCGCCTAAAAGCTGCTGTAGCAATTGTGCAGAGAATGAAACGAGCGCATTCGTATAAGTGGTGAATAGAATTCGAGGTGAGCGGGCACGTACCCGTGTAGCGGAGCTATCTTGACTCGCTTTGAGCTGATTGAGAATTTCGCGAGTGCGATAAATTGCGACGGTGCTTTTACCTGTCCCAGGACTGCCTTTGAGTAGGGTAGGACCGACCGCGTTCAGTGCCCAGGTGACATATTTCTCCTGTTCCGAATTGAGCTTGAGCAGAAAACCAAGCAAATCTCCTTCTTTAAAGCGCAGGAGTTCGTCTGAGCTTCCGGTGACAAAACTTGGTTGTCTGAGTACTAAGTCAAAATTCGGCGCGGTGATGCAGTCAAAAACGCGATCGCACACCCCAGCCGGAATATCCGCTTCGAGCAGATCATCAAAGGTACGGCAGGCAAGCAAAGCCGGATAACAGGCTTTGGGGATGAGCAAGCGATCGAGCAGTTCTTCAGTTAGCTCGACGGGTAAAGGCGTTGTGGTTTCAGCAGATTTAGGGGGTGCAGACGGCGATTTTTCAGGTGTGAGGAGATCTTCAAGATTAGAAAAGGCAGCGACATTGATCTCCGTTTCCTCTGCGACTAATTTACTGCCCTTATAAACGTCCTTGCGGGCATCGACTCCCAACAGAGCGACCCAACCATCTCCGTAGGTATAAATAATGCGGTAATCCCCGGAGCGCAGACGATAAATATCGCCTTTATAACCGTGTAGCTTTTTCTTCAGATTGCTGTGAGGTTTGGGATCGTCTCGAAGCACCTCGATTTTCTCCAATATCTGTAGGACTCGCTCTTTTGGAATGGCGAGGAGTTGATTGGTGAAGGTGGGCTTGTGGATGATCTCAAAAGGCACAAGAGTTCCGGGGCTGAATCGAACATCGAATGTCGTGATCGCAGAAGTAAGTGTTTTCTACGGCTACGACAGGGTTAATCTTGGCACATGATAACGAAGAACTGCCGAAACGAGTATTGAATTAACTCACCAAATCTTCCTGCTGGGTTGGTTGAGAATTCGTGTTCCAGGTTCGGAGGGAAACTAGCTTATACTCAATGCTACCTTCACCTGTTGTAGGGTTCGTCTTAACGATTTCTTGGAGACGAGCGGAGTAAAGTTTCTTTGTTAAAGTTAACTCAACTTCATCTTCGATCGCGTTATCTGTGATTTTGCCGGAATAGGAAACACCCTCGATGATATCCCTAATCTCGAAGGTTTTTCGGGTTGTGCTAGCCGAGAGAAGCTGTCCCCGAATCTCGAACTCAACTGGCGACTCAACTTCCATTTTGCGAACAATCTCAACTGCATTCAACGCGCTGAGGGTAGAGAGTGCAGCAGAACCGCCTTTCTCGGTATTGGAAGAACCCCAGTCAAGGTAAAGATCAGCGTTTGCATCCACTAGTGACAAGAGAAATTTGCGGTATCGAGAGGCTGACCGTCTCTGTAGGCGAATTAGAATTTCTCGCAGTCTAGTTTCATTGGTGCTTTGATTGACCAATTCTAGAAATTCTTCAAGCACACTTTCAGCGAGAGGATTCTCTAAAAAACTGAGTTGTTGAATTGAGGGAGCCGCAGAAGCCAGCCGAATACCAAAAGAGCCTTTGAAGATTCCCAAGACAGAAAGTTGGGTTTGTGCTGTGATTTCTTCTGCGACTTTGCCGAATGGTGTTGCTCGTCCTGCTTTGACTTGTCCGATCGCATCAAGCGTGTCTTGGAGTGAACCTAGAATCATCGCAAGCCGCTTGGCAGGTGCTTCTTGAAAGCTAATCTGAGGCTGACCATCCACAAAATTAAGTCTAAGGTTCAAGATTTCGCGCTCTTTTTCCTTAGCCACATAACGAACATCTGCTAGATCGTTAAAAATTAAGGCTTCAGAGCGTTGCTCGACGATCGCGAGTGTCCGAAAAGTGTCATACATGCGATCAGGAAAGTCAGGAATCTCAGGGTTGAGTGGCAGGAGTAAGATAAATTCCCCTCTAGCCTCACTCACAAATTGCCAGATTGAGTGTTGATTTTCGCTTTGTGTTTGTTCCTGCCAACCATTGCTGCGGAGGTAAGTTGCCACCGTTTCTGGATTAATCGCGTAGAATTTTTCTAAACTGATTTCTGGTAGTTTCATAGAGCTTCACCTTCTGCAATGGTTTGCATGATGGTTTGGAGCGTATTTGGAGTCAAAAGGTTTTTGCGAGGAACCTGAACGGTAATTGTTTCTGTATTTTGAGTGGGAGGCGCTCCTTTTAACGATATCCAGTAGGCGCACTTTTTGAGGAGAGTTTGATCTTCTGTGATATCTAGCCAGTTTGCCGTATCTCTGGGAACAAAGACGAGGATCAGAAGCTGGTGACAACTCGGATTGGGGTGGATTAGACGACGGTAGTTATGAACGGCAAGGGCATAATGGACAAATTCATCACGAATAATGCTGCTATCGGAGATGCACTTGACTTGGGCATCGAACCTGGGGGAGAGGACTCTGCCAATTTCTCCAGGCACTTCAACCGAGATATCGATTCCAGCGTTATCGAGCGCTCTGCCTTTGACTTGCAGAGCGTATCCAGCAACGGCTGCGATCGCATCCAAATAGGCATAGCTGAACTCTTCTTGCTGAAGGGTTCTGTACATTCCGCCAGTCGTTAAGCCTTCCGCCATCTCAATTCAGATCATTTATACTATATAGCCCTGATTCTCTCAAAAAATGCCTTTTTTGGCGAGAAATATTAAGAATGATTGCGTTTCTTGGATAGGTGACAAAGATTGCCACGTTGTATCGACATTAGGAGGCAGAAGATGATGTTTGAATTGTTTGCGAGAGTTGCTTTGCGGGATGATTTTCCTAAGCATCAGTTGCATCAAGGCGATGTGGCAACGATTATTGATCACCATCCAGTAACAGTAGGGAAAGATAGCTACAGTTTGGAGGTGGTTAATGCGATCAAAGAAACGCTCACAGTTTTAGCGGTTTCAGAGTCATAGATTAAACCCTTGATGCGAAACGAGATTTTACATATTCGGGTGCCGGATGAAGCGGTCTAAAACAAGCTCCCTTGTACAGTGTCCGAGGAATCTGCTGGCTTTGTTGCTTTTTTCTTGCCGCTAGTTTTACCTTTAGATTTTTTCTTGTCGTGTAAGCCTTGGGCGACTTCTTCAGCGTATCGGTCGTGGTTCAGTTGCAACAGTCGATCGAGGACTTCCCGCCGCGCCGTTTCGCTAATCGTAAAGCGGATGCCTTGCTTGGTTGGGTGGAAGTCGTGCCCTAAGTCGAGGTCTTGCCAACCATAGGCGATCGCGACTTGTTGATCCATTTCGATGTGCAGCGATCGTAGTTTCGCAATGTCGTCTGCGATTTGGGTCTGGTCGTGGAAGCGGTTGTAGGTTTTGGTCAGTCCTTCTTGTCGATCGAGCATGATGGATTGGCGATGGGTGTAGTAAGTTTCGCCGATCGCGTTTAGGGTTGGGAATTGGGTGCTGAGATCTGAGGGATCGGATGTGGGGAAAGGAAAGGTTTCAAAGCAGTCAGAGGGAGTATATCTGAAGCGACTTTCTAACGTTGACCCCCCCAGATTTCATGAACATTAGATTGAAGACAACTGAAGTAGTTGTTCTTCTCAAAAGGAAAAACAACTAGCATATGAGAGAATACTATTCGGCTTGAGCAAAATGCAAAATTGATGTATTTGCTCACTTCCGCCGTTGCTAATACTTGTCTACAATCTCTAATTGTGGAATAAAGCTCTAGAGCTTTTCTTCCGTACAGCCACCAAAATTTTGCATAGCCCTTAGCAGAAGAATCTTGCTTCAGTCCAAGCTTGTCACGTTCAGGTTTAACTCTTTTTTTGACAATCTCTAAACAATCCGGATAATCCAAGGCGTAAGGCTTACCTTTAAATTTTCTGGGGTCATCGTGTTCCTCATCCAATGCCCAATCAAAGAAATTAATCACATAGCGGCTTGCGGCTTGATTAGGCTGGGAGTTTAAATCTTCGCCATTAAGATAAGGAAATAAAACGTCTTTATTACTAACATCTTTTTCAATCAGTAACATTGCTTCTTCTGGAGTGAGGGTAAACCCTGTCCCAAGAATTAACGATCCAATAAATGCCCTACTTTTGTTTGAAATCAGTCTGAATGGATTGCCGATCGACTGTCCAGCTTCAGTTAAGTATGGCGTTATACCTTTAACATGCTTTTCATTTAAGAAAGTTCTTCCATGCCATGTACCTTTGTACAACCAAACAATGGAAACTTCTAAGCTTGCCGTTCCCGACCAAGGACGGCTAGAAATAGCACGAGTAATTACATTACTATTAGTAGATAGTTGATCTAATGCAACTTCGCGAGTATCGCCTTGAGCAATCGTATTTGTGGCAACTAATCCAAATCCGCCTAATTTGTTTAGCAATTGTTCAGTTTGTAAAAAGAAATAAGCGCATAAATCTGCATTTCCTTTTATGTTATTTGCCAAATGTGTAACTAGAAATTCTCGATAGTTTGTCCCAAGCGCACCTGTAATTTTTTTACCACCTTGAAATGGGGGATTCCCCACGATCGCACTAAATCCCTTCGCTTCCCCTTCCAAAAACACTTCAGGAAACTCTAGCAACCAATGAAACGGTTTTCGAGGCGCTTGATTCGCTGGATTTCCCAGATTCATCATCCGTTCCGTACTTTCCTTCAGCGCTCTAATCTCCAGCGATTCCGCTTCTGTTTCCTTTCGCTGTAATTCTCGACTAATCCGATCCGAAATCACCATTAACTCTTCCGTTGCCAAATTCGCCGTTTTTTCTGCATCTGCCAATGCCCGTCCAATCAAATAATCGCCCACAAACCGCAGCCGCTCGATCTCTTGTTCTGCCTCGGCATACAGTCGCTCTTTTTCTTGTAAATCCTGAATCACATTCGTACTGAAGCTTTCGAGTTTGCGGCGTTTTGCGATCGCATCCTGCAAAATCGGTCGCCACGTTTGAGCCGCGATCGACAACTGCTCCATCTCTGGATTCGGATTCAAACTTAAAAACTCAATCTGTTCCGCACGAGTCAACCCCAACAGCGAATCGCCCCACTTCAGCGCATGATCCAAAAACGTAAACGGTCGCCCCTTCGCCAGCGTCACCAGCCACAGCGATAGTTTTGCCATCTCGACTGCCAGCGGGTTTTTATCAACCCCATACAGACAGCGATCCGCCACAATCCGCTGTGCCACCAGCAATCGTTCCTCTGGCTCCTTCGGAATCGGGCATTCTTCTGGAAGCGCGATCGACAGCGTTCCCTCTGGCGCAATCACAATCTGCCCCGGATGTTCCGCCTCTGCTTGCTGCCACGACTCGACCAATTTCCCTGCCAAATAGCGGCAAGTCTGCACCAAAAATGCCCCACTGCCCATCGCCATATCGCAAATCTTCAATTGCAGCAATTCGGATGGCGATCGCAGTCGCCATGCTTCCTTCGGTTTCCCCTCTGCCACCCCTTCATATACCAACGGTTCCAGCGTGTACTGCACAATTTCTTCGGTCAAATTGCGCGGCGTATAGTGCGTTCCGCTTTGTCGTCGATCGACTCCTTCGGTCACATACACACTACCCGCCAAAATCACGATCGGATAGTCCAGCGTATCTTTCCGAACTAAGCCAGCAAACGGCAAAACGCGATCGAACAAGTCCGGGTCATTATTACAAGCCGTCCGTAATCGCTGCACCTCGCGAGGTTCAATCTCTGCATTCAGCAACTTCTTAATTGCAGCAGGCGATTTCCCCATCTGCTCTTTCAAAAACACCCATAGCTTATCTTCACTCTCAGCCCGATATCGCTCCAATTCTGCGAGTTCGATCTCCGGTTCCTGATAGCGCGTCCCCACCAATCCCAACACTGGAACCGTTGCCCTGACCGCTGTATGATCCAGCAAACCCTCATAAACGTGCCCAATCTGCTCAATGTCCAATGTCCGGAACGACAATCGACGCGGCTCGACTCCTCCAGGGACGCGAATTTGGAGAATCTGCAATGCTTCGAGCAAATGCAGCGCAATCCGATTGTTAATCCGCAACGGATCAGCCTCGGATTCTAACCAGTTCGTTCCTTTCGCTCGTCCCTCTAAAAATGGAAAGCGATTGGGATCGAACAAACTCCCACCGTATGCTGGAAGCTGCAACGTATCGTGAAAAATTCCGCCATACACCGCTCGAAACGTTGCTAACAATCGACACCACGCATCTGACCGCCGCTCTAAGACTTCTTCGCCGTACTGATCCGCGTGCGATCGCAACTGTTCGCGCAAAGTAGACACGGCATAATGCTGATCATAAATCGGATCGCCGAGCAACAACAAGCCCCGCTCCTCTGCACAAAACAGAAACACCAGTCGCATCATCACGGTCAATGCTGCCTCATAAAGCTTTGATTCTGAAATGTCTTTCAGCAATGCGCCATTTTGATCTTGGTCGAGACGTGCGATCGCGCTCACCAGCATCTCAACCGCCCGTCGCACTTGATAGCCCAACTGATCCGTGACTTCCTGCTGATCGGTCAAACTATCCGCCAGTAACTTCTCTAAAATCTGAGAGTCATCTACTCCAAAGAATCGCCGCACTCCTAGCAAGCTCCGAAATGCCCGCAGCGTCAAATGCTCCTCGATCCAAAGAGTGCTGTACCAGGAAATGAATCCGGTTGTTTCTCCCTTCGGCGCATTTATCAACATCCAATGTTCGCCATTCGTCACCAATCCCAACCGCACATTGCAAGCATGAAGCAATTCCATCATTCGCGTCGCCGGACTGGATGACGATCGCGCTCCCTTCAATGGCTTTTCTAATCCCTGCTCTGCCGAAACGATCTGCACCAAGAATCGAGGCTTCCCAGCGTTCGGCGTTCCAGTCGGCTCAACCACCACCCAATCCGGGCGAATCGTCTCATTCTGTTCCGCAAACGTCACACTCAAACCCGACGGAATCTGTTGTCCACTCAGCAACACCTCATCCGGCAATTCCAGCGTTTGTTTCAGCACAAACTCTACCCATGCCCGATGGATCGCAGGCTCTGGCTTGAGTCCAAATTGGTTATCCTGCCATTCCTCAAATGCCGATCGCAACAGCTTCAAATGCTCCGGGTCATGAGCATCCAACCCAGCCGGAAACGTCTTGAGCAGCACAGGCAAACTCAAAAATGGACCCGACGCTTCAACTAACGACAACCATTCAGCGTGATGACGAGCAGTAGACATAATTTAGGGGAATTCGATCAGAACTGGACCTTCGGGAATAAATCGAGCTTGATAATGGGTCTTCTTATTTTTACCTCGCAAATTTCCAATGGGAATTGTAGTCTTCAGCCGTTCTAATTCCTGAACTTCCCAAAACCCTGCCCAAGTCGGACTATCTGTAATCGTCGATTTAGGACGATAAATCGCTTTCCCTGGATACCGACCTCGACGCGATCCGACATATCCCACGTACAGTCCTCGCCAAGTCGCCTCTGGGTTCAACGGCTGTTCGCCTTTCGCATGAGACGCATAGATCAAAACCTCGATTGCTTTTCCCGCCCGCAGCGCCTCAACTTCCGCAAACAATTCAAACGCCATCGTGCCAAACGCCACTTTCGGCACATGATCGGCAGGAAGGTCATCCCAATCGAGTTGAGCCGCGATCGCTTCCAATCCAGAAATCAAGTGCATCTCTGGAACCGGGGCAAGGATTGCGAAAGCTTGGGTCTTTTGCATAAGTTCACCATTGAACGAAAAGTCAGCCTTACCAGCCTACTAGGGTCGAATAAGCTTTTGTGGAACCAAAAATGTGACCGCTAGGGGAAACAGCCGCGCCGTGGGATTTTCAAACCGCTTTCGGATCAAAGCGGTTTCTTGCTCGATCTCGATCGGAATTTGTTCCAGCCTCGCTTTCAAGCTATTGATATTCCGCTCAAACTGCTCTCGCTCTGGATTACTAAAGATTTCAAGCTGTTCGATTTGAGGTTCCTGCAACTCAGCGAGAATGCTTTTTTGCAGTTCGGTCAAGACCGCAGTAATGTCAGCGATTTCTTTCTCAGCCCGGTTCTGCAAATCCTGTCGCAGACTCGTCGATCGATCCGTCTTTCGCACCTCTAACGCCTGCATCAGCGAACCCTCACACTTGTCCCACATCTGAGCCAATTTCTGCTGCATCGCTTCGGGAACTGTTTGATCAGAGACAGCACCTAATGCCGCTTGCAGCTTCATCACCCCTAACCGACTGAAGCGCCCCTCTTTCAATTCACCCCCAGCCACAATGACTTCCTCATGCAATCGCTGCTGGTCACTGCCCAAAATTACTAAGCGTCCATATGCGACGGCTGCGGGAGTCTCCAGCCCAGACTGTGACGAAACGACTCTAGCTGCCACTCGATGCAGTTGCTTTTTGCCTTCTGTAGACCAAACTTCCGCCCGCAGCAAGCGAAGACACATTTGTACCAAGCGGTGATTCAGATGTGCCAAAACAACATCATCCCGTCGATGGGCTGCACTGGGATCAAAGACGATCGGGCGAATCTCTTTGGTGTGCGGATGCTCCAAGCCCTCAGCACAAACCGCCCAACTACTCTTAAGTTGCGGTAAATGAAACGCTCGACCTCGCAGCCCTTCGATGTCTGCTTCAATCAACGGAGGCTGATCCGCTAATTCCAACCCAATTCGCACCACCGCTTCAATGTTTTCTGGAGTCAACCGCAAGTTTTGCCGTGTTTCATGTAATTGCTCCCGTAGCTTCTCAATCTGTTCGCGCACTTTGCGCTCAAATTTGAGCATCCGGCGTACAGGCTCCGATTCTCGCTCCGCTCTCGACGTATCCAGCGTCACCCGCCGTCCCAACATCGCTTCTTCGACCTGCGACGCGATCACGGGACCTACTTTCCCCAGGTCTTCCCGAATATTATTGACCTTCAGCGCCGCCCGCATCAGAAACTCTAAGTCTCCCTCTAAATCGCCTGGACGAGTCCCGCTCGTGGATTGCTCCTGATAGTCCTTCCCGACAAAGTGATAGATTCGCACTTCGCTCGATCGCTGTCCATGTCGATCGATGCGTCCATTCCGCTGCTCCATTCGATTCGGATTCCAGGGAATTTCGTAGTGAATCAACCGCGAACAGAAGTTTTGTAAATCCAAACCTTCCGAAGCTGCATCCGTAGCTAATAGAATCCGAACTGGAGAAACATCAGGATGCGCTTGGAATGCCGCTTTAACTGCCTCGCGATCGTCGGAATTCATCCCACCATAAAGCATCATCAGGCGATCGCCCTGGACTAATCCCTCCGATGCCATCAAGTTATAGAGCCACTTCTGGGTCGCTCGATATTCCGTAAAGATAATCACTCGTTCATTCGACCACTGCCCATTGAGGCGAATGACAGCATTAATCCAGTTGAGCAGTTGATCCGCTTTGGCATCGGGTTGTCGAGCCGCCGTTTCCGCCCACTGAAGCATTTCTCGAAGTAAATCCTGTTCTTCTGGAGCTAGCGATCGAAACAAGCGGCTCGTGTTGCTAATCGACTCATCCGTTGCCGCTTCGTACAGCTCGTCATCTGCGAAATCCTCTTCCACCTGTTCGAGTTGCCGTCGCAAAATTCCTTCGGTTGGTTTTGCATTGAGGCGACTGGTTTGACGACGGCGAGCGGAGGTTAAAGAGTCTTGGTGCTGTGTCAAGGTCGTCAAGAATGCTTCTGGTGAGGAAAACAACCGTTTTTTGAGCAGCTTCAAGACGAATTCCGTCGCGTATTTTTCAACGTTGTCATCCACACCTTTTGTTCGTAACTCTGTGTAGCGTCTGAGTGCGGCATGAACCTGTCGTTCTGGTTGTGGGTAATCGACTGCGATCGCTTCTAATTTGCGCCCCGGAAACATGGGCGATCCATCCCAATTTTGCATTTCCTGCTTCAACCGCCGCACCATCACGACTTGAAGCTGATTGCGATCCGGCTCGACTCCTCTAGCAAACCGTTGCGTATCCAGAAGTTCTAGCAGTGCTGTAAAACTCTCTGGATAGCCATTGTGGGGCGTTGCCGTCAAAAATAATTTGTGTTCAAAATGCGGAACTAGCAAGCGAATCGTGGCGGTGCGTTGAGAATCGATCGCATACTGCCCACTGCCAGAGGGAGCCACATTATGGGCTTCATCCACAATCAAGAGATCGAACCGACGTGGATAAATTGATTCGCCTTCTGCGGGTAGCACCTCACGGAAAAGGCGCAGGGGGCGATCGCGCTTGAGAAAATCGATCGAGGTAATCAGCCGAGGAAAATGAATCCAGGGATTCACATGAATCCCTCGCTGCCGCCGTAACTCCTTCATCAAGGCACTATCGACGATACGAAAATCTAGCCCGAATTTATCTCGCATTTGGTCACGCCACTGAATTTGCAGCGAAGACGGACAGATAATCAGCATCCGCCGACAGCGATGACGAATCAGGAGTTCTTGAGCCACTAGACCTGCTTCGATCGTCTTTCCGAGTCCAACATCATCGGCGATCAGCAAATTGACACGCGGCATCTGAATCGCTCGAACCACCGGATCAAGCTGATAGTCCTCAATGTCAATGCCACTCCGAAACGGGGCTTGGAGGGTGCGAATATCGGCAGAAGAAGCAGCTCCCCACCGCACCGCATCGAGAAACGCATCCAGTCGTGCGGAATCATCAAAACCTGTGGGTTTGGGCAGTTCCACTCGCTCAAACACTTGCGTTCCAGGTTCTAACTCCCAAATCACCTGAAGCTCTTCGCCCAAGCCATCATCTTCGATCGAGGACAACAAAACGAGATGTTGAACAGGTGTGATTTTGGAAAACAAAACACCAGCGGGCAACGTAGTCTGGCGCACGTCAGTCACCACATACAGGCGCTGCCGCACTTTAACAAGTTGTCCCTGCTCTGGAATGGCTTTGATGCCGCGCATAAGGATACAGATTGTATGAATTGAGCCTGTGCAAATATGCCACTTCTAGCTATCATACTCATACGGGTATAAAACGATCTCCGATTGTAGCGGTTAATTTCTGACTGGCAAAGTTCCGATCAGACCTTGAAAATTAATGGAGACATCCGCTGGGATTGCCTCCAAAGTTGAAACTAAACACACTACACCAATAGAGCGAAGCACTCCAATGGCAATTTACTCCAGCAATTCTTCGAGAACTGTTTGAAGAAATTTGTCAGTCCAGATTGCGATCGCATCCGTTGAAACCTGCTGGAGAAACTGCAATCTGAAATAATCTGCCCAGCGTTGCACCAATCTCAAGCCGTACAGTGTCTTGAGCAATTGGTAACGTTGATCAGAAGACATGGCAAGAACGTAAGAGCGCAACGAGGTCAGCCAAAAGTTCCGTTTGAAACTCCACTCTGACTCCTGCTCTAACAACGCCAACTCCAGCCAAGTGAACGGATTGTGTAAGGCACCTGTCTTGAGGTCTCCCATAGATGCTAGAACACATTGGCTGCACGACAGACGAGAATTGCCCGCCACATAAGCCCAGTGTGCTGAAAAGCCTTCAAGCGCATTCCAGAAATCTCCCTGACGAAACAGTTCGCGACGACGATCGAGATCCGTTGAACTGGTTCCTAACGTCTGCCAAACTCGCTCAATATCCCAATTAAAGATGGGATGCCAATCCAAAGCTAATCGTCCAACGCGATCGCTCAATAGCCACTGCTCCAGGGCATGGTCTGCCCATGCTTCCTGTTGCTGTGCGTCCTTATGGTCTGCTGGCGTTTTCAGATATTTAGCGGCAATATTACTCCGTATCTTGAAAACAGGCTGTTTTGCTCGATTCGTCGATTCTTGGGCACGAATGCCTGTCGCACAGACGACTAATTGATGCGATCGTAGGTGAGCGTCGATTGGGGTTCGTTTGAGATCAGAGGTGCAGTACCGTTGAGCACTGCTAGACCAGAACGGCTTAGTGTTGCCCTCAGCTTTAAGCGTTTGGTAGCGCTCACGCCAGCGATCGATCATTCCTCCTTTCTGACGCTGGACGACAACTAGGCGAATTCCTAAGCGATCGCAAGCCTGTCGAATATGTTCAAGCACTCCGCTCCACTCAATTCGCCCTAGTTCAGCGAAAATGGCATAGATTTCGCCTTTCCACCCATAACGATGATGTAAGGCAGCGACATGCTGAAGCATTGCCATACTGTCTTTTCCGCCGCTGACTGAAACTGCTAAGGCTGCTCCTAGCTCCATTGCACGAGCGATCGGTGCTGGCACGTCTGTTGCAGCAGTAATTTCTAAGTCCTGAAGTTCTGTAAGCATTCTTAATACCTCACCCATTGCGAGGCAGCAAGGCGAAAGCCTTCAGAATCTTCAGTGGCGTTTGCCACACAGATTAAAACGTTTTAGAGGTTCAGAAGAATTATGCTTAGACACTATGTACTCACTGATGAAGTGACTCATGATGAATCGCGCTACATGATGCTTGATGAGAGTGAAAAACATTTACGGATAGCATCGAATCTGAAGGACTGTTCATCAAAACTATTTCAAGTCTTAGTTTTACGATGCGTTGAAGTAAATACCTCAACTACAAGTAATCCTAAAAGATTTGGGATGAGTGGAATCCAGCCACCCCAGACTACAAAAATGATCCAACATAGCCCAGCAAGACTTACCGCGCTCACGCTGAGCGAAAGATAACGCCATATTCTTAGTTCTATATATACATTCAAAAAAGCTCGACTCAGTATCCAACCCGCAATCCACAAGCTATCCATCCAAGGTTGCCAAACCCAAACCAGATATCGCTCACCCCTTGCAGCGTCGATAATATGGCTGATCATCTGTGCATACAGCGTTACTCCTGCAACCCGCTGTTCAGATGGTGTACTGTGATAGTCTCTGTAGCTCTCAGCCGTTGTTCCAATGAGAACGACCCGACCCTTAATTGACTGATCAGCAATTTCACCATTAAGAATCTGAGCTAATGTCAACCGCTCAAAGGTAGGAGGATTTCTGTAACGCAATAAGATTTGCATTCCGCGATCGTCAATTTTATGATATCCACCATGATGCTGTTTCAGCGCTTTCATCACGGCTTTTCCTAACTTCCAATCACCTGTTTCAAGAAATTGAAGCGATATATTATCCTGAGCAAGATGTCGAAGTGCAATTTGCAGACTGAACGCATAAGTTGGAACACAGCGTCCGGCTTCTGGTTGCATCGCAATCAAGTGACGACGAACAATACCATCCGGATCAATTAATTGGTCACTGAACCCAACCGCTTCGATCGGAAAATTTGCAGGGGGACTCACTTCTGATTGAGAGATACTGTTATCTTTAACGCGGCAAGTCGTCACTAACGGAGATGCTGTATTCACCCACTGAGAAAGATTTTGTGAGGTCACAGGTCTATCACGGTAGATACTGAGTCCAATCACGCTTGCCTCAGCACGATTTAGAATTTTCATCAATTGCTGTAAAGCGGTCGGGGAGAGAGAATCAACTCGATCTCGCTGCTGAGGAATCGTGAGATCATTCTCGGTAACTTGCACAATGAGAATGTTTGGGTCTGGTTGAGATCTGGAGTGAGAAAGGTTCGATATTGTATCATACGCTTTTAGCTCCATCGGTTGGATCAAACCACTAAACCGCAGTCCGAGTACTGCACCCGTAATTCCTAGCCCTAACCCTAAGCTCAAAAGCACCTTGTGATAACGGGATGTTGAGTAAGATCTGACTTCTGCGCCCTGCAATCTTGCCCAAGTTGGAGGAACAGTAGCTGGATTCTGGCAAATCACAGGAAGCCAAGTTGCACAGGGAAATTGATGCTCTAAACTTTCTAAGCGATCGCGAGCTTGCCTGACTGAAGCATAGAGAGAAAGCCCCCTAGCATAAGCCTCTAAAAAGTAGCCTAGAAAGATTTGCGCGACTTGATCAGGTACAATTTGACGCATCAAGATCATTTGTGGAATATTCAATTCATCTAATGCCCATGCTAGCCCTAAGCCATCACAAGAATTGAATATCGCAAGCTGCACACCACGCCTAACCGCATGTCTTAAAGAGTACTGTAATTCTGAAAGCGTCATGCTTTCTGTTTCATTCAATTGCAAATAGCCTACTGTGTTTGCAGTTCGGCTATGTCCTGCAAAGAACAATACATCCCAGGTCTGCCCCCATAGCTTGGATGAAAAAACTTGAAGAGACGGTTGATGCAGCACTTCAACTTCAGCATTGGGCAACGCCTGGAGTTGATTTTGATCGACTGTCGTATCAATGCCTTGTTGATCCCCAAAAATTGCTAAGATTCTGATGCGGGATTGTTTTTTCTGTGCTGGAATAGGCGGCTTACGATAACTAATTTTGCTAAAGCCAAACTCTAGGTGAGGATAATTTTCAAGTTCGCGCCAAAGCTGCCAAGGTAATTTCCACAGTTGTGGATCATCGGATTGGATCAAGATACGAGCTTCGTCTGATTGAGAAATTTCTTGGTAGAACGCGCGTCGAATCGGATTGAAGCTAACATTGTCTAGCCATAGGTTGATCTGTTGACGTAGAGAGATCGACAAATCGCGGCATCTCTGCTTAATTGCAGCAGTTGAACTATCAATGCGAGCCGCTTTAGGTTGAATCGCTCGCGTCTGGGCTTCTAGGGATTGATAGGCTTTTTGCCACTCGTGATACTGAGCGATGAGATGCGGATTTGCTGGTAAATGTCCGATCGCTTGAACGTGAGCAGGCTGATACTCTTCGCTAATTTTAATACTGACGGTTAACCCGATGTCGATCGAGCCATCTAAACGAAGTGTGACGAGTTTGGAAACCATACGCTGCAATCCGTTTATAGGGTGATGCTACATTCAAACTCAACCGTATCTAGACTCAGTTCGACAATGACGCTATCTCCCGTAGATCCTGCAAATTCTAACTGAAGATGGCGATTTTTGTGCTGAGTTCTTGCCATGAGTAATTCAACTCGATCGGGGTCAAGTATCGCCAGTTTAAGCTGGTCAGGGAGATAGGTCTGATTAAGACCCGGCATCGCTTCAATCGAGAGTTCAAATTCAGGATCTGAACTGGTTTTTGCTTGAAGTACAAGGACAATTGAGCTTTCAGAAGACAATTCAATCACTTGATAGCCTCCCACTCGATCGACGAATTGCGGCTCTAGAAATTCTCGCATCTGTTGAGCGAGTGCCAGCCGCTCAGAGCTACGATAAGCGTTAAGTGCTGGGATTGGAGAGAACAGTTCTTTGAGCGCAGCCCACCCGGAGCCAAACTGTTCAGACCACCAGTGTTGGAGACTGATGTGGATGGGCTTTGCAGTATGGAGAACGTCTAGAAGTTGATCAACGCCTCGAAGTGCAGTCAAAGGGATGTCCTCAGTATTGGGGTTGATGCGATCGACAAAGCCGAGTAATGTTGCCTGATGGGTCGTGAGATCAATTTCTACTGCAATATAGACGAGTCGATCTCCCCAGGTTTCTGCTGGAATTCGCACTTGGCTTTGGTGTGGCAAAACTGGACAGCACTCAATTGCACCGATTCCAGGAAGCAATACATCGGCACTATTCAGCAAATAGCGCTGCAATGGATCTTGGAATTCAGTCGCTTGTAAATCGGGTTCAAATCCAAGACAACTCAGGTAATGATGCACCGCAAAGATTGCAAGAGCATTGTGATAAATCATTGCTTGCTTTAGCGGTGGAGCACTCTGCGCCATTTGCTCAGCTTGTTGTTGTGAGATCGCAGTGATGCAAATGGGAAAGCTGGGAATCGGTAGAACGTTCTGGGTGAAAGGGTCTGAGGTCATAATCATTGTGGAGTTTTGAAGAGTAGTGAGATCGTGAAGACTAATCAAATTGAGTCTGACCCCAAAGAGCTTCTAGGGTTTGATCATAGAAAATTTTGAGCCGCGTTGGATCAATCTGGAAACGCTGAGCAGGCTCTTGCCAAAGATGCCCTTCTTCCAGTAACGTCTTAGCCACTTCTGCAAATGTCACCTGTGATGCTGACTCGATCTCAATGCGGTAGCGCTCAGATCGTGTAACATCTCGATAGCTCGGAAACTGCTGCAATCGAGTCTGATGCAGTTTTTTTAGGCTAATTTCATCGATCTCAAAGTGTGCTGCAAGGGTTGACCAAGATTCACTCTCAAAGCGGGACAGCCGAAGCCGATACAAGCTTGATTGGTTGCGTCCTGTAATGAGAGGCATCGTCAGATACTTGAGCCAAGTTTTGAAAAAATTACTAGGAGTTGACAGCCCGTTAAAGCTAAATCGATCCGCGATCGCTTGCCAGGACTGATTCTGAATACGGGCAACCGCAATATCGAGAAAGGTCACTTCCGGTTTATCTCGATTCGGAATCCGAAAGATGTAATCTTCTAGCAGCCAGTTTAAGAGCGTACTTTCAAAAGATGCTGGATCGATCGCAGGAAGGTTGTCCAGATCATCACTGGTTCGGTAATCTTGATAAGTTGCTTGCTTTTTTTCGAGTAAAAAAGTGCGATCGAAACGATAGTTCACCCATTTAATAAATTCGCCTCGTGCTGGATTAAAGGAGAAAATATTCTTACAAATCCAAAGCTGTAACATATTTTGAGCTTCTAGGTAAGCTTCCTCTGAGAGGCTATCGGGTCGCTTTTTAATCCGCTGACTCACGGCAAACGCCCGTAGAAGTACATCGATCGCTTTTTGAAAAGACAGACTTCGAGTGGGCTGTTGTTGAACATGAATCGCTAGGGCAGTGAGTTCTGGTTCTCCTAAAACCGCTTGCCAAGTCTCAAGGCAAACTCGCTGTAATTGCTGCTCCATTTCTACTGGAGAATAATAATGCGTTAGATCAGGCAAATGCAAGCTCAAATGTCGCTCAGCGCGTTGAGCGATCGTCTGATAGATCTCTGGAGGATGATTTCGATGAAGTAAGCGATATAGAGCGTTACGCCTGAGAATCGTCACTGCCATTTGTTCTGGATCAGATTGAATTGGGTCAAATTCGGACATATGACTCCTCGCAGCAGAACCTTCTATCGCTTTAATCACTCTAGATGAGAAGAATTTACACGTTGCTCAAATCGTAAAACTGAATTCGCTTCAATAGTTGTGACAAATAAGACTTGACCTTTACTTAGCTTTCACTGTATAAAATCATAGGACATCGAACGGCTCCAAGCCAAATATACCGAGGGTGTCATGCGATCGAAGTATGGAATTCTATTTCTGATACCGATTTGGCTATTTAGCCTGAGTGCGATCGAGGGTGCTAACTTGGCTTCTGCTGAAGTCGTCAAAATGACCCGTTCTAAGCGCCGCTTTACACCCCCGAAGCCACCGCGTACACTTAGCACCCCTGGGCAGCGGAGTAGCATCGGGAGTCGTCAGCCTGAAAACCGAGCCAAGGCAGCCCAAATTACTGCTCTTGTGCCTGAGTTTGAGAAGGTTGTTGATTTTTTACCGATTCCGCAAGTTTGGGTTTTGAGTGCGACCCCTCATCCTACGTTTTGGCTGTATCTTCAGCAGACTCGTGGGATCAACCTCGAATTTCAGCTAGAGCAATCCGGCAAGCCCATCTACCAGCAATCTGTCGCGCTCCCTCCCTCTGGACTCGTCTCGATCTCACTGCCTAAATCCTTTGTAGGGCTTCAACCGAATACTCTATATCGTTGGTCGTTGCGTCCTGCTGATCCGATTTCGCCGGAAATCCGTAAGCGTCTGGAGCCGCTCAGTGGATGGGTTCAGCTTGCTCCCATATCTCCTGATTTGCGAACCCAACTCAACGCATCGTCTCCAACTCAACAGATTGATTTGTACGCTCAAAATGGGATCTGGCTCGATAGCTTATCGATACTTGCAACCCTTTATCAACGTGATCCCAATGCTCATCAAGCCAGTTGGAATGACTTACTGGGCGAGATTGGGCTTGAGGATCTCACTCATAGTCCTCTGTAAATATCATGCGTAAATTAGCCTGTGAAGCACTGACCTTAATATTGATTCCAGCAATCAGTCCAGTGATTGGTATACAGCCTTTAAAGGTAGAAGCTCAAGTTATGAATGAGGGTCTACAGTGGCTTGAGCAGGCGCAGCAATTAGAAAAGCAGGGCAAGTTTAGTCAGGCAATTGTGCTTTATCAAAAAGCCCTCACAAGCTACGAAAAAAGTCGCGATCGCCAAATGATCGCAGAGGCACGCTGGATGTTAGGTAATGCCTATGTCAAACTTAGTGCTGCTGGCATCACAAATCGATCAGATCAGCAATCTGCACTGGAACATTTAGAGCAAGCTCTTTCGATGAGCCGTGATACTCAAAACACATGGCTAGAACTCAAGACGTTAATCTCGATCGTGTTACTCGATCCTAGCTTTCTAGCTGAGCAAGGCAAATTTCAGCCCTACATTGAACAAGCGATCTCAGCGATTAAGAAGACTCAGACAGATATCGCTGGGGTTGAGCCACCTCTACCCCAAGATGAAAATTCACAAGCAATCCAGCAAAGAATCAAAAATGAGGCTGGATCTGGAGAAAGTCTCTTATTTAGTACCCTTAATTCAGGACGAAAATTAGTCTATGACGAAGCCTTTAACCGTTATCAGTTTAAAGATCTAGAAGGCTTATTTGCGATCGAACAAACGATTTTAGGACTTGCATTGTCTAGCACCGTTTCTGAGCAAGAAAACCAAGCCTACGTCAATAACTTCCAGTATTCAACCAGTGCAATTATTTCGTTCAGTCAGCAGGTCAGCGATCGCAAAGCGACTGAACTTGCGCTTAATACAGTTCTGAATCGTAAAGGGATAATCCTAGACCTCTTACGAAGAGAATCTCTGCGACTGCCCTCAGTAGAATCAATGCTACAAGCTCGCCAAGAGTTACTCAGCAAGGCATTCGCAGTCTTCTCTCAGCGATACTCTCAGGAATTGATAATTGAAGCTCAATTTCCCCCAGGGATCAAGCGACTGGAACGAGATAGTAATGTCGCTTTCATGCAGCAGATCGGATTAGAAGGTAAGGCAGCGATCAAGCAATCAGATGACAATCAGGCACTTCAAGCAAAAGCAGGGTTATCAGATTGGGAAGCTGTTCAGAGAGTTCTTCCCAAAGACAGTGCATTGGTTGAATTCATTAAATATCGCCCCTACCGTCTAGCAGAGCGAGATCGCTGGGGTGCGCCTCGATATGCTGCCTACTTACTGTCCTCAACTGGAGCTGCCCAAACTTTTGATCTAGGAAATGCTTCAGAAATCGACTCTTTACTTGTACAGTTTCGGCAAAAGTTAGATGACAAGCTCTCTGACGTTGCTCAATTAAAAGCCGTCGCACAAAAGCTCGAAGCCAAGCTGACTCGTCCCATCCGCACCAAACTTGGCAACACCCAGAGACTGTTTCTCTCACCCGATGATCAGCTAAACTTGCTCCCCTTTGATGCCCTCGTAGATGAAACCGATCGCTATTTGGTCGAAACGTATGACATCAGCTACCTGAGTAGCGGACGAGACTTAATTCAACTCAAATATCTTCAAAGCGATCGCCCTCAGCAGAATGCCTTAATCATCGCTGATCCCGACTTTTCCAGTAGACCCAGTACGGCTGCCAGTCGCCGCTCTAGCGGGCTTAATTTATTAGAGTGCTGCGATCGACTGAGCAGCACTGCCGAAGAAGCCAAAATTCTTCAGCAGATTCTACCAAAAGCTACCGTTCTGACACGACAGCAGGCAACCAAAGCTGCAATTCAGCAAGCCAAAGCGCCCTCAATTCTTCATATCGCGACTCACGGTTTTTTCCTGCCTGATCAAGTTCCCCCGCTTTATGCTCAAGCGATCGCACCTGCTAGCTCAGTTGAAAATCCAATGTTGCGATCTGGACTTGCCCTAGCAGGATTTGACCCCAAATCAAACCAATTTGAGGGAGCCTTGAGCGCATTAGAAGTTCAGACGCTCAATTTGCGCGGAACAGAATTAGTCGTCCTTTCTGCCTGTCAAACTGGAGTCGGCGAAATTAAAAACGGTGAGGGAGTCTATGGACTACGCCGCGCATTTATTCTCGCTGGCGCAAAAAGTCTTGTCTTGAGCTTGTGGAATGTCGATGACCAAGCTACCTATTCGCTGATGAGCAGTTACTATAACCGATTGCTACAAGGCGAAAGTCGAAGTATTGCCCTTCAAGAGACTCAGCGCACGATGCTGAAGTCGGGTCGATTCAGTCACCCGCACTATTGGGCTGGATTCTTTCACTCTGGCGATTGGAGTCCACTCTCTCAAAAAATATTTTGAGCAGACGTGTAAAACGATACGCGATCGCCTGATTAATGGAGTGAAGACACAAAGATACTCAGAGTTTTAACGTTACCCCTTCGAGATTAAGGAACACTCAATCATGAAATCTGTTATCGGCTTAACGACCCTGGCACTTGTTTCATTGTCCAGTTTTGCCCCTGGCATCGCAGCATCTGCATCTCCGACCCGTTCATCTCGCTCAAATGAGCCAGTCCTGATCGCTGAGTCGCCAGCAACCCTTGCCAATCGGATCGAGCTACAAAGAAGATGGGCACAACAGCGACGCAATGCTGAGCAAATAAGACTAAATCGTGACCAGCGGATTCGCGATCGTCAACTCGATTTCCAAAGAAGACAACAAGAGGCAAAGGCAAGAGCCGAAGCTCGTCAGCAAGCAGCAGCAATCAGACGAGAACAAGAGCGGCGCTACTTTGAAAGCCTCACCCCCGAACAAAAGAAAGCCTATCTTGCACAAAAAGAAGCACAGCGGAGAGCGCAATTGCAGTTTCTGGAAACTGTCTTTGGGGCAATGCTTGGCGGTGGCGGGTTCTCAGCAGGATCGCCTTCTGGTCGAGACTTTGCTCAAGACGAATTGATCAGACAGCAGGATGAGGCTCGCTTTGGTCAACCCTCTGCGCCTGAGTCTGCGCCTCCTGCGTCCAGTAGTGGATTCTATGGAAACTGTCACGGGGGCGCGGCGTACGGCTGTTAAATCCTAAATCGCTTAGGAGTGAGGCAGACCCTTACTCCTACAATCGATCGTTCCCATTCCAAGCTTCAAGTTTCAGAAGCCTAACATGTTTCAGAAGTCTGTTTCTATACTTCTTGCTTTGCCTTTAGAGCAGATCACAACAGGTATCTAAAGCCTAATTTAAATCAGTTTTGCCGCTATCGCACAAATCAACTTATTCAGAGGGAAGCTACAAGTGCATCAAATTTCCTTGACGATCGGATCTTTGCTATCATGTGTACTCATCGCTTCAATGCCAAACCCAGCTTTAGCTCAATCTGCAATACAGTCTGGTCAGCGCATCAGATACTCTGGACCATTTACAAATACCACTTATGCTCTAAGCGGCAAGGTCACGATTGACATTGTGTTTGAACCGCAAAATCGAATCTCTGGATATATCAACTTTACAAATGACCCAGGCAAGCAAACCCTATGTGGTGCAGGAAATTTCACAGGCACAAGGCAAGACCGGACTCTGCTGTTGAGCTTTGTCTCAAACGATCCTGATCCAGGTTGCGGATTTGATCGGGGTTGGAAATTCACAGCTAGTGCAGTTCTTTCACCAGACAGTAAATCTTTGGAAAGCGGCACTTATCAAGTTAATCGAGCACGCGGCATTTTCACAGCAGATTCCGCGAAACAAACTCGATCAGCAACAGCACCTCAGAATCAGCAAAAAATTTCTCAGCTACAGTACACTTCCGCCGAAGCGGTTGGGCTGAAATGCGCCCAAGCAGCAGACCAAAAAAATCTTCCTCCAGAGAGAGAGAAAGAAATTACCTTGCTTTGTGTGTATATGTTTAAAAACAGCCTAAATGTCTTGCAAAGTGGTTCTCCGCCATTACCTCGACTCGATCATCTTGCACCAGACGCGAAGTTATCAAAAATTGTTACTGATGTCCTTTCCAAAAATGAAACTAATGAAGTATTCCGTAAAAATTTGACCTTTGATTTAGGAGAAGATAAAGCCTACGAAGTCACAAGCTTTGCGCTTAAAATGGCAGCATTCGTCTTTCTACAGGAAGATCAAGAAGTTAGGTTAGGGAGGTAATGTTATGGATGTGTGAATATGCAATCATACTGCTCGCTCGAACTCATAACTTTTGGGATTTCTTTCTCTTGTGGTAAGCCGCTAAGTCTCATTTTGAAATCGCTTTGCTATATGGCAGTTCAGCCCGCTGGAGTCAGAATCAACAACTTGCCAGTCAAGGTGTTCAGGTGCATCCTTTCAAGTGAGTCCTCCATTCTAATTCTATCCATTACGCAAAAGTAGCCAGAACCAAAGCAGGTGCTAGGTTCTGGTTGCGAGTTGCGCTCCTTCAAGCAAATCATGGAGTACGCCTAGCCCTCGCCACAGAGTTTTCAAGCCCGGTTCGCCATCGCCTCTACGCGCTAAGAAGCCGCCTAGCTGGGCAATCCAGCGCACAACTTGTCGCAGCGTTGGCGGCTTTTTCGTGCGATTTTTGGGTTCAAATTTGCGCCGGAGCAGTTTCCACTCCGCAGGCAGCAACCAGCACTCGCAAGACTCGTCGGGTGTGAGGCGGGCACGATAGGTCAACTGCATCAAGCGCCATGCCACAATTGCGTAGGTTGCGAGTGCTTTCAGCAAGCGGTCTTTGGTTGCGAGTTGCAGTTGTTCAACCCGACAGCCACTCTTGAGGGTGTAATGATAGCGTTCAACTAACCAGCGCAAGCTATACCAGCGCACACACTGCCAAACTTGCTCCCAGGTTTCAATTGACAAGGTGGTGAGCAATAGCCAGCGAATCGGCTTGCTGCCATCCGCAGGTGGCGTGGTTTCTTCGACCAAGATGGCATTCATTGCTACTGGACGGCACTGCTTCGCTTGCCTGTGATCCTTGGGCACTTCAATCGTGACGCGCATTGCTCGCACACTCAACTCGGCAGTGCGCTTAGGACGCTCCGGATTGCGCTGAATCTCCATGCTTCGATATCCCAGCACCGGAGCTTGTTCAATCGTTGGAATCAGATAGCCCAACTCGTGTTGAACTCGACGGTTATACTCCGCACGAATCAGCAATTCACTGTTCGCAGCACGCGGCAACACGAACAAGTCATAGATATCGGCTTCGCGATCTCCCAGATGCACGAGTGTGACGCTCGATTGCACATTCTGTTCGGCGGCACTCAACGTATCTAACCAGCGTTGACTTTCTTTGTCGGCAGTTACTTTTTTCTTGCGCTTGCCCCGTTTGCCCGTGCGTTCGCTGCGCGTCCACGATTGTTGATGCAGTAAGCCTAAGGGTTCGCCGTCTCCGCTTACCCCGATACAGCTATGGATTTTGATCCCTTGGTTCGTGCCGTTGTGCAAAAAGCCCAATCCACTCGTCGCTGGATGGCTCGTGAAGTCCAAATCCGTCGTGTCTTGAATCGCTAGCACCACTGACTGAGTCTTTACCCGCTCAATCACGCTTACTCGGTGACTCGCTAGAATCTGCTCCGGTTTCACCTTCGGATTTGCCCAAAATCGATAAATACTTTGACTTTCCGTTGCCGTTCGACTGGCTTGCGGGACGCTCTCACTCGGATGTTCACTCAACAACTGCACCACTGCGCTCAACCGTTTGCCATGTCGAAAATCATCAAACACCCCGTAATGGATTTCTTAGCTCGCCCAATCTCGCAACATCTGTATGACCTCCCAGTCTGTTCAATTTTCGCGATCGTGCTTCATCTTCTCACACCCAATTCTTCAATGCCCCGCCCTGAAACATTTCTGCATACTTTTGCGTAATGGATAGCATTCTAATTCGGGGCGGGCACAGCACCGGCACTCATATCACTAAGCAGTAGTCTAGAGATCGCAGTTATCCCTCTGAATAATATTTGAGTTTTCATCTCATAAATCTCCGCAAAATCCATTTTTTACTAAACATCACAATTCTGATAGCCATAGGGCATTTCTTTACCCCCTAACAAATTCAAAGCACTGAAATTCTTCGACACACCCCTGATCGAAAAGTCCAAATTGAGAATCAAGCTCCACCTGGTTCTCCTGAGCAAGAACTGGAGGTGCAATCAGCCAGAGTGCCTGCACTGCGGCAATTCCGATGGCTTGTAGTTTCAACATCGTAGTAAACCTTCAGAAACTGCTACAACTGCTTTTATCGCACGGGTTTGAAATTGCTCGTAAATCGCATCCAGCGATCGATCTTTCCACCTGTGATATTCAGAATCGGAATACTCCAAGTTTTCGTGGCGCTTCCAGACTCCTCATAGGACACACGCACTGAAGTCGATTCAGGTTTCCCAAGTCCGTAAGCCATTGCAATATCGTTCGCAAGTTCACAACTGATCCGAAAATCTCCCATGTTGGCTGCGCTATTGTCAGCCATATAGGTCCAAGTAGTTCCGGGAGAAAGCCGTCCAGACGCGCACATCCAGCGTGTCACCTCAAACATTTTGGCGATATGAACGTCGTACACTCGCAGCCGACCACCGTAAGCCGATTTTGTCGTATCAGAGTCTGGAACCGTCATACTGAACATCCCCTCGCCTGTCGAAATCGTCATTGGTAGAGCAGTTGAGGCGTGAGCAGACGTAGCCATAGGAAGTAGAGCAGCACTGGTGCAACACTCAAGAATAGTTTCCTATCCTTCATAAACTTTTTGGTGAATGGTTGTTTCCAGCATTCCCTAAGCAATCTCTGGGATCGCTCTAGAAACTCAAGGCTGATAAGCATCCACACTCTGAAGAACTGCCATAGGAGAATTCTTCAGGGCGCGAATGAAATTCACAAATCCTAAATTAATTCTTCCCGTGAAGTTTGATCCATGCTTCTGAGTTAAGCTGTTGATATTTTAAGAGAAAACACTTAGACGACGGTGCTGATGATGAGACATAGATACAGTGCGAGAAAGCAAACTTCCCCTAGGAAAACTCTGATAGCCAGCATCCAACTCATCTTAGCGATCGCAATCAGTTTTAGCATCATTCCTCAATCTCAGGCCCAAGTACGATCCTCTGTAGCAAGATGGACTGCGCCTCCCAAGCGGGCAGCAGAATTGCATACCAGTGGTTTTGACAAATTGCAGCAAGGGGATTATCAGGGCGCGATCGCTGACTTCACCCAGGCGATCAAAATCAAACCGGATTATTCCAGTGCTTATAATGGTCGAGGAACAGTTCGCGTTAGATTGGGCGATACCAAGAGCGCAATTGCTGACTTCACCCAAGCGATTAAATTTGAATCAGATTTCCCGCCGAATTACCACGATCGAGGCATTGCACGCGCTTTGTCGGGAGATAAGCAGGGCGCGATCGCCGACTTCACTGAAGCGATTAAATTGTTGCCCCAGTATCCTTCTGCTTACTTTAACCGAGGCATTGCTCGTTCTGAGCTAGGAGACAACCAGGGCGCGATCGCTGACTTCACTGAAGCGATCAAAATCGACTCAACTTTTGCCATTGCCTATGTCAACCGAGGCGGTATCCGCCGTCAATTAGGAGATCAACGAGGCGCAATTGAGGATTATAACCAAGCGATCAAATTACAACCAGACTATGCCTTAGCCTTTAACAATCGAGGAAATTCTTTCACAGACTTAGGTGAGTATCAACGCGCGATCACAGATTTCAATCAAGCCATCAAACTGCAACCAGACCACGCCCAAGCTTACTTTAACCGAGGCATCCCTCGTGCTTTATTAAGAGATAAACAGGGCGCGATCGCTGACTTTACTGAAGCAATTCGGCTAAACCCGGACAATGCCTATGCCTACTTCAACCGAGGCGAATCCCGCTCTGAACTGGGAGATAAACAGGGCGCGATCGCTGACTTTCAGAAAGCTGCCAATATATTTCAACGGCAAGGCAAAATGAAAGACTACAGAAATGCAGTAGACACCATTCAGAAACTCATGCGCTCTTAATTGCATTGGCACCCGCATCGTGACTTCAAAGAAGCGCACTGATCAAATTTTCCGCATGGTTTATCTCCTAGCCATACGGAAAATTTGATTCTGCGAACAGCCGTCTTACGTTTCAAGCCCTCGGAACAATCCAAATTAGAATTAATTGTAGAATAATAAAATTCTTACTAAAATTCTTACTAAAATTCTAGATATTTCAGGAGCAACTCTCAAAAAACGCTGTATTCTAGACACAACAGCCTTTTCAGGGCTGTGTAAACAGGTGAGAGCTTGGCTTGATTTGTAATTCAGCATTCTTTGACTCAATATGCCGCGCCGCCCTAATCCAAAATGTTTAGAATGCGCTACCTACTCCATTGAGTGGGCACGGCTCGTTCATGGACCCACATTAGAGGGCGGCGACGGCTGTTGGGTTGAGGAGAACGATCGCTGTAAGAAACTCCGCTGGCAGTATCAAAATCGCGCTGAACAAACGGCAAAGCGGCGGCTGAGTTATCATCTCCACCAGCAAGCCCAACAGACAATTGATCCAGTCAGCTTTCCTATTCCTGAACGTCCGACAGCCATTCGGATCATTTTCTCGGAGGAGCCTGACAATTTCAAGAAGAACGTTACTCTTGTCCACGCAGTTGAGTTCCAACTTTGGGTCGGAACCCAGTGTCGTGCAAGACGACAACCCATTCCGTGCTGGGGAATGCGTGGCGATGAAGTTGGCAATCTGATGGAAGAAATCCTGGCAGAATTTACTAAAGAGTTTAGTCGTTCTCTTAATCAGGGCAAACCCTTCAAAAAATTTCTAACTATTCATAAGCATATTCGCGATTGCGAACTGCCTAACCCCTGGAGACAAATATGACAGGGTGGCGTGATCTTCATGCTGCTCTCCAAAGCGCCATTGCAGCGCCGTTGGAAGCTGATTGCCGCCAACTTTGTCGATTATTAGATGAGTGCCTTGTAACGTTGCCGGATACTGATTGTGTTCAACTTGGAGGGGATGCGGTCGCGCTCATTGCTGAAGTCATTTTCCTCAAGATGCAGATTTACCAGCAGCAGACAGCGGTGTTAGAAGAGGTATTAGAACCAGAGCAAGAAACCAGTGAGGGCTTTCCCGTTCTTGATAACGAGGATGATCGTTGGGAGAGACACACGATGAGCCTCAACTTGGAAGATGACGAGGAAGACTGGGGCAAGACTAAGAAAACGCGACCGCGCATCACAGACTCTCCCTCGATCGCTGCTCCGGTTCCACCAAAACGAGTTCTACAAATGTTGAAAGAGTTAGCAGGCGATGAAGACCCCGCAGCCTGGTCGAAAGCTATCTCTCAATGGCTCAAACGGAAAAAGGTTTGCACTCCTATCCCAGTGTCACAAATTCAACAGTCGATCCGGAAATTATCGCCAATTGAATTGTGGCTAGGTCTTTTATTAGGGGGATTTCCACTTGAGCCTCCTCAGAACACCGAAGAAGACTTTTACTGTGACCTAAGTGAATCTGGTATCTGGCTTGTTCCCGCTTCGGATGAGTAGATTCTCGATCGAACCATTGAAATCCCGGAAAGAGCACAACTTCTCCGCAATACATATTGCCTCACGATTGCCACACCCGCTACGAGGCTTCTGCAATAGCCTGATAACTTGCAAGTTCACTCAAAGAACAGTCCAACTTCTCGCAAAGAATTTGCATTTGAAGTGGAGTCAGTTTAGGAAAGCTTTCACCCGTCTCCCAGGAACTGATCGTTTGCTTACTTAAACCCAAAGCCGATGCCAAATCCTTCTGGCGAATTCGACTCCGTTTTCGCTTGAAACAGAGCCACTCGCTAAAGGTCATTGTAGATCCAGGAAGGGTCATAGCCGGAGTCATTGAGCATAAGACGTGGAATAAGAATACCGCAAATTTTAGGTGAGTAGGTCAACTTCTTGACAGTTTTCAAGATCGGTTGCCTGATCCACTGGACAAGTCCAGAAAATTATCTTTTATCTGCCAGTGTGGATCAGAGAAGAGATTTGTGGACTTATCCAAGATTTAAGGTTTTTCCACAGGCTAAGATTTTAAGAGACGAATGGATCAGGAGTTGGGACTCTAAATCTGCATAAGGTGCTTCGACAGAACAATGATCAAAGATCAAGACTGAGACTATTTCGTTAGAGAGTTGCCTAAATCGAGTCAGTCTTGCATTCAAGTTATTGACTTCCATCAAACTAAAAATATCTAGAAATCACTTCTACGAACGCTTTTCGATCAACTTGGCTACTCCTTGAATCAGCAAGCTCTCTTTGCCTAAATTCTTAAACTAGGGACAGCAGAAATATCTTGGCTTGGCACTTCATTTTTTTATTGATGGCTCTCGCCAATAATTTTTAGATGCTAAACGATCAACTCACGTTAGAATTCTTGTCATTGGTTAAATCCAGAAGGTCACTGAAAATTTATGAAGCTTCCCAAGATTCTCGCATTTGCGAATCAGAAAGGCGGAGCAGGCAAATCCACGGGAGCTGCCCACGCAGCAGAATGGTTGTCAAAGCAAGGGCACTCCGTAACCCTCGTGGATGCTGATGGACAGCAAAGTAGCTCTGTCTGGCTTAAAGAAATTGGTCTGCCGTACCAGGTTATTAGCGACCCAGAAACTCTATTTGAGGCTTTGCCGAAGCTGTCAGATGAGTTCGATATTGTGATCGTGGACGGTCCTGGATCGCTATCTGAGGTCACAAAGGCAATCTTGGCAAGATGTGATCTTGTCCTTGTCCCGTCTCGCGATTCCATTATTGATCTTCGCAGCACTGGCAAAATTCTCCAATTTATTCGCCATGCCAAAGAACTTCGTGGAGGAATGCCCAAAGCTGCGATATTTTTGAATGCCGTTAGCAAAGGGTCTGTTCTTCTACGAGAAGCGCAAGAGGCGCTAGGGGATAGCCTGGTGCCCTTGATGGAGACGGTCATCTACGATCGCCAGTGTATTAAGGATGCACCAGGGCAAGGTTCCACTGTTTTCGGAATGCGGGGAAAACCCGCAAAAGATGCCGCTGCAAATTACGAAGCTTTGTTTGATGAAGCAGTGAGGTTCTTCAATGGCAAATAGGCGCAGTCTGAAAGATGCTATTCAGTCGGATTCTCAGCTTTCTGAGTTCGTATTCGGCGAAAGGATAACTGAGCAAATGGCAGTAGATGGCGCAGAGCAAGTTGCTCCTCTGTCTTCTATTCATCGAACTTCGCTGCAAAAACGCCGCTATTTCGATCAACAGAAGATTGAAGACTGGGCAAACACTGAAATCAGGGCAAATGGAATTCGCTCCGCTCTTTGGGTGAGACCCCTAGCGAACGGGCAACCAGGAGAATACGAACTGATTGCAGGAGAACGGCGTTACCGAGCAGCTCAATTTTTAGGTTTACCGACTGTTCCAATCAAAGTCTTCGATCTAGATGATAAACAGGCACTGTTTGCCTCCCTGGTTGAGAACATGCAACGTCAAGACCTTTCGCCACTGGAGGAAACCGAGGGGACGTTAGACGCTTTGGCAATGGAGCTAAATTCTTCCGTTGAAGAAGTCATCAGCCTGCTTTACCAGATGAATAATGCCACTAAGGGAACGGTTAACCAAAACGTTTTGGTTAGTCCAGAAGCCCAGCAAGTAGAAGAGGTCTTCAAGTTCTTGGGGCGTTTGTCATGGAAGTCATTTGTGTCCAGTCGATTACCGCTTCTCAAGAAACCACCAGAAGTTTTAGATGCGCTTAGAAGTGGAAAAATTGAATATACAAAAGCAATGGAGATTGCCAAACTCAAGGATGAGGATCAAAGACAAGCACTTCTGGAGGAAGCCTCACATCATCATCTGCCGCTGAGTGAAATTCGGGAAAAAGTCAAATCACTTCAAGCCCCACTTCTAGAAGAATCTGGAATCCAGGTTTCACTTGAAAAAAGAGCAATTGAAACCT
>JALOOO010000241.1 GCA_025454375.1 Leptolyngbya sp. Prado105 | reverse complement strand
TCGAGCAAATCCAAAATCCGCCGAGTTTTAACCACGATCGATTTCGGCAGATGCCTCAACTCGATTGGATCACGATCGAATCGTTGATACCAAGAATGATCTCGTTTCTTGACTCGACGAACAACATCAACAATCACAGGTTCATCAATGCGATCGTGTGTGCCAAAAGCGTCACACCGATGACAATATCGCCCAAATCCCCGATGCCCACAAGCAAAAAGCTTCCGCCACTTTCGTCTACGTCTAACCATGCACTCTCCCTACGATTCAGCATTGACCACCCAAGCCGCAGAATGTTCAATCAGTCGAGCTAATTCAGCAAGTACCTGTTGATACTCATGATGTAGCTCCTGACCCATCTCAGCATCCAAGTACCCACACAGCACAGCAAACTCAATCCAAACCTGCGTTGCTGCGGCTTCAGTTTCAGCTTGATTCAGCCGTGCGATAAACGCCTCCTGATTTCGCCGTTTCTGCCATGCCTGAGCAATATTCGTACACACCAATCGCGAAGCTCGAAGTAACATTGTGGTTAATTGCTCTTGTTCTTCGATTGGGAATTCCTTCGATCGCTCAAACACTTGCATTGCACTTTCAAATGCAGTCTGATACACCCGCAATTCCCGATAGCTAATCACAAACGGATTTTCCATTGCCTTACCTCTCAAACAATGAACACCGAATCATCCACCTGACGCTCAGGCTGCACTCCCAAAATCAGTACAATCTGCCGATGTCTGGGTGACATGGGATAAAACCGAATCTGATCTTCTTCTGGATTCAGATACCGCTTCGTCCCAAATCGCTTCTTCAATAGCTCAAACTGATCTGGAGTCAAAACACATTCAAACACCGACTTTTGTACCCGCAATCCGTAACCTTCTAGTAGATTAGAAACTCGGTTGCGTCGTCTGTCATGAATCACGTCATAACACACCAAATAGAACATTCCTGTCTACCTCTTCAACAGCATCGATCGATAAAACTCCTGATCTTCGAGCAAGCAAGCAATGTACTCCTGCACCTGTACTTCCAAACATTGCTGATAGCTCATCTCGCCTGCATAAAGATGCTCAACTCGACTCGCTAACATCGCATCCCAATGCTGAATGAATCGTTCTAAAGCATCAGGCTCCAAGAAAATGCCCTGATCAACCCAAACAAAATCATCAGAAACAATCTGCCGACTCTGAAGCAATTCCATGATGACTCGATCGACGATCGCACTTTGAAATTCCGCCAAAAAATCACACACCAAAGGCGGACGATTCACCGCATCAAAGTACAAGTTCGCAACCTCAAGATCCAATCCTGCCGATTGCAAAACGACTTGAATCCGTTGGCTGAGTAGAGCAGTGCCCAAATTGCTCAATCGCTGAATGGGGTTGAGTCCTAGATTGCGATCGCGAAACTCTTCCGGGAGTAACCGACTCAATGCAGCCCGATAAAAAGCAGCGCCAGTGCTTTCATAGTTCTTGAGTGCAACGACCGACGGAGCCATCGGCAAATCATCAATCAATCGCTGCAATAGATTCAAAACCTGTTGAACTGTTGCAGGCTGAGGATCGGGACTGAGTTGCAGTAGCAGAATTCTTGAATTGTGGAGCTTGGCACGAACAAGACTTTCAGCGATCGTATGAGTGAAATCTTGGTCCTGTGCTTTCTGCATTTGTACTTTCAAATATTTTGCAGATTCAAGATTTCCAGGATTAACATACTCAACACACCGCCCGTCCGGTTCAAAGTACAGCACAGGGATGTGCAGCGAAAGTGCGAGATTTGCAGCTTTGCGAGTCCAGGGCTGATGTCCTAGAATCACCATCTGATTGATCCGATTCAGAGGCACAGCAAAGCAGAATCGTTGCTGATGGAAGACCTGAAGTTGACGAGACTGAATTTTCAGTTCGGTTTGAGGCTGTGCGACATAAATTGTAGTCATGTGTTTTCGTGAGAATGAATGCGGAGAGCTAGTTCGCTCTGCTCTCCTAGACATTTCCATCTTCACAAGTCAGCATTCGAGGATAGATCCAACTAATCATTCAATCTATACAACTTCAAATATGAGTTGAAACATTTCCTCATGTTTTAATTTCGCTAAGCCAAATGAACGAATGTATAGAATTCCTCCAAGAACTCCGGAAAATACTGAAAACTGCTGTAAACTTCAGTAGCATTTCGCCTGAATACGGATTGCTTGCCTAGCCCCCAATCTATCTGTAATTGCATGAATGAATTTGAAAAATATCAGGTACAACACCTCTTTTTGCTAATAGGCGAAAATCCTTTACCAAATTACATTGCTGCCAAAACGCTTCTCAAACCTGGCGGCACTATTCATTTAATTTATACATCTCATACCCGCTCGCAAGCTGAAAGGCTGCGAGATCGCTGCGAGGATCTGGAATACATTTCAGAACTTATTTCGATCGAGGGTTATGAAGCTGACAGCTACTACATTCAGAAAGAGGTCAGGGAATCCGTCAAACTGCTGCCACAAACCTCGATCGGGTTGCACTACACAGGTGGAACAAAAGCAATGGCAGTTCACGCCTATCGTGCTCTGATCCAAGCAAGACCTGATGCTATTTTTAGCTATCTCGATCCTCGTCGATTAGAGATGTGCATCGATAGAAAAGATGGCACACGATTTCATGCAAAAGTGCCTATTTCTCTAACTTTGGCAGAAATCTTTGAACTGCATCAACTCAGCCTGAAAAAGCCAGCGGCAACCGCTCCAAAGCTTCCAGGAGCAGCAATTACGCTTGCTCAACTGCATTCAGATCAAGCACTTGCAAAAGAATGGCGAAATTGGTGCAATCAAGAACTGAGAGCAAAAACAAGAGACAAGAAAGAGAATTATTTATCTCAGAACAAGCTCAAGCAAATTAGCTTAGACTTAGGATCTTTGTCATCTGAAATTAAAGAAGTTCTACGACGTTTCTCTGTAGAAGAATCTATCAATCTGGGAGCTTTATCATTGGAGTCTCTAGAGTCGATGGAAGCTTTTTGTAGATGGCTAGATGGCACTTGGTTGGAGCAATATACTTTGCAGCAGATTCAGACCATTCGTGAAAAATATGATATCGGCGATAGCTCTACTTCATTTTTAATTGAAGACCCCAAAAATCCTAGCAATACGTTTTTTGAGTTCGATGTTGCATTTACACGAGGGTATCAACTGTATGCTCTATCTTGCACAACTGATGACAGTAAAGACTTATGCAAACGGAAGCTTTTTGAGGCATACCTTAGAGCAAAACAGCTTGGAGGAGATGAAGCACGAGTCGCATTAGTTTGTTGCTCAGACAAGCCCGACCTCCTCAAATCACGACTGGAAATCATGCTTGAAAACCCGCAAATAGCAGTATTTGGGCGGCAACACCTCATAAATCTAGCTGACCATCTTGCAGCTTGGATTATCAAGAACGATCGGGAGGCTCAATGAGTAACTTTGTCGCCACAATCATCGATACCAGTGGAATTCAGTCATACATTTTTGCAAGTAATCGCCTTCGGGAAAATATTGGTGCTTCACAGCTTGTTTCTGAAGCTACAAATGTTTGGGTTAAGGAAACACTCGATAAACTTTCTCAAAATCTTGAGAAAGCTGGTAAGTCTAGTTACCTAGTACGAACTAGTATTAATAATCCGTCTGCGAAACCTTGCATTGAAAATCCAAACGATAATCTTGCAGCAGAGCTACTCTACGCAGGTGGCGGAAATGCGATCGTTCTATTTCAATGCTTAGACTATGCGATTCAGTTTACCCAAGCTCTCACACTCAGGGCATTGAAAGAAGCTCCCGGTTTGACCTTACTTGTGACTCATCAAGAGTTTAGCTGGCAGGATTCACTCTTTGAAGTGCTAAAACAATTGCGGCTTAAGCTAGAACAACAAAAACACCAGCAAATTTCATCTGCTCCTTTACTTGGCTTAGGAGTGAGTGCAGATTGCATCTCTACTCGCCTCGCTGCTGTAGATACTAGCGATCACTATGGAGTTCCCGAATCGTACACCATCTCCAGAGAAGTTCGAGAAAAGCTTCGCGCTGTGGAACGAGCGAATAAGCAACTCAATACCCAACTCAAGCTTGCATTCTCTGAGTCTGCGAAACACTATGAGTTTCCCAAAGATGTCGATGACATGGGACGAACATCGACTGAATCAAGCTACATTGCCGTTGTTCATGCTGATGGAAATGGAATGGGGAATCGCTTTCGGAACTATGGCAAAGATAAAACTAATCGTGAATATATCATTGCAATGCGCGAACTTTCACAAGCAATTAATGATGCAGGATTGAACGCTTTAAAGTTGGTCATTCGCAAACTTACAAATGCCTTGCACAACAATGAAGTAGTCGGTCATTTAGGGCAATTCTCGTTAAAAGGGAATTACTTGCCATTCCGTCCCTTAGTCTATGGTGGAGATGATGTTACTTTTATTTGTGATGGACGATTGGGGTTAGAACTGGCAGCAGAGTTTTTACATCAGTTTGAACAGCAAAAGCTTCCAGATGGTAAACCTCTAACTGCTGCTGCTGGTGTCTGTATCGTCAAGACGCACTATCCGTTTGCAAGGGCGTATGCAATGAGTGAAGCACTCTGCCGTCAAGCGAAACGATTCGTGCGGGAAAAAGAGAAGGGTGATTTCTCTGCGATCGATTGGCATCTTGCTAGTAGCGGCTTGATTGGAAGCATTACGGAGATTCGTAAGCGTGAGTATCAAGTGAATGCAGGCAGTTTAACATTACGACCTGTTACTTTGAGTGATGCTAAAGAATGGCGTACTTGGAATAACTTCTCTCGAGTTGTCAGGAAATTTCAAGCAGAGGAATGGCGCGATCGTAAAAACAAAGTGATGGCACTGCGAGAAGTTCTTCGTCAAGGCTCAGATGCAGTTAGACAGTTCTTGAGTGCTTACGAGTTGCCAGAACTACCAGAGTTTCCTAATGCACAGAAGAAACTTTCAGAACAAGGATGGTTGGATGAGGTTTGTGGCTATTTTGATGCGATCGAGATGATGGAATTTTACTTGGGACTTCAGGAACAGACGGATGAGCATTTATAGAATACAAATTAAGCTTCTGAGTGATACGACGTTTGGGCGTGGAGATGGAGTAAGTGGTTTGATTGACCAAGAAGTTGAGCATGATTCAGATGGATTTCCTTACTTGCGTGGGAGAACTCTGAAAGGATTGCTCAGTGAAGAGTGCGATAACTTAATTGCTACTCTGCAAACTGAGCGGCAGCACTGGGAGCATCTTGCGGCTCGACTGTTTGGTGTTGCGGGAAGTACAGAACATAAAATGTCGATTATGCACGTCGGGGATGCTTGTTTGCCTCTGGACTTGAGAACTGCGGTTGCGCTCCAATCTACTCGAAGCATTACTTCTACAGAGATTTTAGAGTCTTTGACGACGATACGGCGACAAACTGCGATCGCATGTGAAACAGGAGTCGCTGATCATAATAGTTTGCGATCAGCGCGGGTTGTGTTGAGAGATTTATGTTTTATTGCTTCACTTTTCTTCGATACTCAGCCGACTGAGGAAATGGTGTCATTGTTAGCGGCTGGAGTTGCAGCGCTCCGAAGAGTTGGCAGTGGGAGAAATCGAGGTCGCGGGCATGTGCAATGTCAGTTACTGGATTCATCTGATGAGCGTGTCACTCAGAAGTATCTTGTAGGCTTTGGAGTCAGAGGATGAAAACAATTACTTTTTTACTTCAAACAAAGCAACCTGTTCTCGCAACCTCTTTCCAAGGCGATCCTAATAGTGATGTTTCTTACTCTTATCTTCCGGGCAGCATGTTGCGTGGGGCACTAATTAGTCGCTATCTCAAGCGGCATTCACTACATGACTCTGATATTCTTCAAGACGCTACCGTAAGAAGACTGTTCTTTGATGGGACAACAAGTTATCTGAATGCTTATTTGTTTACTGGGGAGAAGCGATCACTTCCAGTTCCTTTAAGTTGGAGTCAGCCTAAAATGGAGGAACTCCCTTGCTCAGTCTATGATCTTGCTCAAAATGACCCAGAACAAGTAGAAGATATTTCATTAAAGTCGGTTTCCCAATCATTTTGCACAGTTTGCGAGGATCAAGCAGTTTTCTATTCTGAGCAGCGACGCATTAATATTCACAACTTACGAAATCGTAGACGAGGGCGATCGGTAGACGGTTCTGGTGAAATCTTTCGCTATGATGCGATCGAGACTGGACAGACTTTTCAAGCTGTGATTCTGTGTGAGGATGCTGATATAGAGGTGTTGCAGAGCTTATTTGATCCGACTGATTTCTGGCTTGGAGGCTCTCAGAGTGCGGGATACGGACATACTCAGATTCAGGATATTAAAGTTTGCGATCGCTGGACTGAGGTTGATGTTTCACCAGCAGAACGAACCAAGCGGCAGAAGCTAACAATCACATTACTCAGTGATCTAATTTTGCGAGATCAGTGGGGTCAGACTGTTGCCGATCCTCAAATTTTTGTTGATCTGATAGCAGCAAGACTAGGAGCTTCACTATCGCTTCAGCAAAGTTTCGCTCGGAGTACTCTAGTTGGTGGGTTCAATCGTAAATGGGGATTGCCACTTCCACAAGTGCAAGCGTTTTTGGCAGGGAGTGTATTTCTATTTGAGGGAGTTGATCTAACCACGCAGCAAATTCAGACCCTTGAGAGTCAAAGCTTTGGAGAGCGGATTGTGGAGGGATTTGGGCGAATTGCAGTGAATTGGACAGAAGAACATAATCAGTTCAATGGCAATCTCCCTGAAGAAAAGATATCAATTGGTTCTCTTCAACTGAGCGAGTCATCGAGAGAGATTGCGAGTGCAATGGCAGAGAGATTGTTGCGACAGAAGCTAGAACAATTAGTACGGGATCAGGTTGGACGATTTGAGTTAGAAACGAAAACAATTACAAATACTCAACTTTCGCGGTTGATGCTACTAGCAAGGCAAGAATTGCAGAATCCATCAAATCAAATTCGAGCATTGTTTGAGCATTTACCTGCAAACGCGCTCTGGCAGTTTGAGCGAACCAAAGTAAGAGGGGATGGACAGTCTTTTAATCAGCAGATACTGAATTGGTTGAATGAGCCGACAGCTTGGATAGCAAATCTGCCTACAGTCACGATCGCAGATCAGCGCTTAGAGGTTGATGAGCGACTCGCTAGAGAATACACGTTGCGCCTAATCATTGCCGTTACGAAGAAAATCAAAGAGGAGGGAGACATATGATTGAACTGGCAGAAGTTGAATTTAGGCAGAATAGACATCAGCGCAGAACGATCAAGCGGTTGATTGTGCAGGGAAATTTGGTGCTAGAAACTCCAACCTGTCTAGGAAGCGGCGATACAGATAGTCTCACAGACCTACCACTATTGCGAGATAGTATTAGCGATCGTGCCTTGCTTACAGGAGCATCGATCGCAGGTGCATTGAGGAATTATTTACGCGAGTACGAATCAAATTACAGCACGGCTGAAACTAAAACATCGCTTGCGACAGCTTTATTTGGCGGAATACGGACTGATGATGAGGGAGAACAGAGTCCTCTGATTGTAGATGATGCGATTAGCCTGATGACTCCACAGATTGAACTGCGAGATGGCGTTAGAATCAATGGCGAGATTGGAACAGCAGAAGATAAAGCAAAGTACGATCTAGAGCTATTGGCAGCAGGAACGGAATTTCCACTAAGGTTTGAATTGCTGATTGAGGAAGAGAACGAGGAAAGACTGTTGAGCGCGATCGCGCTGGCATTACGAGGTTTAGAACGGGGTGAAATTGGGATCGGGATGAAGAAACGGCGAGGCTTTGGGCG
>JALOOO010000041.1 GCA_025454375.1 Leptolyngbya sp. Prado105 | reverse complement strand
AACTGAGGGGAAGGCTCTCCATGTTTTTGCTCTCGTTTAGGAATCTCTATCCTCTCTTCAGTTGATCGTTCTGTCAAAATTTGAATTTGGAATTGCTGGCAAGTCATCCTACGATTTGACGATCGCGCCAAAATCCGCAAGCGATCGCGCATGATTTCGCAAAACTCCTAGTAGATTCAACCGATTTTGCTTAATGTCGGGATTAGAATCCATGACCAAAACGCTATCTTCTCCATCAAAGAAAGCACTCACCGTTGGAGCAATCTGACTCAATGCCTCGACTAACTTTGTGTAATCGGTGTGACCCTGCATTGTTTGATTTAACTGTTGCAGGGCTGTAAAGAATGCCTTCTCAGAATTTTTCTCAAACAGTTCAGGACGAATGACTGGAACCGGATCGAGTTGTTGCTGATTTAATGTGCCTTGAACTGCGAGTCGAGAGGCGCGATTCACAGTTTCATAGAGAGCAGCAAGGCGTTGATCATTGCGAATCGATTGGAGGAAAGTCGCTCGATCGCGCACATCTAGTAAATTTTGTAATGCCCTCATTGCATAGTCCGGATCATTCTCACCGAGTACTGCATTTACTAGGTCATAGTCGATCTTTTCATCTTTGAGCAATGTCTCAACACGCTGTAAGAAAAAGTCCTTTAACTGTTTGAGTAAATCCGGTGAAGCTAACTTTTGAACTTGAGCATAGTTCTCACTAAAGCTTTTAACCAATTGATCTAAAAGTAAATTCAGATCAAGCTTTAAGTTCGCTGCCCAAGTAATATTAACAATTGCAGTTGCGGCTCGTCTCAAAGCAAAGGGATCAGATGACCCTGAAGGAATCAACCCTAAGCCAAAAATACTCACCAAAGTATCTAAGCGATCGCTAATTCCAACAATCTGACCTGCTAAAGACTGCGGCAAATCATCCCCTGCTCCTCGCGGTAAATAATGCTCATAAATTGCATTGGCAACCGTTTCAGACTGACCACAAGCGATCGCGTATTTCTGACCCATCACCCCTTGAAGCTCTGGAAATTCGCCCACCATTTGAGTCACAAGGTCAGCTTTACATAAAAGTGCTGCCTGTTCGATCTCAGTGCGATCGCCCACTTGTAACTGAGTACAAATCTGACCTGCAATTGCCACAATGCGATCGACTTTTGCCCGCACTGATCCGAGATCCGCTTGAAAAGTAACCGTTTCGAGTTTTGGCAAGTAAGCTTCAAGCGGAATTTTACGATCGGCATCAAAGAAGAATTTTCCATCTGACAATCGCGCTCGAATCACTCGCTCATTTCCAGAAGCAATAATTGCTGATTTTTTTGGATCGCCATTGGATGCCGTAATAAAGTTCGGCAACAGTTCAGAACTGCCTGCTTTCTGAACTGGGAAATATCGCTGATGACTTTCCATCTCAGTCGTAATGACTTCAGCCGGAAGCTCTAAAAACTCGGCATCAAACTTTCCGACAACAGCAGAAGGATACTCGACGAGATTCGTCACCTCACGAAGTAAATCAGCATTGATAATTGCAACGCCATTTAATTGTTTTGCAGCGTCTTCAACTTGCTGTTTGATCACAACTTGGCGCTGTTCTGGATCGACTTCGACGAATGCAGACTTCAATGCTGAAACATAAGATTCTGGATTCGGAATCGAAATCGGATCGGGATGCAAAACGCGATGACCCCAGGAAATTCGATCGCTCTGATACGCGATCGAATTGCTCGTAATCTCGATCGGTAAAACCTCACGATCGAGCAAAGTCACAAGCCAACGAATCGGGCGAGAAAACCGCAGATCACCATCTCCCCAACGCATAAAGCGTTTTCCTTCCAATTGCGTAATCCATTGTGGGATCAGTTCACTCAGGATTTGCGAAATCGCTCTCCCTTTGATCGTTTTTTTTACAAAAATGAATTCGCCTTTATCCGTTGGACGAATTTCAAAATCTGCGATCGACACTCCTTGTTTCTGAGAAAATCCCTCGGCTGCTTTAGTCGGCTGACCGTCTTTAAACGCAGCTTGCGCGGGTGGACCTTTCACTTCTTCTTCTTGATCCGGCTGCTGAGCGGGCAACCCTTGAATGACGATCGCAAGTCGGCGCGGTGTCCCATAAAACTGAACCTCATCGACCGTCAGATTTAATTCCGCCAACTGCTTTGGAATTCGCGATCGCCATTGTGACAAGGCTTCATCGACAAAGCTTGCGGGGAGTTCTTCAGTTCCAACTTCAAGTAAAAATGACGGCATGACAGGGGACGATCAAATGGTGCAAATTAATCAATCCCACCAGTTTATCGTGCCTCTGTGACCTTCGCTAAATTTTGCTCGGATCAATTGAGAATGTCATTGAGAGTTGCCTGCCCAATTTCGTCTAGGCTGGAGAAGGAGTCTGCCTTGGAGTCAAGATATCGCCATGAAAAATCGATGGGACAGCACGATCGCTCAAACCTTTGCGAACGATCCACTGGCAATGCGAGTTTACACCTCACGCCTACTGGGTCAGGAGCCTGATTTAGTCCTGCATGGAGGCGGAAATACTTCTGTCAAAGCAACAGTTCCTAACTTTTTTGGCGATCTCGAAGACGTTCTCTATGTCAAAGGCAGCGGTTGGGATTTGGCAACGATCGAAGCCGCCGGATTCGCGCCTGTCCGTCTAAAAGTGCTGCAACGACTTGCCCAACGAGAACAGCTAAGCGACTCCGAAATGGTGACTCAGCAGCGAGCGGCAATGCTCAATCCTCATGCTCCTAACCCTTCTGTAGAAGCGATTTTACACGCGATTATCCCGTTTACCTATGTCGATCATACTCATGCAGATGCGATCGTCACAATTACAAACACCCCGACTGGAGAATCTCGGATTCGAGAGCTATTCGGCGATCGAATGCTACTGATTCCCTACGTCATGCCAGGTTTCATTCTCGCTCGCAAAATCTGGGAAATGACTGCTACTCTCGATTGGTCGAACTACGACGGCATGATCCTGATGAATCACGGCATCTTTACTTTTGCGAATGAAGCTCGCGAGGCTTACGATCAAATGATTCAACTCGTGACTCAAGCTGAGGCTTACCTCACTGCCCAAGGAGCCAATTCACCTGCAATTTCTACTACTCAAGATCCAAACTGGGTCACGCTTGCAACGATTCGTAAAGCGGTTTCTCAAATCCAGGGAAAACCAATGCTTGCTCAGTTAAATCAGAGCGCAGAAGCGATCGGATTCTCCAAGCTAGAGAATGTTAGCGCGATCGCAACCAGAGGTCCTGTGACTCCAGATCATGTGATTCGCACGAAGCCTATTCCGGTCATTCTAGAAGCAGAACCAACAGATGAGATTCAAACCTATGCAGAGAAGTACCGCAACTACTTCGATCGACATGCAGATGAATCTTTAACCTGTCTCGATCTTGCGCCTCGTTGGGCAGTTTGGAAGCAGTATGGAACCCTCGCATTTGACCGGAGTATTCAATCGGCTCAGATTACAACGGATATTGTAGAACACACAGTGCGGGCAATTCAGGGAGGTGAAGCATTAGGAGGCTGGACAGCTTTACCTGAAAGTGATCTCTTCGAGATGGAGTATTGGGAGCTAGAACAAGCGAAGCTGGGTAAAGCAAAATCGGCGGATGCTGAGTTTCAGGGCAAAGTTGCACTCGTCACGGGTGCTGCTAGCGGTATTGGCAAAGCTTGTGCGGAGTATTTACGATCGCTCGGAGCAACCGTTGTCGGATTCGATTTGAATGCTGCGATCGTGACCTTGATGAACCAGCCCAATTTTGTTGGAGTTCAAGGGGATGTCACAGATGCGGCTGCTTTGAATAGCGCTGTAATTGAAGCAATTCGGCGCTTCGGGGGACTGGATATCTTAGTCTCGAATGCGGGCATTTTTCCAGAGAGTCAATCGATCGAACAGCTTACTTCTGAAGCTTGGGAGCGCAGTTTAGCAATCAATCTCACTAGTCACCAGCAGCTGCTAAAAGCCTGTATTCCTTTTCTCAAGCAGGGACTTGATCCTGCTGTTGTCATGATTGCGACTCGCAATGTTTTAGCACCAGGATTCGGGGCTGCTGCCTATTCGGTTGCAAAAGCTGGACTAACTCAACTCGCTCGTGTTGCTGCGTTAGAACTTGCGCCCTTTGGGATTCGGGTGAATCTAGTCCATCCCGATTGTGTCTATGATACAGGGATTTGGAGTGAGGAAGTTCTCGCGAATCGAGCCTCCCGCTATAGTATGAGCGTAGAAGCTTATAAGACTCGTAATCTGCTTAAGACGGAAGTAACCTCTCGCGAAGTTGCAATCATGGTTGCTGCGATGGCAGGGAAAACTTTTGCAAAAACAACCGGGGCGCAAGTCCCGATCGATGGAGGTAGCGATCGAGTCATTTAGTAAAAAGCCAGTCAATCACTGGCTTGCTTTACTATTTTGCAGATGATTTAAGAACTTCAATGTAAAGGTCGATCGCGTGATCCCTAAACCGTTGACTGATGAAATTGAGACTAAATCGTCTACCAATGCGGATTTCTTGATCTACAGCGCGATATCCTTGCCACCATCGCGGTAGTTCTGCAACGAGATCCATCCCGTTCACAATGCGATAACTATTTGGAACCCGCTCATTATAAGAATCGCGAAATCCATCATTCCCGACCGCAGGTGCGCCGTAGGTATAAGACTCGATCGTCACTTTATTTGAAAAATTGTATTGAATATCAACGGCGCACAAGGTTGCTAATGCACCTCCCAAACTATGCCCTGTCGTCACGACACTTGTGACTTCATGATTTTGAATGTAATCATGAATTTGATCGCGGACTGTAAAGTAAGCTGTAGCAAAACCTTTATGAATCAATGCTTTCGAGCTATTTTTACTCGCATAAGGGTAAATTTTTTCCCGCTGATTGACAATGAATTCTTTGATCACATTTTGGTCAAACTGAGCGCGTTCTAATCTCGTATTAAAATCAGTTTCCCAATCCTCAGATGAGTCACTGCCTCGAAAGACGATCATAGCAGCAGCGCCATCGCTCAGGATCGCGCATTGAGTATCCGTTTTCGGTTCGCTAATTAAAACAGGCTGAGTGGATAAGTCATCAAATTGAATCGTACTAAAGTTCTCGTAGATTTTCTTGCAGAGAACGGCATATTTTGCGGCTTTTGAGTAATCGATCGACATTGTATTCTCCTATAGTAAATTAAGGATTGGATCACACTGACTACCATAATGCCCCAGTGATTTCCAAACGATCTGCTTAAATTTCTACGTTGAGATCGTTGAATTCATCTATTTCTCTCCATTGCCTCAGAATCTTAGCGTGAACAATTGAGCGTTCAACTTTAGCGCTCGACATCAATTCCTAGATCGCTCATCACCTGAATCCATTTGTCGGGCGTTGGTAAGGTTTGCTTGAGAAATTCAGGCGTGAGTTGACTAGAACTTGCTTTGTAGAGCAGCGTGGCATAGCTCAAATCGCGAACCTGTTTTTTGAAGTCATCTACGCCATGCACTGCGATCAAAGCAGCGAGTTGTGCTTCGAGTTTGGGAATTGCGATCGGGGCTAAAGCGAGTAAATTACTAACCCATTGCTCTTTTTTTGCGGTAAAAGCAGCAATCCCCGGAACGGAAGACTTACGATTCTCCTCACACATTGCTTTGATCTTTTCCCATTTATAAGTCTGCCAGGGTTTGGCTTGTAGCACAGGCAATTGCCATTTTGCAATTTCCTCACGCCAGTAGTTTTTCTGGGATTGAACTTGCACCGTCTCGAAGCCTGGGAGAATCAGTGCGGTCAATCTCCCCCCGTGACAAGCCCCTGTATCAATCCCGTAAGCTTTGCGCTCTAGGATCAAAGGATCATTTTCAACCACGTGATGCCCAAAGATCACAGGTTTATTGCCCGTGTAAAACTGAGTCCAATACGCTTGTCCATAGTGTTTTTCTAGATATCTCTCACCTGCGGTGCAGCCACATAGCACTTCTTCACGTTGGTCTGCAATCGCGATGCCGTTTTCTACCGCAGCATGAACGAGAATTGCTTCTGGCAGTTCGTAATAGTAGGGAAGCGAGTAAATCCAGTCTAGAAATTCTAGATAGCGATCGCCAAACTGCAATTTGACAATTTCTTGAGAGTAAGAGAGCGTTTGACGCAGATGTTTGCGCTCGTGGTTGCCCATTAACACGATCGTATTCGGGCGATTTTTGAGAAAGTCGTATACTTTCACAGAATCAGGACCTCGATCGACAATATCTCCTAATGAAATGAGACAATCTTCTGCGGTCAGTTTAACTTTTTCAAGCAACCGCAACAGTTCTCGATAACACCCATGAATATCGCCGACGACGACTGTACGCATAATCCAAGCGTAAAAGCTTCCCTTAATCTGATTAGAGGTCAATTTTAACCTTGAATGGCTGAATTGAGCTAAATTCCTTCTCCGTAGGTTTAACTAGAATGAGATTTTGGCAAAATCGAAAGTTACTTCGATGCAGGGTTGCCCTCTCGACGTTTCACAACTCGACCCTGACTGACAAAAGAAATCCCCTGGTTCCCCATCGTATTGATCATGACGGTTTCAATCACCGGATCACTTACTTTATGCTGCGCCACCCACTCGACTAAAAAGCTTGCGCCGACTCCTCCCCCTGTATCGGCTTGATCCACGACAAACTCAGTTGAGGCGAAGGGTCTGAGTTCGACGGATTGCTCTAAATATTTCCGGAGTAGCTTCCCATTCGTATCGTGGTAGAGGACAGAAGTAATAATAATCGGATGCGCCTGATCCGTATTTCGCACACTTAAGGTTGCTGACAAATCCATCTTTTGGCTTTTACTCACCGAGTAAATATGTGAGTAGACCGGGACATAGACCGTTTGCCCTCTTGCAATCTTTACTGCATTTGTCAGAGTAATGGGTTTAAGCTGAGACTTTGGGGGAGGTTCGATTTCTTGCGTACACCCTAGTAAGATGCAGCCCAAAACTACAATATAAAAATATGGCTTGATCATGTTGGCTAAGACTCACGCTAACTCAACCAACAATACGTGCGATCTCAACCTGATGTCAAAAATTAGCCTAGTCGAGAGATAGCATTGCGTGAGCAGAAAACTCATGCAATGCTAATAAAAACTGTAGATTAATATAGATCCGTTCTGCTTAGCGAGTAGTGCTAAATGACTACCGACTTGCGCGGTTTGGATCTCGCCCCACAATATACCGAGAGGCAGCATCATTATCATTCAAAGGCGGGACTTGCCCTTTGTTGACTAATGCTTGATGCAGGAAGGCTGCCATCTCGCCACGGGTCGCGGGTTGATTCGGATTGAGCAATCGCTGATTTGGATGATTGACCACAACGCCTGCCCGAGTCACAGATGCGATCGCGTCTCTTGCATATGGGGGAATTTTGTCTGCGTCGTCGTAGTAACTTCCTAATGTTGTACTAGCAGAGACTTGAGTTGAATTGTTTGGAGCCTGCTGCGGTTGAGTTGCTTGCGGAGGTCGGGGTTGTGCTGCCTGTGTGGGTTGAGCTACCGCGCTTGAAGTATTGATGAGGGGTTGCATCAAGCTCAGAGCCGCGATCGGGAATACAATCTGCCGTCTAGCCCGACGTGGAGCTTGCTGTGCAGGAGCCGCGTTTTGAGCCGATTGCGCCGCCGCATTTTGGGGAACCGCGTTTTGAGCCGACTGCGCCGTTTTCGCTGTATTTGGAAGTCGCTGGCTGAGTTCTAGATTACGAGCGAGAGAAGTGAGGACTTCAGCGCGGGTGATCGGTTGTCTGGGGCGAAACGTATTGTCAGGATAGCCATTCATGAATCCCGCCTCATAGGCTTCCTCGATCGCAGCAGATGCCCAATATCCATCTGGGACATCTCGATAGGCACTCCCACTTGAAAGCTCTCTTTCGCGACGTTGATTAAATGCCGCTCGAATCATTGCAGCGAATTCATCGCGCTCCACTGGACGAGTCGGACGATATGTTCCATCAGGATAGCCATTGAGAATATTGCGCTGAGCTAGAGTCGTAATAAAAGGTCTTGCCCAATGATCTTGAGTATCTGGGAAGCTTCCTTGAGAATTTTGTTGCGCTTTCAAGGTTGTGCTGGTGGCAATCGTGATGCCGACAGCTAAGCATCCTGCTAATGACAAATAATGAACTCTTCTAATCATCATAATTTTCCTGAGCGATTTACTTCATAACTTTTAGCTCTTTTCTCAACTCATATCTTTCCGCCCAAAGACTGAGTATCAGATTCATCAAGGGTGAGAAAGCAGGTTAGAGGGCAGTATTTTTCAATACTGAGGAGAAGTTAGTGGCAGGGTAAACCTACCCAGGAGAGAAACTCTTACGCAACAAGACGTTTATATTGCTGTATAAATTACAACTTTGTATCAATCGATCGTGAATTTATACGAAATCTTCTATTTTTCTGGTCAATGGTATCATGTAATACAAATTCCTACGAAGTCTATTCCTACCATGTGACGGAAGGCTAAAACCTGTTCAACTATCCGAATGCTGATTTTAAGCAGTTTGATTGATTATTTCCGTGACATCATTTGTCGAGTTGATCTTGAAGACTTCTACAAAGTATTGCGGATTCGTGATTGGCATGTTCAATAATTGCGAATTGGGGCATCTAGCTGTGTCTGAAAAGTGCTTTCTGCTGATTTGAAGAAACAGTGCGATCGTTGTCAAGGCTTTCCCTCAAAGGGGTTGCCAGAGCCTTGCCACAGTGCTGACACAATTCAGATTTACAGTTCGCGTACCCTTCTCAGACTTTTCCTCAACGGGAAGTGTTAGGAAGGGAGGGACGGACGTAATTTTTTAATAAGGTTTCTCCCTTTCTACGCCTTAGTTTATCGGAGGTTGAGTGCCATGGAATCCCAATATTCAAATGGTTCGGTTGGAGGACAGGACAACAGTCAGATACCGAGTGAGGACAAGAAGCACAAGAAACGAAAAAAAAACAAACATCAAACGATCCCGCTTTCCGCTGAAAATTTCTCAGAGCATCTTGAAAGCGAACCTCCAGTGCAGAAGAAACTCAGCAAACAAGCTTATGAGTTAGAACTTAGCCGCTTGCAAGCTGAACTTGTCAAAATGCAGTACTGGATTAAGCACACGGGCTATCGCCTAATTATCTTATTTGAAGGGCGTGATGCGGCTGGGAAAGGAGGGACGATCAAGCGCATTGTCGAACCGCTAAATCCTCGCGGCTGCGGCATTATTGCACTCGGAACTCCCTCCGATCGCGAAAAGACACAGTGGTATTTTCAGCGCTATGTAGCACATTTGCCCGCAGCAGGGGAGATTGTGTTGTTCGATCGCAGTTGGTACAACCGCGCAGGCGTTGAGCATGTGATGGGCTTTTGTACCGAGGCGCAGTACACCGAATTTATGCAGTCCTGCCCTGAATTTGAGCGCATGATTGTACGCTCAGGAGCGATGCTGCTGAAGTACTGGTTTTCAGTCAGTGATGAGGAACAAGAACGACGGTTTCAATCTCGTACCATTGATCCTGCCCGTCGTTGGAAGCTCAGCCCAATGGATCTAGAATCACGCGATCGCTGGGTGGAATATTCCAAAGCAAAAGATACGATGTTTGCCCATACGAATATTCCCGAAGCGCCTTGGTTCACAGTCGAGGCAAACGATAAGAAACGCGCTCGCCTTAACTGTCTTAGCCATATTTTGAGCAAAGTTCCCTACACGGATATGACTCCTGAAGCGATGGAACTCCCTCCGCGCCGCATTGCCCCCGATGATTATGTGCGTCCCCCTCGGAACGAACAGTTCTTTGTTCCCCAAGTTTACTAAGTTTTCACCCTCCAAGGACAATCACTATGAGCCACGAATTGCGTGTTAAAGCGATCTCTCAAGTTACCGATCGAATTCCTCTTCCTCCGAAAGTTCCAGCACGTCTAGAAGCAATTTGGGCGAGTGATGTATTCACCTTGAGCAAGATGCAAGCTTGTCTTCCCAAAGACGTGTTCAAATCGCTGCAAAGCACCATTAAATCGGGTGGAAAGCTAGATGTTTCGGTCGCTGGAGTCGTAGCGGCTGCAATGAAAGACTGGGCAATCTCGAAAGGCGCACTTTACTATGCTCACGTCTTTTACCCGCTGACCAACGCAACGGCTGAAAAGCATGATGGATTCATCTCCGTTCAAAGCGATGGCTCTGTGATCTCAGAATTTACAGGCAAAGTCCTCGTACAAGGAGAACCCGATGGCTCATCCTTCCCCAACGGAGGCTTGCGAGCGACGAATGCAGCACGCGGCTACACCGCTTGGGATGTCACCAGTCCTGCCTATGTGATGGAAACCGATAACGGTGTGACCCTGTGTATTCCGACCGTGTTTGTGTCTTGGACAGGTGAAGCACTTGATAAGAAAACGCCGCTCCTAAGATCGATCGCGGCGATGAACAAAGCAGCGACTCGCGCGCTGAAGTTACTAGGCTACACAGAAGTCGCCCCTGTGAATTCAAGCTGTGGGGCTGAGCAGGAGTATTTCTTAGTCGATGCTCACTTTGCCCACAATCGTCCTGACTTACTGCTGACAGGTCGCACTTTGTTTGGTAAGTCTGCGGCAAAGGGTCAGCAGTTTGATGATCACTACTTTGGTGCAATTCCAGAGCGCGTTCAGGTCTTCATGCAGGATGTGGAAGAAAGGCTATACAGGCTTGGCATCCCCGCAAAAACCCGCCACAACGAAGTTGCTCCCGGACAGTTTGAAATTGCGCCATTTTTTGAAGCTGCGAACGTTGCGAGTGATCACCAGCAGTTGATCATGACGATTCTGAAGACGACTGCTAAAAAACATGGATTTGTGTGCCTCCTGCATGAGAAACCCTTTGCAGGCGTAAATGGTTCAGGCAAGCACGTTAACTGGTCTGTCGGTAACCCGACTCAAGGGAATCTGCTGGATCCGGGTGATGATCCGCACAAAAATCTGCAATTTCTCCTCTTCTGTGGGGCAATTATTCGCGGCGTTCATACCTATGGTTCGCTATTGCGTGCGGTTGTGGCGACTGCGAGTAATGATCACCGTTTAGGAGCGAATGAAGCACCGCCTGCAATCATTTCTGTCTATCTCGGAACCCAGCTTGAAGAGGTCTTTGAGCAGATCGCGAAGGGTGAAGTGAAAGCCTCAACGCCTGGTGGCATGATGGATCTCGGAGTCGATACATTGCCTATCTTTATCAAAGATCCAGGCGATCGTAATCGAACTTCTCCGTTTGCCTTCACAGGAAACCGCTTTGAATTCCGCGCTGTTGGCTCGGGTCAATCGGTTTCAGGACCATTAGTTGCGATGAATACGATTCTGGCAGATTCGCTCTCCTGGGTTTCGGACAAACTCGAAGCAGAGTTAGCAACAGGCACAGAATTGAGCGCTGCGGTCTTTACAGTGCTGAAAGAAGTCATGGAGAAACACAGTGCTGTGATCTTTGGCGGAGACGGCTACTCTGAAGAATGGCACAAGATGGCAGTTGAAGAACGCGGCTTGCCCAATCTTCGCACAACCGCAGATGCACTCCCTGTTCTCAAAGATAAGACGATCGAAGAACTCTTCGATAAAGTTGGAGTCCTGACTCCGGTTGAATTGGAGAGTCGCTTTGATGTCTATGCCGAGCAGTATATTCAATCGATCGAGGTTGAAGCGAAGCTCGTGATCACCATGGCGAAAACGATCATTTACCCGACTGCGGTGCGGTACTTAACGGATCTAGCAGCATCGATTGCAGCGATTAGCAATATCGGGTTGACGATCGAGAAAGAAACGGCTGAGAAAGTAGCTGCCTTGATTCAGTCAATGATGGATAACGTCAGTAAGCTGAGTGCCGCTTCAGAAAAGCATGATTTTGAGAGTGTGGATGCTCACATGCAGTACTGCGCCCAAACAATTCGTCCTCTGATGGATAAGGTGCGCGAGTATGCCGATGCGCTTGAAGGCGAAGTTGCAGATGATCTGTGGCCGATGCCGACCTATCAAGAGATGCTGTTTGTGAAGTAAATTTCGGGGGCAAGTGCGACTTGCATTTGCCCCTTCTCAATCAAAAAGGTCGCTCAGATCTGAGCGACCTTTTTGATTAGGATAGACGGTTCAATTTAATCGACGGGTAAGATCATGCCTTCTTTTGCCAGCAAGCTATTAGGGAAAACCGATCGCACTTGAGCTTCAATACCATCAAGCATGTCATCACTGTGATTCGGATCGTGGTGAAACATCACCGCTTTCTTCACATGCGCCGCCTCGACGACTTTCAGGGCTTCTTGCCAAGTGGAGTGCCCCCAGCCGATTTTTGGAGATTTTGGATCATAGTATTCTTCATCGGTGTAGCAGGCATCGTAGATCAAAATGTCTGCATCCCGTGAAAGGTAGACCAGATCCTCGTCGATGCGATCGGGATAATGCTCTGTATCAGTTGCATACACGACCGTTTTGCCGTTATAGGTCACGCGGTATCCGATCGCGCTATTGGGATGATTCAAGGGACCTGTTTCGATCCGAATGTCACCGAGTTCGATCACATCACCAACCAGCAGATCGGTGAATTTTAGATCAGACTTCATAATTTGCATCGGCACAGGGAAATTCGGGTCGTGCATCTGATCACTCAGACGCTTTTGCATTGATGCCCCGTTCGGTGCGATCGCCCCATAAATGTGGAAGCAATTGCCAGGAATGAAAGCGGGAATAAAGAAGGGAAAGCCTTGGATGTGATCCCAGTGCGAATGCGAGAAAAACATGTGCGCTTCGACAGGCATCTGCTTCAGCATTGAGTTACCGAGAACCCGCAATCCAGTTCCCCCGTCAAAAATGAGACGTTTGCCACCGACCTGCATTTCGATACAGGATGTATTGCCGCCATAACGGATGGTATCTTTTCCAGGAACGGCGATGCTACCTCGAACGCCCCAAAATTGGATGAAAAAATCGGAAGACTGGGTCATTGCTAGATTTGCGTTTACTTCAAGCGCTTGTAAATTCGACTTTACTAGATAAAAATATCTTGACTGTATCGATTGCCACAAGCAGTTTGCGACGATGCCGTGCGATTGACGGCGCGAGTGTTATCTCTGTTTCTAAGCTACCCAACAGGTTTTCACGACTACCAAATTGACCTGAATTATAGACGCGGATACAAAAAAAGGCTCAGGAATTTTCCTCAGCCTTTTCGAGTCCGTATTTTTACCAGAATTAGTTCGCGGCTTTGATGCACTGTTCAACCAGAGGCATCACTTTGTCCACATCTTGCCATCCCAGAATTTCGGTGACTTTCTTCTCTAGATTTTTATAGGTTCTAAAGAATTCGGCGACTTCATCTAAACGGTGAGAGGCAATGTCGCTCAGGGATTTTACATGGGCATATCGCGGATCTTTGTCGGGCACGCAGAGAATTTTTTCATCGCGATCGCCCCCGTCGATCATTTCCAACATGCCAATTGGACGAGCGGCGATCACACATCCAGGAAAGGTCGGCTGATCCATGATCACCATGCCATCGAGCGGATCGCCATCATCCGCGAGCGTATTGGGAATGAAACCGTAATCGAAAGGATACATGACCGAGGCATACAACACGCGATCGAGCGCAAACGCATTCAGATCTTTGTCAAATTCGTACTTATTCTTGCTGAGCGCGGGAATTTCGATTAGGACGTTGATTAAGCCCGGTTTGGGTTGGGCGGGAATTCGGGATAAATCCACTGCGGTTTCTCCAAGCTAAACAGTTCACCATTTTGCATTGTAGGGGAGAGCGGTTCACGCCAAGAAGAGTTTGTAAGCGGGATTTTGATTTTCGTCCCAGTAGCGGTAGTTAATCGTATCCAGAAAGGCTTGCCATTCGTTCATTTCATGCGGGGGCACTTGAATTCCTAGCACAATCCGCCCGTAGTCGGCTCCATGATTGCGATAGTGGAAGAGGCTAATGTTCCAATCTGGGCGCATTGAGGTGAGGAATTTGATCAAGGCTCCTGGACGTTCAGGAAATTCAAACCGATACAGCACTTCATTTTCGGCTAAGGACGATCGACCGCCTACCATGTGTCGCAGATGTAGTTTGGCAAATTCGTCATCCGTGAGATCGATCGTTTTAAACCCATTTGCTTCAAACGTTGTCACCATTTGAGCCGCATCGGATCGTCCTGAAACCTGCATCCCGACAAAGATGTGAGCAATTCTCTCGTCTGCAATGCGATAGTTAAATTCAGTAATACTTCTACCGCCCAGGAGATCACAGAATTTCCGCAGGCTGCCGCGTTCTTCCGGAATGGTCACGGCAAAAATCGCTTCTCGGCGTTCCCCCAATTCGGCACGCTCCGCGACGAATCGCAAGCGATCGAAGTTCATATTTGCCCCACAAGCGATCCCGACCAGGGTTTGTCCTGTAATTTGTTCGCGCTCGACATAAGCTTTGATGGCAGCGATCGCCAAGGCTCCAGCAGGTTCAAGAATCGATCGTGTATCTTCAAACACATCTTTAATTGCGGCACAGGTATCATCGGTATCGACCAGGATCATTTCGTCTACATATTCCTGGCAGAGCCGGAAGGTTTCGACTCCAACTTCTCGCACAGCAACGCCATCCGCAAACAGTCCGACATTCGGCAACTTGATTCGATGTCCTGCTTTGAGGGATTGAGTCATCGCATCAGCATCAACTGGCTCGACCCCGATAATTTTTGTTTCTGGGCGGAGTCGTTTGATGTAAGCTCCGATTCCAGAAATGAGTCCGCCGCCTCCAATCGCGACAAAAACTGCATGAATCGGTTGCTGATATTGGCGCAAAATTTCCATCCCGATCGTTCCCTGCCCTGCGATCACATCCGGATCATCAAATGGATGCACAAAGGTCAAACCTTTTTCTGCTTCTAGCTGCCGCGCATGAGCATAAGCATCATCGTAGGTATCGCCATAGAGAACCACTTCTCCGCCTCTCGATCGGACTGCGTTGATTTTGACTTGCGGAGTCGTTGTTGGCATGACGATAATTGCGGTAGTTCCGAGACGTTTTGCCCCAAGTGCGACTCCTTGAGCATGATTTCCGGCAGAGGCAGCAATGACACCTTGCGCTAGGATCTCAGGCGAGAGTTGCGCCATTTTGTTGTAAGCTCCGCGCAGTTTGAAAGAGAAAACAGACTGCATATCTTCGCGTTTGAGCAAGACTCGATTGTTGAGACGAGCGGAGAGATTAGGTGCAAATTCTAAAGGCGTTTCTTGTGCAACGTCATAGACACGAGCATTGAGAATGCGTTCTAGGTAGTCACCGGGCATAGGGCTGTGGGGAGAAATTTGTTGAAATTCCTATTGTACGGGTAGAAGAGATGCGATTTTGAATTTTGGATTGCAGAAGGCTTGTAGAGATTAAGAGCGAGTGCTATGAATCAACGAATCTATTTGCCATTTGTCGAGAGCGATCGTCCTTTTAAGCTAGGGTTAAAGCCGCTCAAGCTGGAAGAGTGGATCGAGATAGATGATCAATTCGTGCCGTATCTTCAGCGGAAAATGGAGTTACTAGAGACGAATTATTCAGAGGTGTTTGCTGGGTTAGCGGGGAGTGAAGTCGCTCAGAGGGAAGTCTGCGATCGCTTGGTGAGTCATCTACTCCAACAGTTCCCGAATGAGTATGAGCGATCGGGCAATCAGATTACCGTTCGCATCACTGGGCAGAGTTGGCGGATTTCTGAGTTTGAACATCCTTTAGATTTGGCAGGGCGACTGGTTCAAGAAGATCTCTGTGTGATGCAGAAGCATGGGGAGCAATATCTTCTCACCGCAGCTTCGCTTTGCTTTCCATTGCGCTGGCGATTGCGAGAAAAGCTAGGGCGACCTTTAATTGAGATTCATCGACCTGTGCCGGACTATCCAGAACGTCTAGCAAGTCCAGTTGATCAGTTCTTCGATCGTTTAAAACCTGAATATCCAGTGTTTCGGTTAAATTGGAGCATTGTCGATACGCCGGAGCTATTTTTAGGTTATCAAAGTGAGTCGCACAATACACAAGAGGATCTCTGGATTCGAGTGGAACGTCAGACTGTTCGGCGATTTGAGCATAGTATTTTGTTTGGGATTCGCACCTATCGCTATCCGATCGATCTCATCAAACAGCATCCTGACTGGGCAAAGGGACTTGCCGCGAGTCTTGCCGCCCTTTCGCCGGAAATGCAGCTTTATAAGAATATTCAGCCGATTCGAGCAAGGCTCTTAGAGTGGTTGGAGGTTAAAGACGATCGTTTTTGAACATGCTTCTACAATAGGGAGAAACCTTCGCCTTGATCAATTTTCTCAATGGTACGTGCTGTTAAAGTCTTTGTCTCCTATGCTCACGAAGATGAGCCGCTTAGAATCGAGCTAGAAAAGCATTTGGGTTCTTTGCGGCGCAGTCAGGCGATTGCGCAATGGCACGATCGTAAAATTGAGCCAGGGACAGAATGGGCGAAAGAAATCGATCGCAACCTCCAAGAGGCGGATGTGATTTTATTGCTGATTAGCCCCGCGTTTATCCATTCGGAATATTGCTCTAGCATTGAGCTAACCCAAGCCATGGCGCGACATGAAGCAGGAACGGCTTGTGTGATCCCGATTATTTTGCGTCCTGCGGATTGGGAAAATGAACCCTTCGCAAAATTGCAGGCATACCCCAAAAATGCAAAGCCTGTGACCACTTGGGAGAATCGAGATGAGGCATTTCTTGATATTGTGCGCGGGATTCGAGCCGCCGTGACACGAATTGCAGAGCGATTATCACAAGCTGAGATCGATCGATCCACAGCATCCGTTGCAGAAAAAATTGTAGCGGCAGGACAGGCAGAGGAACAGTACCGCGATGAAGTGTTGTTCTGTCTCAAGCAGGATCATGGCGAGATTTCGCCAGAGAGTCGGATTGTGCTTGAGGTGTCTCGCAATCGCTTAAAGCTTTCAGCAGCGCGAGCGAGTGAGATCGAATCAGAAGTGTCTCAGCCGTTTCAGGAATTTCGGACTGCTGCCACGGCATTGATCAAATCTCCTCAGCTTTCACCTAGAATTCAAACCTTACTCGATCGAGTACAGCAAAGAGTCAAGCTTAGTAATGAAGACGCAAGCTCAATTGTCAATCAAATTTTATCGACGATCACGCCTGCAAAAGCAGCTAAACCTGTAAAACCTCGATTGCTTTCAACCTTCAAGTTTCAATCTGTAACCGTCAACGATCGCGGCGTTGAGATCGATCGCCCGTCGGGTCAAGCGAGTTACTATCCAGAAGAACTTGCAGAAGGTGTTTTTCTCGATATGGTTTTGATTCCGGGAGGGAGCTTTTGGATGGGTGCAGCAGAGGATGAAGTGGGTGCATCCAGTCAAGAAACTCCTCGGCATCAAGTGACGATCAAGCCTTTTTTTATCAGCAAATTTGCAATCACTGAGATGCAGTGGAATGCAGTTGCAACCTTACCAAACATCAACCGAGTTCTAAAAGTAGATCCCAGTAACGACCATCAACCGATTAGAAATATATCTTGGGAAGACGCGATCGAGTTTTGCGATCGACTTGCTCAGCAGACCCGCAACCCCTACCGCTTACCGAGTGAAGCAGAATGGGAATATGCTTGTCGGGCTGGGACAACGACTCCGTTTCATTTTGGCAAAACGATTACCTCTGAACTCGCAAACTACAATGGCAACGACAGCTATGCAAATGCCCCAAAAGGACTGTACCGCGAGAAAACGATCGAGGTTGGAAGCTTTCCACCGAATGCGTTTGGACTGTATGACATGCACGGCAACGTGCGGGAATGGTGTGCTGACCCCTGGCATGATAGCTATCAGAATGCGCCGACAGAGGGGCAAGTGTGGGAAAGTGTGAACGATACCTCTGGCACACGCGAACGAGAAAACAACCGTCGTGTCTTAAGAGGCGGGTCTTGGCTTGATCTTCCTGGAGATTGCCGCTCTGCAACTCGCAATTATGTGATTGCTAGGTTTCGCAGCTACTTTTTTGGGTTTCGGATTGCTTGCAATGCACCCAGCGATTTTTGATGCGAGTTCGAGGATTTGGATGATATCTCACGATTCGCCTGAACTCTCAAAATATGCGGATGAAAGGACTTGAACCTTCACTTCTTGCGAAACCAGAACCTAAATCTGGCGCGTCTACCAATTCCGCCACATCCGCGCGTCGTTAAATATCATAACAGGGATGAGGAGAAAGGGCGAAAATTATTCTCGACCCCTTCTCCCGCTAATCCAATTACGGCAAACTGCCAAGACTGAGGGGGATAAGATTGCCTTCGATCGTGAGTCCCAAAAGTATATTCTCGCCTGAATGAATCGGTTTGCCTGTAAGGGCGCAGCGATCGTCGTTTTGAGCCGTCGCGGACAGGGTAGCGCGAACATCGGCAGACGACAGAGAGGGGGAATAGCTGCTCGATCGCTGTTGCACATAGTTCCACAAAATGTCGCGAATGAGCGCTTGATATCCCTGGTTGCCAGAAAGTGCTTTAAGCTCCTCCTTCAACTCACGCTCTAAACGGATGCTCGTCACTTCCATTTCCGTTGTGCTGGTGCGAGTTAAGGTATGCATCTTTGTCTCCTTATTAGAATAGTTTCGACAGATTTATAATACAAGTGTAGTACGTGGTTTCGTCAACTGTCATATCTTTTATGAAAATCCAGCATTTGTTTGATGCGATCGTGCTGAATTTTTCCTTGAAGACTGCGCGGAACCTGGTCAACGGCGATCCAATGCTTTGGGATTTTGAAGGGGGTAAGGTGTGATTTTAAGACCGTTTTAATTTTCTCTGAGGTAATCGTTTCATCACAAGGGACATAAATTGCGATAACGCTTTGCCCCCAAATTTTATCAGGAATGCCTAGAACGTGAATGTCTTGGACGAGATGGGTTGATCGAATGGCGGACTCGACCTCTGCTGGGAAGATATTTTCGCCACCGCTAATAATTTTATGACTGTCGCGCCCGATGAGATGCAGATAGTTTTGCGGGTCAAAATAGCCTAAATCATCTGGCTCAAAGGTTTCAAGTGCATCAAAATGTGGGTAGTAGCCAAGCATGAGAGATGTTGAGCGAATTTTGAGTTTTTGCTGCTCGATCGTGATTTCTGCATGGGGGAGAACTTGTCCGCAACCTCGAACGCCCTTGAGAAAATCAGCAGGTTTGAGCGTCGCGATTTGAGAAGCCGTTTCGGTCATGCCGTAGGTCGGAGCGATTGGGAGATTTTTCGATCGCGCTGCTGCGAGTAAATCTGACCAGGCAGGCGCACCTCCGAGCAGAATGGTGCTAAATTTTGCCAACCAGTCTGCATGAATCATTAAGTGTTGCAGTTGGGTGGGGACGAGGGAGATGAAGAAGTTTTGAGGATCGAATTCGAGGTCGAGATTTTTCCAGGATTGAAGAGTAAAAGTGCCGTGCGTGAGGAGCGATCGGATCAGTTGCATTAAGCCGCTGACGTGGTAGAGCGGGAGAATGCAGAAGGAATTGATGTGATTGAGGGCAAAATATTGGCGAAATCCTTGAACAGAGGCGGTTAGGGTTTCCCAGGTGTGGACGGCGAATCGGATTTTGCCGGAGGTGCCTCCGGTCGGGATCATGATGAGAGGGTATGCGGTTTCTCGCTGCGTTTGGGATGGATCATGCCTCCTAACTCCCCTCAAAATGAGAGACTTTAAAGGTGAAGAATCTCCCCAAATCAGCGTAGGTTGAACTTGCTCAAATACTTGACTCCACTCGGTTTCACCCCAATCTGGATTACAGAGGAAAACCTGACACGGAACAGAACAAGCTGTGATAAACCCTGCAATAAATTGAATCGGGTCACGATCGCATAAAAATACGATCGGCGTTTTATATTCCGATAACTCCCGATATCGAGATTCAGCAATTTCTCGAACTCGCTGACGTTCTACAAAATCAAAGGTTGCCAACAGACTTAAAGGCTGTTCCATAACTCCTCAAAATCTTCGCTGTTCAATTCGTCAAACCAATGAGTCGTGCCATATCCAACGGCTCTATTGCTTAGTTCTGCGGCGAGTCTCAATCCTGCGCTTCGTCCGATCGCGGTTTCAAACACGGTTGAAAACACCGTATCAAGCTGATGCTCAAGGCAGAATTGGCGAAGTTGGGAAGGGAAGCCTGCGATCGCGGGTTTGATGACAAAAATCCCGCGCCACCCTCGATCGAAGCAATCTTTCAGTTGCGCTAGATTCGACACAGATTCATCCAATGCGATTGGAGTGCGATATTGCTGGCTTAATTTCAGCATTGTTTCAAGCTCATTTTCGAGCATTGGCTGTTCTAGAAATTCAATGTTCTCGTAGCGATCGCAAAATTCTAACCATTGATGTGTTTCTGATTCTGTTAATCCTGTATTCGCATCAAGTCTTACGTTAGCTGCTTTTGGCAATTCATCGAGTAATGCTTTTGCGATTGCAATCTCGCTTCCTATTTTAATTTTGAACGTTCGATAACCCTGATGCCAAAGCGATCTCCAGTCATCAGAAATCAAAGCACTCTGAGGTAATTCTTTAAGTTCACCTGCACTGAATGCAGATTCAAATCCGAATTGGCAAGCAGGGAAAGGAATCTGCTGAATCCAATCAGGATCAATTGCTTTAGGAGCCGATTGACAAAATTCGATCGCATCTTTGAGCGATTCTGAGCCAAACCATTCCAGGGGAGTAATCTCTCCAAATCGATCGTCTAATCGAATCAAGATTCCCTCCCGAATCGCCCATTCTCCGTGATTTGTTCTGAGCGGTTTACGAAATCGCCGTTGATAAACCCGAAACTCAAATCTCATTCAAGCGAAAAGAAATCCTAAACCAAACAGTAAACCAAACCAAAAATGCAATTCAACAGCAATCAATCGACAACGTAATAACTTATGAGGTTGATGATAGTGAGTTGCAACCGTATGACATAGTTTTTTTGCAATTGGGAAACTCAGAAGCGATAGCAAAGTCCAGATGGGAAACAGTTTCAGAATCACAAATAGAATCGTCAACGCATAGAAACTGCCACAAATCCAAGGGAGAAGCCCAGCCGATCTCTTTGCCCCCAGTCTGACCACTGGCGATTTTTTCCCGATCGCTGCATCATCTTTGACCTGATTAAAATGCGAACAAAACAGAATCAAACTCGTGGCAATTCCAACCCCGATCGAGGCTGCTAAATTCACACCTGACCAAGCCTTCGTCTGACTATAGTAAGCCGCCGAAAATGCCAAAGGACCGAACGCGAGTAAACATAACGGTTCGCCCAATCCTTTATACCCGAGGCGAAATGGCGGACCTTGATAGATATAGCCGATCGCACAACAGGCGAGAACCAATCCAATTACTGTAAAATCACCCTGCATCAGCGCGATCGCCAAAATCCCTGACAATCCTGTTGCTAAAAACGCATTTGCAACCCAGAAGACCAGCGATTTATTTTCCGTGATATTAACGACTGAATTTGCCTTATTGACATCGACTCCCGTTTCAGAATCAAACACATCATTGCTGAGATTTTCCCAAGCGAGAATCAAAATAGCAGAGACTAGAAACGTAAAAAACACTAAAAAGTTAAATGATCGAGCCTCCGCAAATGCCACCGCAGATCCCACCCAAATCGGCATCACTGCCACGCTATACATCGGTGGCTTAATCGCGGCATACCAAAGTTTTTTCTTAGAAGATTCAACCGATCGTAGGGTCATTCACCCAACTCCTAACTACTGAAATGCTGATGAACACGCATTTTCCAGTCTCCCACCTGAGTTTAAGCAATATCGCGATCGGTTATAGAAACGTTACAGATTTGGAGTCGCGCTTCATTCAGATCAGCCTTGAAATGAGATTATTTTTAACGATCGTATAAAGTTCCCCCATGCCAATTTTTCAGATGCCATAATCTGAGGAGATTACTTAAATCGGGCAGACTGCCTTAAGGGAAGCCCCGTATTCTCCCGGTTTCATTTGACTTCTCGACTCTTGGGTTTATGCGTTCTGAACAATTTCGGCAGCAGTTGCGACAAGAGGCGCAGCAGTGGAGAGCGAACGGCGAAATCTCCGAGACACAATTTCAAACCTTGCGCGATCGCTATCAGTTCGATCGCGTCAATCACACCAACCGCTTTACCCTTGTCCTATTGGGGTTAGGGTTTAGTTTTGTTGGAATCGGTGTGATCAGCTTGATCACAGCAAATTGGAGCGCAATTTCGCACCTTGGCAGAGTTGTAATATTACTTGGATTATTTTTTGGACTGAATGGCAGCGGACTTGTCCTGAGAAAATCGCCAAAATATGAACAATTAGGAGAAGGGTTGCTGCTCTGCGGAGCCGTTGCACTGGGTGCAAATCTGGCGCAATATTTGAGTGAATTTACGCTATTTTTTGCCTGGGGAATTGGAGTTTTAGCGATCGCTTACGGACTGCGGCTCAAGTCGATAGGAATTTTAGCGATCGCATTAATTGGAATCGGCTACTGGACAAGCTGGAATCAAATTTACTTCGGATCTGAACCCATCGGACTACAAATGCCGATTATTGCGACAATTCTATTTTTGCCTTTAGCGTATCGGTGTCGATCCAGGACAATTTTCCTCCTCAGCGCGATCGCGATTCATTCTGCATTGTTGAGCAGCTTAGCGGCAATTGTCACCAAAGCCAGTGTTCTGCCTTCATTACTGATCATTTTGCCTGCTGCATTGCTCTGGTCGTATGACGATTCGCTCTGGAGTCCCGGCAAATCATTTCAACCGCTAGCGCGCCAGCTTGCCGTGCTATTTCTAGGCGGATTGTTATTTTGGTTCTCGTTTCATTGGGTTTGGAATGGCAGTTTAACCTGGTACACGAGAATTCCAGAATGGCGATCATTCCCCAGTGTCGTCCTATTGGCAGCGATCGCGATCGGACAATGGCTGTACATGTTAAGACAAGTAAAAATCATTCATCTCAATACCATTGGAGTCGGATCGATCATTGTTTTCAGCATGATCGTCAACTTCAGTCATTTACGCCTTCAGTCTTTGGCGATTTTTGCGCCCATATTGTTCAACATATTACTGCTCGGACTTGCGATTAAAACAGTACAAACAGGGTTAAAAACCGAAAAACGCCGGACATTTTGGTTTGGAACGCTACTGTTAATTTTGCAAATTTTGAGTCGATTGCTGGAATATGACACCCCAGTTCTCATTAGATCGCTCGTCTGCGTTCTTTGTGGAGCGAGCGCCATTGTCGCTGGACTCTGGTTTGAATCTCGAATTCGATCAAGCCATTTAATCGAACTCGATCGCACCGATTACAAATCCAGAGAGCTTTCCAAATCTCCCCGCGATTTCTAAAGCAATCCCTCTAGCTGACGACGAATGCGATCGAGTTCCTTATTCGACATTTCCGCCTCTTCCTGTTTGCGCTTTTCTTCAGGACTCCAATCCATTTCATCTCGATTCGACTCTGGAGGAGCGAGCAGCAACCGTTCAAACTCATTTTGCGGCATAAAATTCTCAGGAATCAGATACGCCTCATAGCCCGCATCCTGGCAAAATTCCTCAATCTCTTCTTGCTCAATTCTCTCCACTGTCGGAACCGCAAAATCCTGCGCCTCCAGCATCATCGCATATCGATCCGCATCATCTTGTTGAGCAAACATCAACACAAGATTCTGATTTCCCACGCTAATCGTATGAATTCCCGGATTATCAGTATCAGCATTGAAGAGCAGAACGAAAACTTGCATGGCTCTAAAGAATATGGATGGACTAGATCCAAGGGTACTGCAATTGTGATCGATCACCGCTTTAGATTTCTCATCATTTGACCCACGAACACGATAGAATCATCCTGACTTTTTTGCCCCAAATTCTATGACGACTCGTGTAATTTTGGTTCGCCACGGTGAAAGCAGCTACAACGTTGAAAAAAGAGCGCAGGGGCATTGTGATCTCTCGACCTTGACCGAAAAAGGGGAAGTCATGGCAACCCAGGTTGCAGAGGCACTCAAAGATTTGAAATTCGACGCGATCTATACGAGTCCATTGAAACGTGCGAAACGCACGGCTGAACTGATTTCTCAAGGGTTAGACAATCCGCCCGCACTGCAAACTACCGACGACCTCAAAGAGATCAACATTTTGCTTTGGGAAGGAATGCTCTTCAGCGAAGTGCAAGAAAAACATCCTGAAATGTATGCCTACTGGCATTCTGAACCGCACAAGGTGACGATGACTTTACCCGATGGCAGCGAACTTGCCCCCGTTCAAGATTTATATGAGCAAGCAGCACGATTTTGGCGATCGACGGTTCCGCAACACGCGAATCAAACGATTCTGATCGTCGCTCACAGCGGGATTAATCGGGCATTAATCAATACTGCGATCGGGCTGGAACCTGCTGATTATCAGCGCTTTCACATTTCAAATTGTGGCATTAGCGTGCTAAATTTCTCTGGTGATTTTGGGCAAACCGTGCAGATCGAATCGCTGAATGTCACCTCGCATCTTGGCGAAACGATTCCCAAAGTCAGACCCAACCACAAAGGCACTCGAATTCTACTCGTCCGACATGGTGAAACCGAATGGAATCGACAAGGACGCTTTCAAGGTCAAATCGACGTACCTTTAAACGACAACGGACGACTTCAAGCTTCTCAAGCAGGCGAATTTCTCAAATCGGTTCAAATTGATTCCGCTGTGAGCAGTTCGATGGCACGTCCCAAAGAAACCGCAGAATTGATTTTGAAACACCATCCCGGCATGGAATTAAACCTGCGCGATGACCTGCGCGAAATCAGTCATGGACTTTGGGAAGGCAAGTTTGAATCGGAAATCGAAGCCGACTATCCCGGTTTACTAGAGCAATGGCAAAGTCGCCCCGAAACAGTGCAGATGCCAGAAGGTGAGAATTTGCAGCAGGTTTGGGATCGAGCAGTCGCAGGCTGGAATGCGATCGTCCATGCGGCTCAACCAGGCGAAACGATTCTCGTCGTGGCGCATGATGCGATTAACAAAGCGATTCTCTGTTATGTCTCTGGCTTAACCACGGCTTCTTTTTGAAAAGAAAGCCTTGCATGGCCGCGCGTTGAGTTCAACCACCACCCAAACAGATTTAGGCGATCGCATTCGCGCTGAATTTGTGATGGACAATATTGATTTTATAGCACGCTGGTTATTGATGTACGGCAAAGGTGTAGAAATAGAATCACCCGATAGCCTGCGCGAACGTGTGGCTGAATTGGCGGAGGAACTTTATGCACATCACAACTTGAGTAAGGTTAATTCCTAATTCCTGATCCTATCTACCATTCACTCCTGACATAACCTTGTCAGTGCTTTTAAAAAAAAACTTAAAATTTCTTTTTTCTGGTGACATAGGGCTGTCACATGCATGGGCGTGATTAGCCTAAAAATTAATCGCCATGCAAACTTCAACGCCAGTTCTCAAAACCATCAAGCCTATTAATTTTTTGTTTTACCGAACCGAAACAACGGTAGATAAACTTAATACCCTGTTTTGGGTAGCACCTGAACTTTTTCAGGAAGCCGTTCTTAACCGACTTACTATTACCGGTCCCGTTCATTGGCACTACATCGGGTTTACCGATCCATCAAAGCCATTTACATTGGAGATTGCGTTGCCGGTGGGCGAGGTGTTGGCCGATTACGATGGCAAGTTCCATTTTAAACGCACCGAAGAGTTTAAGTGCTTAACGGCTACTCATGATGGTAACTGGTTGGAGATACCCAACAGTTACCAAAAGTTAATGCAATTTGTTCAGGAACAGCAATTGCAGCCCCTTGGAATTAATCGCGAGTTGTATGTGAATGTAGATTTTAATTCTCCGGAAGCCAATACCACAGAATTACAATTGGGCTTACTATGAACCGTAGTCGCTTGTTTGTTTTGCTGGCCGGATTGGTTATTGCAGCATTGTCAATCTTTATAATTGTTTTTGGTTATGGAAGTATTGGTATTTAAAACATCGGTTCAATCGGCAGACCATGTAGTAAGGTTAACTCCTTTGTTAAATCAGTTAGCAGGCACTAACTGGAACTTTGCGTTAGATGATTGCGATCGCATTTTGAGGATTGTGGCGCCTGTAGAATCAAACGCAGCCGTTCGGTTGTTGATTGCGCAGGGTTTTGAATGCGAAGAATTGGAATAAATATTAAACGTCAATGAAATGCGAAAAATAATATTGGGTCTTGCCGTTAGCCTCGATGGTTTTATTGAAGGCCCTAATGGGGAATATGATTGGTGTTTTACCGATCAGGATTATGGGCTGGCAGAATTTTCAACACGCATAGATGCGCTGGTGATGGGCCGGAAAACTTATGAGATGATGAAAAGCCATGAAGGAGCTAGTCCATGGAGTCATGCCAAAACGTATGTTTTCTCACACACGTTAAAACCTGCACCTGGTATTGAATTACTGAAAGGTGATCTTGCAGA
>JALOOO010000040.1 GCA_025454375.1 Leptolyngbya sp. Prado105 | reverse complement strand
TACGATGAGATGATCTTAGGTGCTTTGAGAGTGCTAGAGCATCCAAGTGTGCGATCGCGCTGGCAGTCTCAAGTTTTTGCAGTATTTGAAGACGAAGCACAAGATTCGAGTCCACTTCAGACGAAGTTACTAGAACTTCTCGCAACTGATCCAGAGTCAAATCAGCAAAATCTGATTCGAGTAGGCGACCCAAATCAAGCCATCAATTCGACCTTTACGCCTGCTGACCCGATTTTCTTTCGCGATTTTTGCCAGATTTGCTCAGATGAGAACCGACTCGCTGAGATGAATCAAGCAGGTCGGAGCAGTCGAATTATCCTCGAAGCCGCGAACTATCTGCTGAAATGGGTGAATCGAACGTATGGAAAAGCAGAAGCTGCACCGTTTCGATCGCAGATGATTCACTCTGTTTCAGCCAATGATCCACAAGCGGATGCAAATCCCGTTCCTGAAGGCTTAGGCTTTGAAATTCACACTCCAGAGGATGTGCATCAAACCGTGGAATGGATTGGTAAGCGAGCGATCGCACATTTCACCCAACATCCAGAACGAACGGCTGCTGTGCTAGTTAGAACCAATGATCAAGGGCGATTTGTCGCGAGAGAACTTTCGCGCTGGCTTGAAGACAAGATTTCAATCTTTGAGGTCGGAATGCGCGATCGACAATCTCACATCCCGGCTGAGATGCTTTCGCTATTGCAATTTCTCGATCGACCGCATTCACCGGACAATCTCAAAGCAGCATTGTCCGTGTTTGTGAATCGTCGAATCATTCCAGCCCAGGATCTCAATGCTCTGATCGTTTTTCCTGAACAGTTCTTATATCCTGCTCCACTTGATCCGCCGCAATCTCCTCAAGTTCAACAAGCGGGTCGCTTTTGTACGAGCTTACTTAGAGCTAGATTAGAGTTGCCATTGTATCAATTAATCTCATTTCTAGCTTACACCTTGAACTATGAGCAAACAGAGCTAGCAACTGCTGATAAACTTGCAGAGCGCATCATGCAGCAGACGAGGGAGAATTCGCTGAGTGCGATTCTAGAAGTACTCGGTGAGATCGTTACTTCAGAGCGATTTGAACCTGTTGAGGCTGAAGAGGACGATCGCTATGTTCGTGCAAGCCAAATTACAGTGATTACAATGCACAAAGCGAAAGGGCTAGATTGGGACTATGTTTTTATCCCATTTCTGCATGAGAATATGATTCCTGGATCGCTCTACATTCCGCCTGCAACCAGGTTTTTGGGCGATTACACTTTACCAGAAGTGGCACGGGCACAAATTAGAGCGATCGTGCATCAAGAGCCGATTCCTAACAATGATGAAGCTTGGGAACGTGCCGGATATTTGAAAACGGCGGAAGAATTTCGATTGCTTTATGTTGCAATGACCCGAGCGAAACGATTGCTCTGGTTGTCTGCGGCAAAGCAGGCTCCATTTAGTTGGAGTAAGCCAGAAAATCTAGACGATCGTCATCCCTGTCCAGTGATTCCAGCCTTGAAGCAACAATTTCCACTGTCGGTGATTGGGGAGAGCGAAGATGACGATGATGTAGATTTTTAGAGCTAGGCTACTTCAGAAATCTCAACGTATTGACATGGACTAGAAGGCTTCTCTGACTTTCAAATCCTTGATCCAGTGATAGAGGGTCAACAACCGGCTTATAGCAATTTTAGCTGCGCCATCTTAATGTTTGCTCTTTTACGGGATTGATAAACTCTCGATGCTCAGCGCGCGATCGCGCAAATTCCGCCTTTAATTGGTAGTACCATCGCGCCTGCGTATCTGCATCTTTAATCAACATCAATCCTGGATTGTGCTGGAGTCCAATTTTCTGTTTTACGACCATCTCTCGATCCTGATTTAAGAAGGTTCTAGTAATCGGGAGTAAAAAGGGCTTCATCAGATTGAACCAGGGAATCGTTGAATAAAAAACTGTAGTCACTTCCGTTTCATTATCATTCAGCGGAGTCATTGTAGTAAGATTGCAGACTCGATGCTGTTTCGTCAGGATCTGCTCAAACCTAACTCCCGGAAGTTGAAAGGAGATTTCAACCTCTGGATCGCCGCCGACTAAATCGTATAAGAAGGTCGATCGCTCTAATTTGTGTCGCCGCATCGTGAAACCCAACGGAGACGGATCAAAAACTTTTACTTCCTCGGCTAAAGTCGGATCTGCCCGCCACCACCAAGCTCGATGCACAAAAGGCACATGCGCTGGATCCATTAAGCCCACCACCGCATGATCTAAGTAAGTTGGAAAATTCATCACGACCGACGCTCGATAAGCCGTATCAAAGCCAGGAACTTGAGGCGGTGCGTCTTTAGGATCGTCCTGACCGATGTAAATCCAAACATTTCCCTGAGCTTCTTTGACCGGATACGATCGCACTCGAAACTTAGAAAAATCTAGCTCCTGATCTTCAGTTAAGGCTGGGATCACAGTGCATTGACCCGTTTGATCAAATTTCCAACCGTGGTAGGCACACTCCACTTCAGTCCCATCAAATCGTCCACAACTTAAAGGAACTGCACGATGTGGGCAGATATCCCTTAGCGCAAAGACCTCACCCGACTTCGTTCTCCCCAATAAAATCGGTTCATTGAGAAGAGTTTTCGCGATCGTTTGTCCCGGATTTAACGTGCCGCCCGGAAGCGCGTAGTACCAAAGATCGCGCAAGAACAAAGGCTTTTCCGTCATTTTGCTGCTCGCACCAGTAGCCAACTCACTGCCCCTAATCCAACCACAGTCGGCAGCCAAGCTGCAAGAATCGGAGTGAAGATCTCCAATCGCCCAAACGCATCACAGACAAAAGACAGCAAATAATAGGTAAAAATAATCAAAATACTAATCGCAAAACTCGCACCTCTACCGCCTCGTCGAGGTCTCGTCCCCAATGTCGAACCCGCTAGTCCAAACACCAAACAGACAAACGGAAAGGCGATCTTCTGCTGAATTCTCATTCTTAACTGATTCGCACGTTTCTCATCCCCGCTTTGTGTGACCAATTGCAGATAGTCTTGAACTTCGCCAATGTTCATCTCTGCCGAATCTGTTTTGTTCGTCGCGAGATCGAGTGGCGTTCGGGGCAGTTGAATCTGTTGCCGCTCGAACTTGAGAATATTGCGGTAAGACCCATTCGGATCGACCAAGTAAATCGTTCCACTGAAAAAATCCCAGGTCTGCTGCTCATAGTTCCAGCGAGCCGAATCAGCGCTGATGATCTGATTTACGCCATTCTGTGAAAAATCCAGCACAGTCAACCCTTTCATCTGTTGCCCATCAAATCGCTGAGCATAAAAAATTCGATCGAGCATTTGCACCGACTTACCATCTTCCTGTTTCTGGTCGCGGTACTGCTGAAAGACAATATTTTTCTCGTCAAACTTTGGCTTATCTTGCTTCAATGCTTGTTCTAACGTCTGAGTCGCCTGATACTTCGCCGCCGGAACGATCGCTTCGTTAAAGCCAAACGTCATCACCGAAACCAGAAAGCTCAACACAATTGCAGGCGCAACCAGTCGATAGATACTAATTCCCACACTCCGCAGCGCAATCAATTCACTATCAGTTGAGAGACGACTATAGACAATCAAGGTCGAAAGCAGCGTCGCCATCGGAAAAGAAAGACTGGCAAACTCTGGCAACCTTAGGAGAAAAACACGAGTCGCGATCGACAACGGCAATCCCAGTTCTGTCATCTGGCGGATCAGGTCAAACACCGCTCCCACCGATACCAAAATCGATGTAAACGCCGCAACGCCGAATATAAATGGCCCCGTCAATTGCCCAGCAATGTAGCGATCGAGAACCGAAATGGGCGATCGAGGAAGATTAGAAACTAAAGACATAAGCTAGGGCTGAAAGTTGTCTCCGAGATAATACTGGCGGACTAAGGGATTGTTGTAAAGCTCCTCGGCACTTCCCGACGCGAGAATCTGTCCATCTCGCATGATATAAGCTCGATCGATGATTGCCAACGTCTCGCGAACATTGTGATCGGTAATCAGAATCCCCATGTGTTTATCGCGCAATTGCGCCACAATGCTCTGAATCTCGGCAACCGCGATCGGGTCAACTCCCGCGAACGGTTCGTCTAACAGCAAAAATTTCGGTCCATCGACTCCGGTTGCCAAAGACCTCGCTAATTCAGTTCGGCGACGTTCCCCCCCTGAAACTTGAATGCCTAACGAAGACGCAACTTTCTCAAGTCGAAATTCTTTGAGCAGACTATTCAAGCGATCGTTCCACTGCCAACGCGGAACTTTCGTCTGTTCAAGCACGAGTAAAATATTCTCCTGCACTGTCAAATAGCGAAAAATGCTCGCTTCTTGCGCAAGATAGCCGACTCCTAAATGAGCGCGTTTATCGATCGAGAGATCTGTCACCTCTTTATCATTCAGCCAAACCTTGCCACTGTCAGGCTTCTCTAACCCAGTGGCAATATAAAACGTCGTCGTTTTTCCGGCTCCATTCGGACCTAAAAGCCCGACAATTTCACCTTGAGCCACAGACAAACTGACGCGATTCACCACTAGGCGATCGCCAAACGATTTGTGAATATTTTCTAGAACGATTCTCAAAACCCACTCCTAAAACCTGAGAAAGAGGGGACGTAGCTGACTAGCGATTCGACTGAAATTGAGGTTTCGGGCTAAATGGGGCAGGTGATGCAGGCGTAGACGAGGCGGGAGCAGTAGGCGCTTCAATCAAATAGACCGCTTCTACTTGCTTATTCGGCTGCGGCAAAGCCACAAATCGCCCTTCATCGACTAAATAAGTAATCGTCTCCCCTCGTAAACTATTACCCTGTTGCAAGACATAGACATCCCCTTGCAGTACGATCCGCCGTTCATTGCTGTAATAAATAGCTTGGGCGGAAGTCGCTTGGATTTGACGAGCCGGATAGTTAATTTGAACGTTTCCTTTTGCGACAACGACCCCTGTTCTTGCATTTGCTTCTGTGCTGTTTGCACGCAAAGTCAAAGGAGTCGAACCTGCTGGAGCTTGGGCAATCGACACGCGCCCAGTCGCAAGGACAGAAGCCGCAATCATTGGCAGAACTAAAAGAGAACGAACTGAGAAGCGAGACATGGGCGAAGACGGGATGTGAGGGTGAACAGGACGACTCGAATATATCATTATGAGAAAGTTAATCGAACGGGATCAACCAATTCTCTGAATAATTTCGAGCTTCGATTGAGTTTTAAGACGAACAATCAGCATGACAAGTTTCTCTAAGAATATTCTTCAGCCTTAGGAGGAGGTTTTCTGGATGATTGGTGGATGGAGAAAAAATTTGTCGATCGGTTTAGTTAAGGAATGATGAGTCAGAACAATTTGAGTCACGCGCTCCTGTCCGATGGTTTGAATTTCACGGAGTAATTCTGACGCGTCTTCCATAAATTGCTCGATGTCGATGCCGCCATATTCAGGGGGATACTCGCGTAATCGACTTAATCCCTCTCCCATCAGAATTACGGCTCCACGCCAGTTGTGATTTCCTAGATGATAGAGTCCAACGGCAATCTGTAAAATGCCCTGATAAAACTTTTTGTCCACCACCGGAGCCTCGATCCAAATTGCTTCTAACGTGTCATGACAGGCGTAGAAGTCGCCCTGGTTAAATTGATCAATTCCCTGCCAAAATTCTTCTGGAATCTCTGTATCCATGGCGTAATTCTACAAATTATCTTGTAACTGCGACTGCAACGATCGCTCCTTGATCACGCAAATTCCTGAATGTACAGTCGGCTGTCCCTGTCCCCACAACACCCATCGACTTCCACTGGGCAGATGATTCAGACTATTTGGCTCCTGCGTCAGCCAAACGATAGCCCCGGTGTGGAAACCGTTCGCTCCTAGTGAGAACAGTTCCGATCTTACGTCCTCATTCGGCTGAATCTCTGCCAATGTTTCTAAAACGGTTTGTCGTCCCCGAATCGCCCCCGCTCCCGCAGTCCAAAGCTGAATACTCAACGCCTGCCGCTCCCCATAGAAGTAGAGCGATGCCGCCGCCATCACTGCATCCTCAAACGCCTCGCGATCCCAAGTCGCCCCGCTATCTAAGGCAATCATAACCTCTTGCCCGCTGGTCAAAACCTCTAACTCCCGCACCCGCAACTCGCCATATCGGGCACTGCTTCGCCAATGGATCATCCGCATCGGATCGCCCCAGCGATAGGGACGCAGAGATCGTGTCATCCCCTCGGTTGAATTCTTCGCCCGCTGCGACTGCATCTGCAAACTCATCTGCTGCCCAATCTGATCGATCAACGGACATCGACTTAAGGGTAAAACTTTCGGATAAATCACCGCGATCGCCTCTGCCTGAAAAACCTTGCGACACCAAAATAGCCCCAGCGGAGTCGCGGTTCGTAATTGCACCTCATGCCAACGATAAATCCCTCGATGTTCTGCTGGATGCTGATACACCCAGTAATAGGGGCTTTGTGGATTCATCAATTCCACAACCTTCACAACGGGCTTGCCTAATACAGAAGAAATCTGATCCGTTGCTTGAATCAAGGTTTTTCTTTGACGAGTCGAGTTTTGGATCAATAGCTCGATCGTCACCGCTTCTCCTACACTAACTGGCTGAATCGGACGACGAGTGATCGACAATCCGCGCAGGGTTCGACGCGAGAGAAAAGCCGCGATCGCCAACAGCGCAATCACAACGCCACTCATGACATACAGCCACCCTGACATCGAATTCGTGGCAGCGAGGAAGAAGAAAACGCCCATCACGCCTAATAACCCGCCACTAAAAGACGGATTGAGCCAATGGGATTCGAGCCAGTCTGTGAAGCGAGAGATACGCATGAGATTCTGTAAAGGCTTTACAAAGAGGTGTGACTTTAGAATGCACCAGACTCAGAACAGAGAGAACCCTTTCACCTAAGAGTTTCCGTAATTTTCAGCAGAGTCGATCAGCCATCATTGATTTTACGAGTCCAAAAACTTTCTGCAAACTTTCTGCCTCCGTATTTCTACGATTTCAATTCCTCGGTTACAGTCGGGAGCATCAGAGTATTTCTCTAGCCGCCCCCTCGTCAACTTGCCCATTCCCCTCGATCCCGGCGAAATACGGAAGCCTGTATATGACACAAGTAAATCCTTTTGACGAGTCGGTTAAACCTATCTCGCGTTCTCGATCCCTGAGCGAACCTGCTGTCGTTCCACCACCGCCCATTCCCCTCGGAACAAAACGCAGTACGGTTCCAGCTACCGTTCGATCGGTGTCAACGCGCTCAGTTCCGACAATCCGACAACTCGTTCAAGATGCGTATGCAAAGCAGGCATCCGATATCCACCTCCGCGTCGGCGAACCCGTGCGCTATCGAGTCCGGGGGCAAATGGTGCGGCAAAATCAAGCCTGTGTCACGCCTGAACTATTCGATCACTTTTTAGCTGAGATTCTGACTCCCGAACAGTGCGATCGATTTCGCCGAGAGAAAGAACTCGATACCGCAATTTTTTATCCCGGCTTTGTCCGCTGTCGAGTCAACTGCTTCGAGAGTTTAACAGGCGGCGCGATCGTGCTTCGCTTGATCACCTTGGATGTGCCAACGATCGATAAATTGGGCTTGCCGTCAGTTCTCAAGCATCTTGTCAGTCATCAGCAGGGCTTAATTCTCGTCACAGGTCCAACCGGATCAGGAAAATCAACCTCAATCGCCGCGATGATTCGCCACTTAAACGAATCTGACCATCGACATATCGTCACGATCGAAGATCCGATTGAGTATGTTCACACTTCGCAGAATTGCTTAATCAGCCAACGAGAAGTTGGACTGCATACCCACGAATTTCAACAGGCCCTGAGAGCCGTCCTCCGTGAAGATCCAGACGTGATTCTGATTGGGGAAATGCGCGATCGCGTCACTGTGGATACAGCGCTAAAAGCCGCTCAAACTGGGCACTTAGTTCTCGGAACCCTGCACACGAAAAGCGCGATCGCAACGCTCAATCGTCTGCTGAATATCTACACCCCAGAAGAACAGCCCGCCATGAGAGTTCAGATTTTAGAATCTCTGATCTCCGTGGTCGCCCAGCAATTACTCCCAACCACCGACGGTCGAAGAACAGCAGTGCATGAAATCCTGATCAATACACCTGCGATGAGTGACTATCTGCTCAAAGGCAATGATACAGATGCCTTCCAACTCATGGAAACTGACACCAATGAGGGAATGCAGGTGATGAACCAAGCCCTGTGCGAATTGATTCTCCTCGGCAAAATTACTCCCGAAGATGCAGTCAAAGCCTCGCCTGATATGGGCGATCTGCGTCGCCGGGTTCGCAACGAAGGCTATGATCCAGGACGATCTTCTCATCGCGAATTCGATCCGTCAGCACGAGACTATCGTCCGGTCTAGAGACAAAGAATTCGGATATTCTCAAATCTTGCTTGAAAAAATGTTGAGAATGTCCGAATTTTCGATCGTACTCTGTGTGAAATAACACAGAGTCATTTCACGATCACAACCGCCATGTCTCCGTCTCAAACCGCTCAATTCGCTCAAATTGATAACTTTCTCACCCCTGGAGAGCATTCCAACCTCCTGAAGTACGTTCTCGATCGTCAAAGCGACTTTGTGCCAACCAGCACGTCAACAGGCGACCTCGACTATCGAAAATCCTGGATTCTTTACCATTTTGAAGACTATCAAACCTGGATGCTCCAGAAAGTTTCAGCCGTCATTCCTCACCTATTAAATTATTGGAATATCAAGCCCTTTCCGATTGCACAAATTGAGATTCAACTCACCGCCCACAACGACAGCAACTATTACAAAGTTCATAACGACAACGGCAGTCCTGATGCGGCGACTCGGACAATCTCGTATGTCTACTATTTCAACCGTGAACCGACCCAATTCTCAGGCGGCACCCTGCGGATTTATGACATGAATGTTGCCAATGGGCATTATGTCCAAGCCGAGTCCTATCAAGAAATTCAACCCCTGAACAATCGGATTGTATTTTTCCCAAGTCATTACTTACACGAAGTCCTACCTATCTCTTGTCCCTCAGGCGATTTTGCCGACAGCCGTTTTACACTCAATGGCTGGATTCGTCGCGAAGCGGCAGAGTATGTCTAAAATTAAGAAATGTTGCTAATGCTAGGGAAATTTTATGACTCCTAACGTTGAAATCTACACCTGGAGTACTTGTCCATTCTGTATTCGAGCCAAAGCTTTGCTCGATCGTAAAGGCGTTCAGTACACCGAATACTGTCTTGACGGTGACGAACCCGGACGCGCAAAAATGGCAGAGCGATCGAACGGTCGTCGCTCCGTGCCGCAAATTTTCATCAATGACCAGCACATTGGCGGTTGTGATGATATTCATGCTTTAGATCGATCCGGTAGACTCGATCCTTTGCTAACTGCCTAAAATTCATCCAGGCATTGGTCATACCAATGCCTACTCTCTTAGCCACTTCTCTTCTAACGGACTGAGCTACTGTGAAAATTGCATTTATCATTGACCCCATCGATCGCTTAGACCCGACTCACGATACCAGCGTGGCATTCATGGAAGCCGCCCAGAAGCTCGGTCATGAAGTCTGGATCACACGGGCAAATCTGCTCAGTGTCGTTCAAGGCAAGGCTCATGCGACTTTGGAGCGCGTCACGCTGGTTCCGGTCACACTGGGTGAAAATCGTTGGGTCGCCGTTGATTCATGGTTTCAGACCGAATCTCCTCAGTTTCTACCGCTAGAAACGATGGATGCAGTTTTCATGCGGACTGATCCGCCCGTCAATACGGCTTATCTCTACGCAACCTATATTCTCGACTTTATCGATCCAGCCAAAACGCAGGTAATTAACTCCCCAGCAGGAATTCGTGCTGCAAATGAAAAAATGTATGCGCTGCAATTTACAGCAGCAATTCCTGAAACGATCGTCACCCAAGAAAAGCGTATCATCCTGCAATTTCTCGAAAAACAAGGCACTGCGGTCTTAAAACCGCTGGGTGGAAAAGCAGGCGAAGGAATTTTATTTTTGCAAGCAGGCGATCGCAATCTCAATTCCATGATTGAAATCAGCACTCATCAGGGGACGCTGCCGATCATGGTGCAAACCTATTTGCCAGAAGCCAAAGACGGCGACAAGCGAATTATTCTTCTCAATGGTGAACCGATCGGAGCGGTAAACCGGATTCCGACAGGCAATGAATTTCGCGGAAATATGGCAGTTGGGGGCAGAAGTGCCCAAACCGATATTACCGATCGAGAAAAAGAAATCTGTCAGATGCTTGCTCCTACAATCCAGAGAGACGGACTTTTCTTCGTTGGAATTGATGTGATTGGCGGCTATTTAACGGAAGTTAACGTCACAAGCCCCACTGGAATCCGAGAAATCGATCGACTCAACAATACCCAGTTAGCGGTGCAAGTTATCGAATCGATTCAGAATGTGAAATCAAAGTGATACAATCCTTCCAGCAATTTCAACTGGCACCCCAACAAAGAAGGTAGCCAGCCACAAGCCCCCTTGCGCTGACTACCTCCGCAAGGGCGACTTACCCGACCCCTGCTCGACCAAGCTAACCTAACAGCGAGGCAAGGTAGGCAAAGGCACAGTGAAGAAATTGCAGACAAACGATGAAGTTCTGAGCGCTCCGTATCGTAAGGCTAGTCAACCACAATGACCAAACGATTTACGCAATGGCAAGGAATTGGGAACAGGGTGATCAATGCGCTACGTCGAACTGCTAGAGTCTGGATTCCAGCTTCTGCAATTGCAGGTGGTGTCATTGGGTTTCGAGCCATTGGCATGATCCAGCCCTGGGAACTTAGCCAGATTGATAGTTTTTTTCAGGTACGACCGTCCGAGCCAGTAGACGATCGCATTGTGATCGTCGGGATTGGCGAATCAGAGTTACAAAAGTACTCGTGGCCCTTTAACGATCGCACCCTAGCCGAATTGTTGACGAAGATTCAAAGCTCGAATCCTCGTGCGATCGGGTTAGATATTTACCGAGATCGATCGGTTGGGGACGGAAAAGCGGAGCTTGAGCAAGCCTTTCAAACCATGCCGAATCTGATTGGAATTCAGAAACTTCCTGACTCAAGCAGCACAGGAGTGGCTTCTCATCTGACCTTAGAGCGATTGAATCGAGTTGGATTTAACAATGTTGTATTTGACTCAGATCGACGAATTCGCCGATCGTTGCTGTATTGGTTTGATGAGAATCAGAAACGGCATCAAAGCTTTTCCATGAAGTTAGCGCTGCTCTATCTGAAAGACAAAGGGATTCAAGAGGACGGAGCGCCCAATAATCCTAGAGTTCTCAGGCTTGGGCAGACGATTTTTCCGCGCTTTCGACACAATGATGGCGTGTATGTGAATGCCGACGATGGCGGATATCAAGTTCTGGCGAATTTTCGAGGTGGGGCAGGACATTTCCGCATGGTCATGATGCAGGATGTCCTAGATGGCAAAGTTTCGCCTAAACTGCTGCGCGATCGTATTGTTTTGATTGGTTCGGTCGCGCCCAGTCTCAAAGATATCTTTCCAACGCCCTTTAGTGGAAGTTTGATTAATCCCCCCAAAGAAGTCTCAGGCGTTGAGATTCAGGCAAACTTCATCAGCGAAATTCTCAGTGCAACCTTGAATCAACGCACCCAGTTAAAGTCCTGGGATGAGCCTATCGAGTATGTCTGGATCTGGGCGTGGGCATTGATCGGCACAAGCATTTGCTGGCGACTCCGCTCTCCACAGCGCAATTTTCTTGCGATCGTGCTGCTAGGTGGAGCATTGACGGGTATTTGCTATAGCTTGTTTTTAGTAGGTTGGATTGTTCCATTTGTTCCAGCAGGGATTGCGTTGGTGACTTCAGCCGTCGTTGTCATTGCTGCGATCGCCCATTCTCAAGAAGAGTTAAAACGATCGAAAGAGTTTCTCCATCGTGTGATCAATTCGATTCCTGATCCTGTATTTGTAAAAGATACAAAGCATCGCTGGGTTGTGCTAAATGAGGCGTATTCGAGACTACTGGGAAAACCGATCGAAGAATTAATCGAGAGATCTGATTACGAAGTTTTTCCAGAGCATGAAGCAGATATTTTCCAGCAGCAGGATGATCTGGTGTTCAGATATGAAAATGAAGTTGAACACGAAGAAGAATTCACGAATGCAGATGGCATCACCTATCACATTGCAACCAAGCGATCGCTGCATAAAGATGCCGCTGGCAATTTATTCCTAGTCGGTGTCATTCGCGATATTACAAAGCGAAAAACGGTTGAGGAAGAACTCAGACGAACCACAGCAGAACTCTATCAATCGAATGCAGAGCTACGTTTATCTCAAGATAGGCTGAACTATATTGCCAATCATGATGCGTTAACGGGCTTGCCAAATCGGATTTTGCTGTATGAACGGATTAAGCAAGCGATGGAAATTTCTAGTGCAAATGGTCATATCTCGGCACTGTTATTTCTTGATTTAGATGGCTTTAAGCAGATTAATGACACGCTAGGACATGCGATCGGAGATTTACTCCTGCAAGCCGTTGCAAGACGACTTAGCGGATGTTTAAGAACGAGTGATACCGTTGCTCGGTTAGGCGGAGACGAATTTGTGGTTCTGCTGCCAACGATTCCCGATACGAATACCGTGACCCAGATTGCCCGAAAGATCCTCAGCCGATTGTCACAGGCTTTTGCAATTTCTGGACAAACGCTATCTGTAACGACCAGCATCGGGATTGCACTGTTTCCCGATCATGCCAATCGTTTAGAAGCCTTGATCGAAAAGGCGGATGAGGCAATGTACCACGCGAAACGATCGGGAAAAAACCAATTTATTATGGTCGATCGTATTCCGGTCGAAAACCGCGATTGATTTCTGTGAACCTGCGCGATCGTCGTCGAGACGATGCCCGACGATCGCGCAGCGAATGAGAATCGACCCATTCAAAAAATCAACAATGTCGCCCAAAAACTAAGCATTAATTCTTCCCGTCAATGGGGAACTCGCGCTTGCATAGGCTTTCACTGGGATTCGACCCGCTTGATAAGCTAATCGACCTGCCTCAGCCGCCAAACTCATCGCCCGTCCCATTGCTGCTGGATTCAGCGCTTGAGCGATCGCGGTATTGATCAACAACGCATCGGCTCCCAATTCCATCGCTTGTGCTGCCTCACTTGGCGTTCCAATCCCGGCATCGACGACCACTGGAACCTTTGCATTCTCAATAATGATCTGAATGTTTGCGGCATTGCGAATCCCTTGACCCGAACCAATGGGAGAACCTAGCGGCATCACAGTTGCACATCCTACTTCTTCTAAGCGCTTCGCAAGGAGTGGATCAGCATTGATGTAAGGCAGCACGGCAAAGCCTTCTTTTACTAATTGCTCAGCCGCTTCGAGCGTTCCGATCGGGTCAGGTAAGAGATACTTCGCATCCGGAATCACTTCGAGCTTGACAAAATTATTGTCTTCTTGTCCCAACAGTTTCGCCATTTCACGACCCAAGCGTGCAACTCGAATCGCATCTTCTGCGGTTTGACAGCCTGCGGTATTCGGTAACATCCAGATCTTGTGCCAATCGATCGCTTCTGCGAGTCCTTCATGTCCAGGAGCATTCGTTTGCACTCGTCGCACCGCTACCGTAACAATCTCACAGCCACTTGCATCAATGCTTTGACGCATTTCATCGAAATTCCGGTATTTTCCAGTTCCAGTCATCAAGCGGGAGTGAAACTTGCGTCCTGCGATGATTAGACTGTCCTCTAAATTCTTGTCTAGGGGCTTTTCTAAAGTTTGCATAATGTCGCCTCGATGTGCGGATTGCGGATATCCATTATGCCGAAGATCGCACCCGATCAGATCTTGAGAAACTATGAAAACCTTGAATAGTGAAAGGCTTCGAGTTGAGGATCTGCCTTTTGAGTCAGAACATACTGCGCGATCGCACTGCCTGTTACCGGAGCGAGTAAGATCCCATTGCGATAATGTCCCGTTGCCAGGGTCAAATTTTCATAGGGACTTTCGCCCAAAATTGGCAATTCATCCGGGGTTGCAGGACGAAATCCAGACCAAATTTCTTGCAGTGCAAAATGCTGAATCGGGGGATAAAGGCGAATCGCATTTGACAACAACGTGTGAATCCCGATCGCAGTATTTCCGACCTGAAATCCAACATTCTCACTCGTCGCCCCGACAATAATCCGCCCATCTTGGCGGGGCACGATGTAAGCTTCTCCAAATAAAACCTGTCTCAACGGTAAATTTACAGCATCGGGAACTTGCACCGAGAGCATTTGACCTTTTCGAGGAAAGACGGGAATCGGCAATAACTCCTGTGACCAAGCTCCAGTTGCCAAAATATAATGATCGGCTTTCCAACGACCTTGATTCGTTTCTAGAGCGTGAATGTTTGTATCGAATGCAAATCGCTCAATATTAATTTCTGTACGAATTTCAACTCCTAGTGCTGTTGCTGCCATCCACAGCACTTTTGCAAGCGCACGATTGTCAACCTGTGCATCTTTCGCAAACCAGTACCCTCCAACAACGTCTTCACCTAGCTCGGATTGATGCGTCAGTAAAGCGGCTCGATCGAGCCATTGAGACCCCTCACTCACCTGATAGCGAGGTGCAAGGATGCCACAGTCCCAATATCCAGCATTCATTCCGGTTAAAGCTTCTAGCTTCTGAATCCACTCTGGATAAAGTGCGCGGCTTGCTAAACAAAAATCGAGCATCGGACTCGGCGGAATCTCTTCAGCTTCAGGGGCGAGCATTCCTGCCGCTGCGTGAGTTGCCCCTTCAGCAAAATCGCGGCAGAGAATTGTCACTGCCGCGCCCTGAGATTTAAGTTCGATCGCGATCGCAAGCCCGATAATCCCGCCGCCAATGATCAAAATCTCGCGCCGCATTGTCTACCAACCTGCACGAATTGCAGGGCGGGTTGTGACAGATGAGGGGCTAGTTCCGCTGCCTGTTGGGGTGCTACTGACAGAAGAGGTTCCGCTGCCTGTCGAAGTCGTGTTGGTCGAAGTTCCGGTTGAGGAGGGGCTAGTTCCTGGGCTTGGATTGTTTGCCAAATCTCCGATCGTCGAAGTTCCTGGGCCAAGGTTTTGAGTTCCAGTCTGGGGATTAAAGTTCGCGATCGTCGTGCGCGAGGCATCAAAATTTGCAATCGGAGGACGATCGGGTGGAGTTTGGGCGGCGACCTGATTGGTTGTGCGATCGCTAAAGGGTAAAGCTCCTGCAATTCGCAGAATCCACAACAAGGCGATTAACACCAATCCCCCACCCACAATTCTTCCAGTCGGATTCATAGCACTTGCCTGACGTAATGGTTCTCTTCTAGAAAGCCCGATCGCACTCAAAAAGCGCGGTCTTTTTGTAAAGTATAGCGCTAGGGTTTGCGCCTCATTCAATTGTACCGTTCTATTATTTTCCGGAAAACGACTTTTGGGTTGGAGATTGATGAATTTGGAAATTCGGCTTTATGGTTTATTCCAAATTGGTCTACTTGCCCAATCTTGCGGAAATCCCATTATTCTAGGTGCAATCGGATGAGTTGAAATCAGTGACTTGAAGCGTGATCTCCAGTGATGATCAGGCGAAATAATGTCTAAACAATGCACCAAGATAATCAGCGTATTGTAGAGCTTCCGTGAGCCAGGGACAAATTGAGTGGCTAAATCAGCAGATTTACGTTTGAGGAGTTTTGGAGTAAGTAGGTGGGCGAAATTAATTTGAAGATCCCTGGCTGCGTTGCCTATCCGCGCCGAATTCATTCCGGCGCGGAATGACTGGGCAAGTTCAGCTTGGTTTTTGACAAATAGATAGAGGCGTTCGGTGCTTTCTGTTTTTCCGCGCACTTCGCGTTCAACGGTTTCAGCGTTGCGGATGGGCGCAAAGGCTCGGCTCCAGAGACGATCGAGAAAGGTTTTGAATGAGCCTCGTGCGTACCAGAATCGTGGATCGCCTTCAGATAGCTGGGTTTTGGTGAGTTTACCGCTGCTTAGTTTTGTTTGTCTTGGCTGTCGTGAGTTCGCTGCGAATCCGTTCTAGCAAAACTGAGGCGGGTTCGTCATTTGGGTCTTGGGGTACGAGTTCACCTTGAAAGGCTTTTTCTAATAGCGCAGGGGTAAGACGATCGACCTGGGCACGAGCAGTTTTGTAGCGGGCTTCGAGTCGATCGGCAAAGGCAAACAACTTTTCAACTCGCTTCACAACTTCGCGCTGTTCATCTAAAGGCGGTAAATTTATCTTTATTGCCCGAACTTCCTCAGAATTAATGTTGTTAACACCACTTGTTGACCTTGCTGTTAGCTCGATGTATTGGCGAGTACTTGGACTTGATAGGAAGAAATATAGATAATACGGGTTAATTAATTCTGTTTTTGGTCGCAGACGGATTAGGTATCCAGCAAATAAATATCCCTGAACCTCTGGTTCAACGACTGCGGCTTTTCCAACAAGATCTACGCTTCCATTAGAACGAATGATTAGTACATCTCCTTCTCTAAGCGCAAGAGTTTTAATTTCTCGTACATCGAATTGCCCATACTTAAGGTCATGAGTGTCAACACGTCCACTTTGGATGTTTGGTATGCGAATTACTGGTGTATCTCCTGCCCCCTCGTATGAACTCTTCTTAGCAGTTCCATAGCGGATGTCGGACAGCAATTCTCCAAGTGGATAAGTAAACCATTCTTCACGGGTATCAGTCCAGTCCTCAGTCAGTTCTCCTGATGTGGCGGCGGCGAGGACGGATTGGCGGAAGCGTTTGAGGATGAGGGGAATACGATCGCATCTCTCCCGACAAGCATCAACACGGGTAAGGAGTCGATCGAGTTTATCCGCAATCCGTTTTTGTTCGTTGAGGGGAGCCAATAATAAGGGAGCTTGCTTGCCAGATTCAGTTCCTAGCCGTGGCATATTAAGACCATGACTTACAGACTCTACATAGCTAAGAAATGCAGGATGTTTGAGCCAATAAAACAAAAAGCGTCCATCAATGGTTTGATTAGGCTGAAGTGGAAGAATTTCTGTCGTGCAATATCCATCAAGATCGGCAATGAGAACTTTGTTTAAATACGGGCGGAGTTTGCCGTACAGGACATCACCTGACCTGAATCGATTCTTGGTGCTTCTTGACTGGCGTTGAGCAAACGTTAGACGTTGTAATAATTTTGAAGTATCTTTCTCAATGTCTTCAAGTTCAAGTATCCAGGCATCATCAGGAATTTCAGTTGGTTCAGCTTTCTCCGCTTTACCGTAATTGATAATTTCGCCCAGAGTTATCTGAAGCCAAGAGCTAGGAACATCAAAGCTTTCACTCATGCCTCAACCTCCCAATCTTTGATCGCCAAACCATCCACGCGGCTAAACTCATTGGTGTTGTGCGTGATGAGTGTCAGATTATTGGAAAGCGCGATCGCTGCAATTTGTAAATCGTAGAGCATCGCTAATCAAAAACCCCTTCCATATCATCGTCCAGTTCATCTGAAATTCCACCACCATCAATCACGATCGGATCATCCGCGCAAATCCCATAAAAATCGGCTAACGATCGTTCAGGTTGCACAGACGATTGATTAGGAGAAGTCGTTTGAAATTCCTGCACCAAAGATTCAGCAAAGTCTAGAATCTTTTGCTGTTTGTCAGGTGAGAGCGATCGCACTTTTTCTAAAATGGCTTGCTCAATTGTCATATCTCGCCTCCTGCCTACAACTCAACAACCTCTTCTCCCAATTCTGCCAGGATTCCTTGAAGTTCCGCGATCGCCGCTTCAAATTCAATCATCGCTTCTTGAGCCAGAGCAGACGGTTCAGGCATTTCCTCAGTTCCACTTTCGCTTTCATCTCGGAGCCAAGCGATGTCCAGATTTTCGTTGCGATCGGCAATCCAATCGCGGGCAAAGCAGCGAAAGCGCCCTTGATCCCCAGTATCCTGCCGTTTAGCAAGACTAGCAGGGCGACCCAGCGGATCGTCCCCAAATGCCGCTTCAAACTCGGTAAAGTGCGATCGAGTCAATTGAGTACGCTTACCAAACTGCGGCATATTCGCCCGCATATCATAGACCCAGACTTCCTGAGTGTTACCCTTTTCACTTTTGCCGCGCGTGAAAAACAGAACGTTAGTTTTCACACCCTGCGCGTAAAAAATACCCGTTGGCAACCGCAAGATCGTGTGGAGATTGCATTTATCCATCAGATCAGCCCGAATCTGCTTTCCGACATTCCCTTCAAACAGTACGTTGTCCGGCAACACTACCGCCGCTCGTCCTTCGGGCTTTAGATTTCGATAGATGTGCTGCAAAAACGCCAACTGTTTATTTGAAGTGGGATACGTGAAATCATCTCGCGAGGGCAATCCGCCGCCTTTCTTCGTCCCAAATGGAGGATTCGTCAAAATCAAGTTTGCCTTCGCCAACTGCTGTCCATCCGATGAGAGCGTATCTCCCAATCTCACATCTCCCTCAATGCCATGCAGCATCAAATTCATCAACAGCAGCCGATGGGCATCCTGAACCAGTTCCACGCCACAAAACGCCTGCCGTCGCTGAAACTCCTGCTGTTTTGCCGTCCACTCAAACGGATCATGATGTTCTCGAATCGAGCGATCGGCAGCGATCAAAAAACCACCCGTTCCCGCTGCCGGATCTTGAATTACCTCGCCGGGTTGCGGCTGCATCAACGACACCATGCAGTCAATCAATGGTCTAGGCGTGAAATATTGCCCTGCACCTGATTTCTTCTCATCCGCATTCTTCTGAAGCAACCCTTCATACAGGTCGCCAAACTCATCTCGATGCTCCGAGAACCAATCCAGTTCGTCAATACTCTGCACAAGCTTCTTAAGAATGCGAGGCTGTTTCAAGGATGTTTGAGCATTGGAGAAAATCGCCTGCACTCGTTGAGATGCTGCGCTAGATCCCAGATGCACCAGCAGTTCTCGGTAGAAGTTCATCAAATCCTGTCCTTCCCGATCGACCAGATTGCCCCAGCGGTAGCTTTCCGGTAATTGAGCCTCATTTCCGGTTTCCTGCATCATTTTCAAAAACAGCAGGTAGGTTAGCTCAGTGACATATTGCAGGTATGTGATGCCGTCGTCGCGTAGGACGTGGCACAGATTCCAAAGCTTTTGAACAATGTCACTCGTAGCAAGCATAAGTAGGAAGCGGGTTAGAGTTCAAAGTCATCGGGAAAGTCATCAGGTCGGCTTTCATCTCCTCGTGCAGAGATGTCTCAATTGCCCGCCGCTTTCCTGAATCTGGCAGTCGCTGGCAGCCAAAACAGTCTGAATGGTTATTTAATCACAGAATCGCCCGCCTCAACTCGCCTCTTGCCAAAGGCGATCGCCAATCTCTCCCAAAATATCTTCCAGTTGCCCATTAAACAGGCGATTTAAGCGATCGAATCCCCCGCCCTGCGCCTGAAATTCACCTTGATTTAGCGCTTCTCGATCGACAATCACTTCAACTTTCAACTGTTTGCCAATCCGCTCCAACCACCGCCGCTGTGGAGCAGTCCAGGCTTGTTTCGCCAAAATTTTCTTCATAGCGCGATCAACTCTTTCGCTATAAGGAATTAGAGCATCTCCCAAAGCAGCTTGTCGAATAAAACCGATGATAGAAGCCGCAATATCCTCATTCGTCGCATCCCGCCAAGCTGAGCGCAAGGTCGTTTCAGAATAGCCAGCACTATCCAGCAGCACCCTTAATTCCTTGAGCTGCTGGCGCGTTAAATCACGGGGACGCTGCACTACGACCATCAAAGCAGCAATCTGATTTTGATTGGTTCTTAAGAATGCCTTGAAACTATCCAGATAGTCCTCTGGTTTACCATAAGTTGTCCCAGTTTCAGACACACCGTAGCCTCGTTCAATGCTGCGTAGCTCGTCAGCATGATAGGAAATCAGGATAGGTCGAGCCTCCCCATTTTTGCGATCGAGAATTTGAGCCACTGCCTTGCGCTGTTCAAACCATTCCCGCACCTGGGAGACATCGCTTTGCTTTAGGTGTTGCACTACATTCTGAATCGGCATTCCCGCTAGTTGCTCTAGCTGCTCACGATCGCGATCTCCTAAATATCGTCGCTTGCGTTGCAGTTTTGCTAGAAGTTGATCGATGATGCTCTCCACAGCATCCGGTTCTGTCACTGTTCCCAGTTCCTCAACCAGTTGAGTGAAAGAGATATTGGGATTCACGACCACAGGTTTCATGGCTGAAACAGGAGCGATCGCTTCATAGAGCCGCACGGCATCAAACACGCGAAATACCTGTTTTTCGCTGCCATCTACGAAAGTGCAGCGTCGAGTCGCCCGCCCCAACATCTGCTCATAGAGAATTCGCGAATTGACCCGCCGCAGAAACACCAAATTGCAGATCGACGGCACATCAATGCCAGTCGTGAGCAAATCTACCGTGACAGCAATTTTAGGATTGACCTCGTTGCGGAATTTGCGAATTAGCTCCAGCGGCTTGTCGGCATTGCCCGTAATTTTAGCGATCGCATCATCCTCAAAACTGCCATAAAGATCCGTCAAAACCTGCCTAAACTGATTCACCACAATATCAGCATGGTTATCAGTCGCACAAAAAATCAGCGTCTTCTCAGGGAGCGATGGATCGATGTGCTGAGCTAACGCTTCACAGACAACTCGGTTAAACTCAGCAGTCGCAACTCGTTTGTTAAACTGTTCCACCTCAATTCGCACTTCATCCGGTGCATGAACCAGATCAAGCTCTCCCGTCTGCGGATCAAAGAACTCCATCTGCTCACCCAGATTCCAAATCATCCCTTCTTCAGAGAGCCGAGTACTGATTTGAAAGGGTGGTTCGTGGTCAATTAACCAACCGTCAATTACCGCTTCTCGATAGCTATAAGTGTAGACAGGTTCACCAAAAATCTGGGTCGTGTGTAACGCTGGAGTTGCTGTTAGCCCAATCTTGACCGCATCGAACTGATCCAAGACTCGGCGGTACTTAGAGATATAGTCATTGAAGTCACGGAACTGTAATTCTGAATCGCTCAATTCGCGATCGAGCAAATATCCCCGATGACATTCGTCTACTACAATACAATCGTAGCGATCCGCTGTTAAGAGCGTGGCACCATCAGCAGGATACAACGTCCGCTTCACCATTCCTTGCACAGTCGCGATATGAACTTTAGTATCGGAATCAGGTTCAGTGTCCTTCAGCTCCTTGACATCAAAGATATCGGCAAAGGTCTGAAGGCTTTCCATGCGAGATTCTTTGAAGACGTTAGCAGTTTGCTCTCCTAAAGCGGTGCGATCAACCAGAAACAGCACTCGTCGAAATCGCTTCGTTTTGAGTAACCGATAGACTAATGCAATGCAGGTCTTAGTTTTGCCAGTACCCGTTGCCATCGCCATCAACAGATCGCGCTGCCCTTTCGCTAAAGCAGCCTCTACCGACTGAATCGCCTGAATTTGATAGTCCCGCAGTTCAATTCCATAGTTGAACGGCTCCTGCTGGAGTTTGGCAGATGCCTGGTCAACATCCTGCTTAAGCGCATCCATCAACCCTTGAGGGCCATACCACGTTGATAGGGGTTGGCGTAGATTCTCAGGACGACGCAAATCGCAGAACCAGATCCCGCTTTTGGTGCGGAGCTGCTGTAAAAACGGTCGCCCATTCGTTGCAAACACAAATGGAATTTTGAACGCTCCCCAGGGTCCGCCTGAAAAAGTCTCTTCACCTTTAATCTCATAATCTTGGCTGTAGCGTTTAGCTTGGTTGAGCGCCCCTTCTGCCACATCGGTCTTTTGGCGTTTGGCTTCCACGACAGCAACCGCTTGCAATCCGACAAATAGAGCATAATCTGCTCGTCCTGCGGATGTTGGGTATTCCGAGATCGCCCGATTCTTCCCTTTCTGCGGTCGGATTCCATTCTGATAAGTCAGTAGTTCTGAATCGACCTCCCATCCCGCTGCTCGAAGTTGAGCGTCAATTAATCGCCGAGTTTCTCGCTCATCTAGGTTGATTTGGCTTTCGGCAGTTTGAGCTTGTGCGATCGTCTGCTGAATTGCCTGTTGAGACGCAGTTTCGCCCTGAGACTGAATTTGCAGCAGATGATTTTGCACCTCTTGAACTTTAGCTTCTGCCTCTTGTGCCAACTCCTCTGCTGCTAGTCGGCGTTGTGCCTCTGCTTGAGCCAATGCCTGATCTGCGGCAGCGCTGGAAAGACTGACATAAACCTCTTGCCGCAATCGTTCTAATTCGGCTTTAAGGGCTTGGGTTTCGATGGCAGGATCAGGAGGTGGAATGAATGGACCTGGATCAAAAGCACGGTCTCCTGAAAAAACTCGGTGAAACCAGACTCCTAATGCCCTGGCATACTTCAGCCCACTCAATGCCGTTCTTTGATTGCTAACTAACCCATGAGTGGCATCATTTCCAGCTTTCCGCAACTCGTGAAAGAGACGATCAGTTTCGCCCTTGAGAATCCCGCGATCGCGCAAGCGCCGGAGTAACTCAATCTGTTTTTCCTCTGGCTCGATATATAGCCCGACCTTTGCAGCAGTTAGCTGAGCCAAAACTTCCCCAAACTGCCGTAATTTGATTAAGCAGGTATTTGGATCATCCGCAAAGTACCGCTCTGCCAAGCTGCCAAGCCTGACCAGTTGAGAATCGTGGATCTTAAGGAACTCGAAGTTTGGGGATGAGGGCATTGTGCCGATTCAAAAACGGGGTAAGTAAGGAGACGGGGATTTCTCTAGAATCCCCCTTCTACACTTGGTTCTAACTCACTAGCTTCGAGGTCGATGGAATGCAGCACTTGAGGTAGACCAAAAGAACTGAGAGGCTATGTTTCAGTAGATCCGTAAAACTCTTCGACAGTCGGATAATCTCGCGAAGTATGGCAAATGTGGTGAATGATCACCATATCTGCATCGATGCAGAAAAAGATTTTGTAGACCTTTCGGTAATACAGACAGCGTACTTCAACTCCAACTAATTCCGTTTCAGGCGCGATCGCACATCGCTTGGGCATCGTTTTCAGCGAATCGAATGCCTCAAACAGCCCATTGAACCACTCTGTTGCAGTTGAGGCATTGCCATCATTAAGCCACAGATAAATTTCTTCAGCGTTGGCGAGAGCAGCAGGAGTAATTCTAATCCGGTATGCCATGCTTTGCCTTGAGTTGATTCAACCCCGATGCCGCGTCAATATCTTTGCCTTCCTTCGCCTCTTGAATTGATCGGCGGATTGCAGATGCCGAGCGCTCTAATTCCAGTTGATCAAGCAGATCTTGGTAAGCAGCAGCGTCTTGAATCACCACAGCCGCCTTGCCATTGACGGTCAGAATGATCGGCTTTTGGCTGTTCTGGAGTTGAGCGATGAAATCTTTAGCGTTGCGCTGGAAGTCGGTTAAGGGGTAGATATTGCGCGTGTCAAGCATTAGAGCCACCTGCACAAAGAATAAACATGAAATTCAATGTTAACTCATATCACGCAATTTACCTATAAGTCAGATGAGTCTTATTTCCATTGAATCTCGTCATTTTGTCCCCAAAATCCCTGATGTTTCGTGACTCGAATATCGCCTAATACGCGGACTTGACAGGCTAAACGGCGGGTTTTTTCAGAACTGTGCGGAGGCAGAGAAAGTCTGGTTTTCTCGCGCCATTGCATCGGTGAAACTTCTCCTTCAATTTCGACTGAGCAAGTGCCGCAAGTGCCGATGCCACGGCAGTTAATTACGGTCGAATTGCCATTGTAGAGATCGATACCATTTTTGAGCAAAACTTGACGTAAATTTACGCCAGATTCACATGCGATCGCTTTTCCCTGAACTGTGATCTGTGGCATTCTTCTCTCTCACTTTGATTACGTTTTGCAAATTATAAACTTAGAGCTTCTGCCTGTCTCTCAAAATAAAAGACTGTCTCAATCTAGAGTCACCCTACGCTATGACTCCGAAAAAAATATCGATTTATGATACGACATTACGCGATGGCGCTCAGCGAGAAGGAATTTCGTTTTCTGTAGAAGACAAAATTCGGATCGCCAGAGAACTCGATCGCTTAGGGATTCCCTTTATCGAAGGCGGCTGGCCCGGAGCGAATCCCAAAGATGTGCAATTCTTTTGGCATCTGAAAGAGCAACCGCTAACCCAAGCTGAAATCGTTGCCTTTTGCTTTACGCGCCGCCCTGGGAAAACGGCTGCAAGCGATCCGATGTTGCAGCCAATTTTGGCATCTGGAACGAAGTGGATCACGATCGTGGGTAAATCCTGGGATCTACATGTCACAGAAGGCTTACAAACGACGCTAGATGAAAATCTAGCCATGATCCACGACACGATCACCTATCTTAAAAGCCACGATCGCCAAATTATTTACGATGCCGAACATTGGTTCGATGGCTATCAGCACAATCCAGACTATGCAATTGCAACAATAAAAGCCGCGATCGCAGCAGGTGCAGAATGGATCACACTCTGTGACACCAATGGCGGAACTTTGCCTCATGACATTGAGCAGACTGTGCAAAAGGTGAGGCAGGCAGTTGGGAAGGTGAAGATTGGGATTCATCCTCATAACGATTGTGAGTTGGCAGTGGCAAACGCGATCGCGGCGGTGAATGCTGGCGCAATGATGGTGCAAGGAACGATCAACGGCTATGGCGAACGCTGTGGCAATGCGAATCTTTGCTCTGTGATTCCAAATTTGCAGTTGAAATTAGGCTACGACTGTTTACCGGATGAAAAGCTAGCAACCTTGACACAGGTCAGTCGAATTGTCAGTGAAGTCGCAAACCTTGCTCCAGATGATCATGCTGCCTTCGTCGGATTGTCTGCCTTTGCTCATAAAGGCGGATTGCATGTCAGTGCAGTCCAGCGAAATCCAATAACTTACGAACATATGCCGCCCGAACGGGTAGGAAATAATCGACGAATTGTGATTTCTGAACAAGCTGGAATTAGTAACATCCTGGCAAAAGCAAAATCTTTGGGATTTGATCTCGATCGACAAGACCCAACCTGCCGCCAAATTCTCGAATCACTCAAGCACCTTGAGCAAGATGGATATCAGTTTGAAGCGGCAGAAGCTAGCTTTGAACTGCTGATTCGGCAGGCGTTGGGAGAAAGAGTCGCGCCCTTTGAAGTGCGAGGATTTCAGGTGCATTATGATATGATGCCGCCCGAGGTTGCTCCAATTCATAGCTATTGTGGACGAGCGCGATCGCTGGCGACCGTCAAAGTTGCGATCCGAGGGCAAGAGATTCTCGAAGCAGCGGAAGGCAATGGACCTGTTTCTGCTTTGGATGCGGCTCTGCGCAAAGCCTTAGTCACGGTCTATCCCGAAATTGAAACCTTCTACCTGACAGACTATAAGGTGAGAATTCTTGACGGTGCGGCTGGAACTTCCGCCAAAACTCGGGTGCTGCTTGAGTCAAGTAACGGTATTCAGCGCTGGGCAACTGTGGGAGTCTCAGGAAATATCCTAGAAGCGTCTTACCAAGCTGTGGTTGAGAGTTTAGAATATGGGCTACTGTTGCGACAGCCGATTAAAAGCGCGATCGCTCACTGCTGAAATTCTTAGCAATCAGATAGCTCTGGAACTTAATCTGACGCGAATTCGTCAAATCAGGAATACAGGAGAAATTAAATTGTAAATCTTCCCGATTTTAGGTACGGCAATCCGAATAAATGAATTGTTGAAAGGACTTGTCAAAAACCAGGAGAAGTACGCTAATATTAGTAGCTGATAAGGCGATGCTCCGTAAGAAACAGACACCTCCACAGTGATATGTCTTCTGGTTGGTAGCCCGCGCGAAACATTTGCACAACTCAATTTAATTTTGGTAAATCAAAGGTATGAACCTACAGGTTGCTCATCCGATGGAGAAGTTGCAGCGTCAAGTTCAAAAACTAGTGGACTCGAAACTGCTGAAACCAACTGACAGTCTTTGGAAAATCGCACTGCTTTACGGTGATGATTGGAGCTTTTGGAAACAAGAATTAGAAGCATTCGAGTTTTCGATGAAAGATCCCGTCAGCGAACTATTGGCAGTTGAGAGTTGGGAAGAAGACTAATTTTTACTGAAACGGGCGACATCATTGAGATCCGCCCGTTTTGCTATCCAGTATGATTTTGCAGATTTACTGCACAGATTCGATCGCAGTTTCAATCTTCACTTCGAGAAATATCGCGTTGACTTAAACTACTGCAACTGATCGAGATTGGGTCGAACCTTGGCGCGAACGGCGATCGCCGTAATATTGTCGTGTCCGTTGTATTGATTCGCCAGTTCGATCAAGCCTGCAACACTCTGATCGAGATTGGTCTGCGAACTCAACATTGGGTCAATGTGACTTTGCCAATAAGTCTCAAGCAAATCATTATCAGTTAACCCATCTGATTGATAAATCATCAGATTTTGCTATTTAATTTGTATGAACTGCAGTTACTGATTGTAATATTTTTTTTCTAGTTGTGCTTGTGATTGGTTGAG
>JALOOO010000240.1 GCA_025454375.1 Leptolyngbya sp. Prado105 | reverse complement strand
GCGATCGTTTCAATTCAAACAGCGATCGTTTCAATTCAAACAGCGATCGTTTCAATTCAAACAGCGATCGTTTCAATTCAAACAGCGATCGTTTCAATTTGAAATCCTATCGTTCCGGTTCAGACAGCGATCGTTCCGGTTCAAACAGCAAATTGATGAAAAAGTAACGAAATTCAGCAGTCTCGCTTCCAAGTTTGCCGAAGTCCTTGATAATAAATCTGGTGACTTGCGCCTTTTGTATTGCTTATGAAGTTCCGTTCCTTTCAAAAACTCGTGCTTGCGATCGCTGGTGTTCTCCTCTTGATTGGAGTTACCAGTTTTGCCTGGATTTTTGGTCAAAGCCCACTGGGATTATTCAAAGGCAGCGCCCTCAACGCCCCAACCGCCGCCATGTTTGTCCCCAAGCAAGCCCCCATAATGGCATCGCTCCTGGTGAATCCCGATCGACTTGAAACCTTGCGCCAGTTGAGCGTCAAACCTGGAGAGCGATCGGCAACACGAGCCGAATTCGAGCAATTCAAACAAGGAATTTTAGGCAGTTCAGACCTCAACTACAAGCGAGACGTACAGCCCTGGCTCGGTAATGAAGTGACGGCTGCAATCACAACCTTAGACATCGATCGAGACGAATCAAACGGCAAAGAAGCAGGATATCTTTTAGCCTTAGCGACAAAAGATACAGAGCGATCGAGAGAATTTTTGCAACTGTTCTGGCAAAAACGCGCCATTGCTGGAACCGAATTAGTCTTTGATGCGTATCAAGGCACAAAAATTATTTACGGCAAAATCGAGTCTGAATCAGTTCCGATCACCGTTGCGAGCGCAGTTGTCGGGAATCAATACGTTTTATTTGCGAACAGTCCGAAAGTCTTAAGAGATGCGATTAACAACGTCCAAGCATCCGACCTGAATTTACAGAATTCGAGTCAGTACCAAAAAACACTGGCATCTCTCAACAGCGGACGAGTTGGAGTCGTTTTCGCAAATTTACCTGAACTTGCAAAACTCAAACGCAAAGAAGCCCCAACCGCTTCAACAGCAGCGATTTCTCTCAGTTTAGACCGCAAAGGATTGGTAGCTGAAACTGCGATCGTGCGAGAAGGATCAGCCTCAAAATTGAGTGACAAAGCCGTTGCAGCCTTAAACCATGTGCCCGCGATCGCATCAATTGCTGCTGCTGGGATCGATCTCAATCAACTGTGGTCAGGACTTTCAAGCGAGAGTAGTGTGGCGAAGTTTGTCAATCCTGCGATCGATAGACTCAATCAGCGCTGGAATCTAGATCTGCCAAAAGATATCTTTACTTGGGTAAACGGCGAGTATGCGCTGGCATTCATTTCAGAATCAGAATGGGTGTTTGTCGCAGAAAAAACTGAAGGCGCAGAAGCTGCGATCGCACATTTAGATGAATTAGCAAAAGCACAGAAAATCAGTGCAGGAACGATCGAGATTAGCAATCAGCCTGTCTCAGTCTGGACAAAATTCTCGCCCATAGGAGCCGCGAACAAAATTGAAGCCGAGGTAGTTGGGGTGCATACCGCGATCGGAAAATACGAAATATTCGCAACCTCTGTCGATGCCATGAATGCAGTGCTGAATGCAAAGAAAGAGACACTTGCAAATCGCAAAGAATTTGCAAGCGCGATCGCCGGATTACAGAAAACGAACAACGGCTATCTCTATCTCGATTGGAATACAGCACAACCGATTTTAGAACAGCAATTACCCATTTTGAAAATTGCCGAATTAGCAGGCGGATCAATTTTTGAGCATTTGAAATCGATCGTAATTACGAATTATGGCAATCGATCGGGCGTTCAACGCGGCGGCATTTTCGTGCAACTGAGTTGAAGTTAAAAGATATCGCATTCAGCGAAGTCAAAACACTCAAGAATCTACATCTGTCATCTCTTAAGACAGAACTCACCGTACACCCCTGGTAGATGAGAAACAATTGACGCATCGGTTAGAGTTATACCATTAGTACAGCACACTTGTTAAACAGTAGATTCTTTGGTCTGTATAGCAAAGTCTGTGAATTATTTAATACTCTTGATCGGATAACTATGCACGCACCTCTTTGGACGGGAAAGGTCTACCCGCTAGGCGCAACCTGGGACGGGAAAGGCACGAACTTTTCATTGTTTTCTGAACATGCGACTAGCGTTGAACTCTGTTTATTTGATGCAGAAGGTTCAGAACTGCGATTGTCTCTCTATCAAGGTGAAAACTTTATCTGGCATGGATATGTGCCCGGAATTACTCCAGGACAAAAGTATGGATTTCGAGTGTATGGAGCCTGGGAACCTGAACAGGGACATCGATTTAATCCAAACAAGCTCCTGATCGATCCTTACGCAAAAGCGATCGAAGGAGATGTGCAGCATGGAGAAGCAGTTTTTAGCTATCCCTGGGACGATCCGACAGGAGATCTTGCATTCTCCCATTTGGATGATTCACACTTGATGCCGAAGTGCATTGTCATTGATCCTGCGTTTGATTGGGAAGGCGATCAGTTGTTGCAAACGCCTTGGAATGAAACCGTGATCTATGAGATGCACGTCAAAGGCTTTACAAAGCAGCATCCAGACATTCCAGAACCGATCCGAGGAACCTATGCAGGACTCGCTCATCCATCTGCTATCGCGCATCTTCAGTCATTAGGAGTCACTGCTGTTGAACTGATGCCTGTCCATCATTTTCTGGCACATCCTGGGCATCTAGCAAGCAAGGACTTAAGCAATTACTGGGGATACGACTCGCTAAATTTCTTCGCCCCCTACTCCGGCTATAGTGCAGACAAAACCCCTGGCGCACAGGTGCAAGAATTCAAACAAATGGTGAAATCCCTGCATCAAGCAGGCATCGAAGTCATCCTGGATGTGGTTTACAATCACACGGGAGAAGGAAACCACTGCGGACCAATGCTATCGCTACGAGGCATTGATAACAAAACTTACTACCGCCTCGTCGAAGGAAACGATCGCTACTACATGGACTTTACAGGCTGCGGAAATTCGCTGAATGTGCAAAGCCCCCAAGTGCTAAAGCTGATTATGGATAGCTTGCGCTACTGGGTGACAGAGATGCACATCGACGGCTTCCGATTTGATCTCGCATCAGCCCTCGCACGTGAACTCTACGCTGTCGATAGTTTGGCATCCTTCTTTGACATTATTCACCAAGATCCAATTTTGGCTGGGGTGAAGCTCATCGCAGAGCCTTGGGATCTCGGCGATGGCGGCTATCAGGTCGGAAATTTCCCGGTGCTTTGGTCAGAGTGGAATGGGCGCTATCGTGATGAGATGCGAGACTTTTGGCAGGGGCAAGATGGCAAGCTAGGCGAATTTGCTTACCGATTTACAGGCAGTTCAGACCTCTATCAACTCAATGGCAGACGACCTCATGCCAGCATTAACTTTATCACCGCGCATGATGGGTTTACCCTGCGAGATTTAGTTAGCTACAACGAGAAGCACAATCAAGCCAATGGCGAAGACAACCGCGATGGAGAAAGCCATAATCGCTCTTGGAACTGTGGAATTGAAGGCGAGACAACGGATGTAGAAGTGCTTCAGTTGAGAGCGCGACAACAGCGAAATATGCTTACTACACTGATGCTCTCGCAAGGGATTCCCATGATCGTGATGGGCGATGAGATGGGGCGCACTCAAGCAGGAAATAACAATGCGTACTGTCAGGATAATCCCCTCTCTTGGCTAGATTGGGAGCGCTGCCAGCAAGAGGATTCTGACCTGCTCAGTTTTACACAAGAGTTGATTCAGTTTCGCCAATCGCATCCTGTATTTCGGAGACAACGATGGTTTCAAGGGCAAGCGATTCATGGATCGAGTGTGAGTGATATTGCCTGGTTTAATCCAGATGGGCAGGACATGACTTCGGATCAGTGGTGCAATGGCTATGCAAAAGCGATCGCAGTCTTCTTAAATGGAAACGAATTGCCCGATCGCGGTCCGAAAGGGGGACGAATTCGCGATAGTAGTTTTCTGCTGCTGTTTAATGCCCATTGGGAGATGCTGGATTTTGTCCTCCCGGCTCGATTACGTCAGCGAAGATGGAGAGCAGTAATTAACACGAAGGAGCCACGGTTTATTACTGAGAAAATCTCGTTTACTGGAACGAAGAATATTCCAGTCATGGGTCGATCTTTGGTTATTTTACAATCTGGGAATTAGTTGCTTCTCTAGTTTGCGTGGGAATGCTCCCAAACCCCAAAAGCTGTCCGCCCGCACCTGAAGGGCGGGCGATTCGATCGAGTCCACTAGACTGGGAGCAATTTAGCCTGGTTTAGCAGGGTTGTCCTGCTAGCCCGCCGTTGAGGCGCGGGGGGGGTGAATGCAGCAAACGAGATGAACCTAATCTGCAAGCAGTCTATTGCTTCCAGCATTCCGCAACCGATGGTAAAGACTCGTCTGATTTCGCACCGCTTCAAATCTAGAACTTAGGTGAAACGTCGTCTCGCCTCCGCCTAAAAATAGATAGCCATCGGGCTGTAAGGTGTGCTGAACTTTGTTCAAAATCGATCGCTTTGTTTCGAGATCAAAGTAGATCAAAACATTTCTCAGAAAGATGATATCCATCTGTGGAAGTGAATGCCAAGACTCGATCAAATTTAATTGTCTAAATTCAATCATCTGACGAATTTTATCGATCGCTTGCCAGCTTTGTCCGGTTTGCTGAAAGTAGCGATCGCGCAATTCTGAAGTCAAGCCGCGATTGATTTCTAAAGTTGTATATTTGCCGATTCTGGCTCGATCTAAAGCGAGGCTTGAAAAATCACTTGCAATAATCCAAATTTGCCAGGAGAGGAGTTCTGGAAATGCTTCTCGAATCAGCATCGCAATACTATAAGGCTCCTGCCCAGTCGAGCAAGCAGCACACCAAATATGAATTGTTTTTTGAGCGGAGCGCGATTGAATTAACGCAGGAAAAACTAACGACTTAAGCACCTCAAATGGATAGCGATCGCGAAAAAATGACGTTTCATTGATCAACAATGCTTCGATCGCTTGCAGATGGAATTGACCGAATGGAGATTGCTTTAAGAAATCAACAAATGCGGCGAGTGACTCAAACTTTGCCTGCGTGACGATGGGACTCAGATGCAGGGTTGCAAGATAATCCTTGTGCAGATCGAGTACGACTCCAGACTTCTCTCGAACTAAGTTGCAAAGATACTCAAAATCGAAGGCGGAACTGAGCATCAACTAACCTCTCTTGAAATCGCGATTAAAGTTCACCCGACACAGCACTTCTGGCAAAATTTGGTCGATCGGTAAAACGGCATCTGCCAGTTTTGCATTCACAACAAACCCCGGCATTCCCCACACGACGCTACTGGCTTCATCTTGTGCCAAAATTTGCCCATTCAATTCGCGAATCTTCCGACATCCGCGCAATCCATCTTGTCCCATTCCCGTTAATATCACTCCTAACGTCCGCTCCTGATAAACTTGCGCCACTGACTCAAATAAAACATCTGCCGAAGGGCGACAAAAATTGCAGGCAGGGGTTTGATCGAGTGTCAGTTGAACGCCTCTAGTTTGGCGTTTTACGGTGAGATGATAATCACCCGGTGCAATCCAAACGGTTCCAGGACGGAGCATTTCACCCATTTCTGCTTCGCGCACAGGCAGAGAACATTTTGTCGTCAACCGCTCAGCGAGGAGCTTCGTAAACATGGGCGGCATATGCTGCACGATCACGATCGGCACTGGAAAGGTTGCAGGCAATTTTGAGAGCAACGTGGTCAGTGCATTCGGCCCTCCGGTTGAAACTCCAATGGCGACAATTTCAGCGATCGCTCTTGCAGGTTGAGGCGGAGTTGGGGCAGGAGATTGTGCGACCTCTGGTTTTGAAATGTCTTTTTGTCCGAATGCTTTGATTTTGGGGATTAAGGTCGCTTCTAGATAGTCTGTGATTTCAGCACTACTGCCCAGTTGACTCGGTTTTGCCGCATAGTCTGACGCTCCAAAACTTAGCGCATCTAACGTCGCGATCGCCCCTGGGGTGGTCATGACGCTAAACATAATGACGGGCAATTTAGCATCAAGTTGACGAATTTGGCGGAGCGTTTGTAACCCGTCAAGGTCGGGCATGAGAACATCGAGAATCACGACATCGGGCTTGACTTGAGACAGCTTTGCGAGGGCAATCTGTCCGGTTGCAGCGACTCCTGCAATTTCAATCTGGGGATCGGATGCGAGTATCTTGCTGAGACGGCTCCGCACGACGACTGCATCATCGACGATTAAGACTCGAACTTTTTGCATCTATGACGAGTTGATTCCCTCACTCTGTTGTCAAACTTGAAACTGACTGACAATCGTTTGTAGATTTACTGCCATTTGAGATAGCTCTGTGGCAGCTTTGGCTGTGTTACTTGCTCCAGTTGTTGTGGTCTGAGCATTCTCGGCGACCACGCCAATATTTTTAGCAATGTCTGAACTGCCTTTCGCTGCTTCTGCAACGTTTCGCGAGATCTCATTTGTGGTCGCTGTCTGTTCTTCGACCGAGCTTGCGATCGTGTTTTGGATATCATTGATCTGATTGATCACTTCTGTAATCTGAGTAATCGCGTCAACGGCTCCTCTTGTATCAGTCTGAATTGCTTCAATCCGTTGACTAATATCTTCAGTTGCAGTCGCGGTCTGTTTGGCAAGCTCTTTGACTTCATTGGCAACCACTGCAAATCCTCTGCCCGCATCACCTGCTCTAGCCGCTTCGATCGTGGCATTGAGCGCAAGTAAATTGGTCTGCTGCGCGATCGAGGTAATTACTTTGATCACTTTGCCAATCTCGATACTGCTTTGACCGAGCTTTGTAATCGTGACATTAGTTTGATCAGAAGTCTTCACCGCATCGGTTGCCACCTGTGCGCCTTCGGCTGCATTTCGCGCAATTTCTCGAATGCTGACATTCATTTCCTCGATCGCGGTTGCAACAGTTGCTGCATTCTGGCTGACTTGCTCGGCTGAAACAGAAGCAGAAGTGGCTTGCTCTGCTGTTTGTCCTGCATTGCCCGTCATTTCGCTACTGACAGCGGTGAGTTCGGCAGATGCGGTTGCAACGGTTGCGGCAATCTCGCTAATCTGGCACAGCGAGTCGCGCAGGTTCTGAATCATTTGATTCACGCTTTGAGTCAAGACGCGAAACTCTCCCACGTTTTCGGCTTCGATTTGGTTCGCAAAATTTCCCTGGGCGATCGCAAGCGAGATATCAGAAATGCTGCGAATCTGTTCAGTAACTTTGCGCGACATCTGGTTAACCTGTTCGATCAGTTCTTGCCAAACGCCTGCAACGTTTTCAACGCGGATCACTGAGCCTAAATTACCTTCTACTCCAATTTCTCTGATCACTTGGGTGACTTCAGTGACGACCTGATTTAGCTTTTCTGCCATGTCATTGATGACTGTTGCAATTCGCAAGGCTTCACCATTCAACGGTTGTCCTGCAATTTCTAGTGCCATTCTTTCATTGAGATTTCCTTGGGCGATCGCGCTTAAGACTCGTTCCGCTTCGCTCATCCCTTGAGCAAAAGTTTGATGACGACTCATCCATAGATTGAATTCGCGGGCAACTTCTCCAAAGCCATTGTTCTCATCTAGACGCACTGAGAAATCCCCAGCATTTGCTGCCTGCATTGCTGCTAGAAGTTCTTGCATTTGAGGTGTTGTTTCTTGCTTCTGGGATGTGTTGGAAACCATGAATTTCTCCTAATCTAAAATCTTGAGGGTGTTCAGAACGAGCAAAAAACCTGGATCAAGTTTGTAGGCTCCTTTGAGAAACGCTCGAATATGAGCATTAAAGTGAGCGGGAGGCGGCTCAAATTCCGCGCTCGAACACTGCAAAACCTCTCCAATGTCATCCACCATGAAACTCACAGTATCGTCAGGAGTATTGATGATGATGTTGAT
>JALOOO010000239.1 GCA_025454375.1 Leptolyngbya sp. Prado105 | reverse complement strand
ATTCTGTCCTCGCTGCCAGAGTTGTTAGGTAAGTTTTTCTCGGAACAACGCAAGCCCTTGGTGGTTGCAGGTTTGATTTTTGGTTCGGTGGTGTCGGTAAAGTTGACGCTCGCACTCCTCAGCGCAATTAATGAAGTGCCTTTACTTGAGCCGACCTTTGAATTAGTTGGGTTGGGATATAGCGTCTGGTTTATTTATCGCTATCTGCTTAAAGCCTCAAATCGGGATGAACTGGGCAAAGAGTTTGACAAGCTGAAGAGCCAAATTGTGGGTCACGTTAACAAATCGTGAAGTCTACGACTCTAGAATTCTGTGAAAAAAGGGGGAAATGAACCCCTTTTTTTATTGGATACCTAAACTTCAGTCAGGATTAGGCCTACGCTTGATCTTTTTCCGTCATTCCTCCATAGTTTTTTGGAGTCAGGATTTTACGGGGTTTCTGATCTTCAAGTAAAATGCGACTTGTTAGAGGGTGGCACTTTCATTTAGAAAATAGAGTCTGTGATTGTAATTTCCATTTGATGCAAAATTTTGAAGGCGGTTATGCAATTTTGTAAGCAATTCATAGCGCGATCGAGTTTTATCGTCGCCCTGAGTCTAATCGCTGCACCCGTCTCGGCTCAGATGACGGATGCTCAGATTGATCGACTAGTCGAAGCGATACGCCAAGCCTCCAAGCCAGAAAAGCCTGTGGCTGGACTTTACAGCGATTGGCAGGTGAAGCCAGAAAATGTGACTCGCTGGTCAAAACAGTGCGGCGGAAAAGAGTTGTCTTCGGCTGAATTTCAGGCAAATGTCAATGCTGCACGTTCGATTGTCACCTGTGTGATGCGGGATGCAGTAAAAGAACATGCAAAGGGCAGGAATGAAACGACCGCCGTTGAGCGGATGGCAGCCTGGTGGATGACAGGCGATCCGACAAAGGCGAATGCGCGGGCAACGGCTCCTTATGTCCAAAAAGTTGTCAAAGCGTATCAGGTGGCATCCATCGCAAAACCTGCTCCTCAAACGTTTTACGATCGCTACATGGCAGCAGGCGTTGAAGCGGTTCAGCGCAAGGATGAGAAAACGGCAAGGCTTTATTTTGGACGGGCTTTAGATGAGCGTCCAAATGATCAATTTGCGCTACAAGCCATGCGCAATCTAAATTCATCCCCTCGTGGAACTAATTCCAATCGCTCTATCACTGAACAACCGAACCAAAGATAATGAAAGCTGTTTTAAATTTGGCGATCGCAGGGTTGATGTGGGCGTTGCCTACGGCACAGGCAATCCTGTTTGCTCCGGTAGCAGAGGCTGCCCAATGGACGAGAGTGACGGAAAATTCGGTCAAGGATCGATTTTTTGTCGATACGAGCGCGATTCAGCGTAAAGGCGACATTGTTTGGTACTGGGAGTATCGAGAGTTTCCAGAGCCAAATAATGCGTTCTTAGAAGCGAAGGTAGATCAACCGCTTCATGGAGCGGTGATTCGCTGGTCAGCCGATTGTGGTGCAAAATCGCAACGCTTAAGAAAAGTGAATGCCTATACGAAGAATCGCAAACTGATTCAGAAGTTTGATTATGGCGAGACTGGCATGATGATTCGACCGAGGGCGGGCAGTAGCGCTCATACGGTCATGGACTACGTTTGTAATACAGGACAAAAGAGGTAGTTCTACCCATCACGAGAGGTCAGGTTCATTTTCGAGGGCTTGGCGAATTCTATTCGGTGGGCACCTGATGAACCTGCCTCAACTTTTAGACAGAGCTAGCTCATGACCCAATCCACGAGCAATCTCACCCCATATCCTGTCGCACCTGCACCGTTGTAGCCATTTTCTTTATCTGCCCAGACAGGACCTGCAACATCTAAATGCGCCCAGGGCGTATCTTTGACAAATTGCTTCAAGAAAATCGCTGCCGAAATTGCACCCCCAGCACGAGCGCCTGTGTTTTTCATATCCGCAATGCCCGACTTCATACTTTCAAAGTACTTTTCTTCCATCGGCATCCGCCATAGTTTCTCACCAGACTCTCCACTCGCCTTGAGAAGCTGATCAGCAAGTTGATCACTCGGACTCCATAGACCCGCAATGTTATCGCCCAAAGCAATTACACAGGCTCCGGTCAGAGTTGCAAGGTCAACGATCGCATCGACTTCCAATTTCTCGGTATACACTAGCGCATCTGCTAAAGTTAATCGACCTTCTGCATCGGTGTTGTTGATCTCGATCGTTTTTCCATTGGAGGCGGTGAGAATATCGCCGGGATGGATCGCTCGACCACTGATCATGTTTTCGGTCACAGCCGTGATGAAATGCACTTCGACATCGGGTTTGAGTTGAGCGATCGCTTTTGCCGCGCCCAGAGTCGCGCCTGCTCCACCCATATCGGTTTTCATCATCTCGATGCCGCTGCCTGCCCCTTTGATATTCAGTCCACCAGAATCAAAGGTCAGCCCTTTCCCAATAATTGCTAGCTTCTTCCTGGGCGTGCCTTGAGGCTTGTAAGTCAGGTGAATAAACTTCGGCGGCAAATCAGAGGCTTGAGCAACGCCCAGAAATGCACCCATGCCAAGTTTTTCACAGTCTTCTTTTTCGAGAATTTGAATCTCTAGCTCATGTTCATTCGCGATCGCTAACGCCGTTTCAGCCATCGTGATCGGCGTGACATAATTTGCCGGAGCAGCGACCAATTCTCGCGCTAAAAATACGCCAGAGCAGATTTGACGAGCTTTTTCGATGGCTGCTTCTTGACCCGTTAGACCTAGAAGCTCAGCCGATTCGAGGTTGCCATTGTGATCCGGCTCTGACTTAAACCGCACATCTTTGTAGAGCGAGAGTTCTAGACCTTCGACGATCGCCTGAGCCGTTGCTGCCGCAGATTGAACGGTCGGAAAACTGATTGCAAGCGATTTGCAGCGCTCTCGTCTTGCGAGTTTTGCAGCAGCAGCAGCAGCTTGACGGAGTGTTTCTAATTTCAGTTCGTCCGATTTGCCGAGTCCGACGAGTAAAATCTTACGGACGGAACTGCCTGCAATTCGAGTCGAGGCAGTATTTCCCGGTTTGCCCTTAAATTCGACCTCTGCGATCAATTCTGCGATCGCACCGGATAGCTTTTGGTCGAGCGCACTCAGATCACCCGACAATTCTGCGCCCTCAAATAATGCGATCGCTAAACCGTCGCCTGACCAATCTAGAAGCGACGTTCCCGTGACTGTTACGTTCATATCTATCCCTAAATCGTGGGTTCTTAATGTTCTGATATTCAGTATCGATCAAAATGCTAGAAACCGTAGCAGATATGTGATGTGTAATACTTCTATGTGAATGTGCTTATTTATTCTTCATTTTTGTTGAATCTTTGCTATAACTGCTTAGAGTTCTGAGTAAATCTGCCCCCTTTTTTCCAGGAAGTGTTTGAATGCTGAAGCAACTGTTAAAAGAGCGGCGCTTTTGGTTGATGTTAGCGGGTGGCGCTGGCGCGATCGGGCTGATCGCGGGTGCGTTCTTACCTGTTGAAAAACTCAGAGAAGCGTCTCAAGCCCCCAGCGGTTTGATGGGATCGCTTCAGTCATTTAAGAGCGAACCCGATGGCGGGATTGGCACCCCCAGTCAAGTCATTAGCCCACTGGCGGCTAGACCTGCGAGCGAAAGGGCAGATGCTCTAAAGTTGGCAGCAGAGCGATCGAATGCAGAACTCGATCGCAATCGTGCCCGTTATTTATTAGCAACAGATTTTATTTCGCAGGGACAGGGAGATAAGGCGCTAGAGCAACTTAAAGATTTGGAGCAGAGTTACCCTGTTTTGGCAGCGCAGATCGGGGTGAAGCGCGCTCAAGCCTACGAAGCAGCAGGAAAACAGAAAGAAGCAGCGCAGGCTTGGCAAGATGTCGTGAAGAAATACCCCAAAGAGGCGGCAACCGTCGAGGCGTTGTTTAGCTTAGGAAAAAACGACGCGAAATATTGGGATCAAGCGATCGCCCAATTCCCCTCACATCCGAGAACAGTTGAAATCGCCAAAACTCGACTCAAGAAAAATCCAAAACAGCTTCCACTCTTAATGTTGGTTGCAAAGTATGGAATTACCACCAGCGGCTATACCCAACTGATGGATAAGCTCGTGGCAGAGTTTAGCAAACAGTTGAAGCCAGAAGATTGGGAGGCGATCGCGTTTGGATATTGGGAAAATCAGGTGTATGACAAAGGTGCGATCGCCTATTCTCGTGCGCCTCAGACTGCCTTAACAGCTTATCGGTCTGCCAGAGGCTTGCATTTGAGCGGGAAGCCGGGAGGAGAGCAGCGCTACCGCCAAATGATTCAGCAGTTTCCGCAATCAGACGAAGCAGGCTTAGCACTGACTCGATTAGCGCAATTAGCAGAAACGCCGCAAATGGCGATCGCCTACCTAGATCAAGTGATTCAAAATTTCCCCGATCGAGCGCCTGCGGCATTAGTCGAGAAATCAAAAATGCTCGACAAAATGAACAGCGATAAGACGGCGGCTCAAGTTCGGCAGTTAGTTTTGACGCAGCACGCAAAATCAGACGCAGCAGCGCAAATGCGCTGGACTTATGCTCAGCAAGCGGCAAAAGCTGGAAATATCAAACTGGCAAAACAATGGGCAGAGCCAATCTTGACCAATAATCCAACCAGTGAGATTGCCGCAGAAGCAGGATTTTGGGCAGGGAAATGGGCACAAAGAACTGGCAACAACGATCAAGCTGCAAAGCTGTTTCAGAAAGTCCTGAGTGATCATTACGAGTCTTACTATGCTTGGCGATCGGCGGCAATTTTAGGCTGGAATGTTGGAGACTTTAACACCTTGCGATCGTTGACTCCAAAAGTAGAAAAGCCAAATCTGCGAGCAGAATTACCTGCGGGATCACCTGCTTTGAAAGAACTTTATCAACTCGGTCTTGACCGGGATGCCTGGTCACATTGGCAGATTGAATTTCAGAATCGCGTGCAACCTTCGATCGCAGAACAATTCACGGATGGCGTAATGCGATTGGGCGTAGGCGAGAATTTAGACGGGCTGTATATGGTTGGCAGTTTGCGCGATCGTGAGAAACCGGAAGAAAAAGCTCAGTACGAACAACTGAGAAAACAGCCCGCATATTGGCAAGCACTGTATCCGTTCCCGTTTGTAAACTACATTGAAAGCTGGTCACAGCAGCGACAAATGAATCCGATGCTGGTCACTGCTTTGATTCGGCAAGAGTCCAGATTTGAGCCAGATATCAAATCGAGTGTGGGAGCCGTAGGCTTGATGCAGGTGATGCCCGAAACGGGATCTTTTATCGCGAACAATATCAAAGTCAAAGAGTACAAGCTCAATGATCCTGAAACCAGTATTAAGTTTGGAACTTGGTACTTAGATCACACGCATTTGGAATACAACAACAATTCGATGCTAGCAGTTGCGAGCTACAATGCTGGACCTGGAGCCGTTGCAGGCTGGCTTGGCAAAGCAAAATCGCAAGATCCAGATGAGTTTGTTGAAGCGATTCCTTATCCAGAAACCTATGGCTATGTGAAGGCGGTACTCGGCAACTATTGGAACTATCTGCGGTTGTACAATCCTGAAATCTCTCAGAAATTAGCTCAGGTGAAGAACGATCGCTCACCGTAATTCAGGAGGCTTCGATTAGGTTCCTATCGTTTGCTGCATTCACCCACCTGCAAATAAACGGCGAGCTAGCGGGACAACCCTGCTAAACAACAGTATTGAGAATTATTATTAATATTCTTGATTAAAGAATCAGAATCACTGATAATCTGAGCGACGGAGTTTGAGTGATCAACTTCTCGTTTATCGTCATTTCTGTGATGCCAGTTTCTAACCTTTTCAATACTTTAAGTCGTCGGCAATTGCTTCAGTTAGGACTGTTATCTGGAACAGGACTGGCTGGCTCAATTTTGGGGCTAAACCTGCTGACTCAAGCGCAGAAAAATCAAAAAGTAATGATTCCGCCGATCGAGATCCCGCCGACCAAGGACGCGGCAAACCCACCTGCGGTTCTGCGCGATTTTGACTATGGCACTGTGACCCAGGAAAATGGGCGAACGGTTCGAGAATTCCGAGTCGAAGCGCGGACTTCTCCGTTGCAATTAAACAATTCCACGCCATTTGTCACCTGGAATCTAAACGGACGAGTCCCAGGACCGACTTTTCGAGCCATCGAAGGCGATCGCATTCGTGTCATTTTCTACAACAAAGCTGGACATTCTCACTCACTTCATTTCCACGGAATCCACGCTGCGGAAATGGATGGAGTCAAGCCTGTCAAGCATAATGCCGTGCAGATCTACGAATTTGATGCCCAACCCTTTGGCGTGCATCTTTATCACTGTCATATTGAGCCAATCTCGCGCCATGTGGGTAAAGGCTTATACGGCATGTTCATTGTCGATCCACCTACGCCTCGCCCGCCTGCGGATGAGATCGTATTAATCATGGCGGGATATGACGTAAATGACGATCGTAAAAACGAGCTTTACGCCTTCAATGGGCTGCCTGATTACTACATGAAAAATCCAATTCCGATTCAGCAAGATCAGCTAATTCGGCTGTATGTGCTGAATTTGATTGAATTTGATCCAGTGGCGACCTTTCATCTTCATGCAAATATGTTTCGCGTCTATCGCACAGGGCGAACCCTAGAACCGAGTGAAGAAACAGATGTCATTACGATGGGAACGGCTGAGCGGCATATCTTAGAGTTCAGTTTTCATGAAACGGGCAAATTTATGTTCCATCCACATCAAGACTACATTGCTGAGTCTGGCTGCATGGGAATGTTCGATGTGATTCCCACGCCAAAAGCTTAGTCGAACTTAACACACTCGTTATTGACAAAAATTCTGGTTAAGCTGCACAATGACTGAATTCAATCTTTCATCTCATTTTTTCCAATCATCTCACCTCAACCATTGAACTCAGATCATGCTGAAGCGACTTAAATTTCTTGCTTACTTCTTTTGTGCTTTAGGCTTGAGCATACTGATTGCCTGTAGCTCTCAAACTGCAAACAATTCAAGCGCTCCACCCCCTGCTGCTAGCTCTGCTTCTAGCGCTCAGTCCGCACATAGTGGCAGAAAGATGAACATCAATAGCGCTATTCTCTCTGAGCTAGACAAACTAGAAGCAAAGCTTGGAATTCCAGCCTTGTCAAACAAAATTCAAGCCAGTCGTCCTTACGGGAAAACAGAAGAACTCGTTACGAAAAATGTGATCAATCAAGCTCAGTTTGATCAGATCAAAGACATGGTGACGATCGAAGATATCAAGCTCGAAGGCGAAGCAAAAGATATCGATTACATGACCAAGCTCGGTTTGATGAAAGGGCATCTCTATGTTGCAAAAGAACTCTTAGATCTGCAAAAGCCTGATCAAGCTGAACCTCACATCGGACATCCTGTTGAGGAGATTTATGCCGATGTCGAAGATCAGTTGAACGAACGAAAAGTGGCTTCCTTTAAGGATGTATTGATTGCACTACAAGATGAAGTCAAAGCTGGTGCAAAAAATGCTAGTAAAGTAACTTCAGGCTATGAGTCTTCCATGAAATCGATCGATGCTGCGATCAATGCTCTAGCTGCAACCCAGCGTCAGACTCCTGGATTTGTATTACAAGTGATCAATGGATTGCTCGATACAGCAAACTCTGAATATGGAGCCGCGATCGCGAATGATAAGATTGCCCAAGTGATTGAATATCAAGATTCACGCGGGTTTATCCTCTACGCCAACGAACTCTATCAAACGATTTCTACTGCAATGAGCAAATCGCAGCCAGATGCTCATCGGGCAATCTCGACAAAATTAGCTGATCTAACAGCGACTTGGGCAGCAGTGACTCCGCCCGACAAGCTGGTTAAGACCAGTGATCAAGTTTCAATGCTGGTTAAAGAGATCGAAAGCAGTACGCAAAAGGTCGCGAAAGCTTCTTAGGTTGAAAATTGTAAAAAATCGGCAGATCGAGGA
>JALOOO010000238.1 GCA_025454375.1 Leptolyngbya sp. Prado105 | reverse complement strand
TTTTCTCGCGATTCACAGGATTGAGATGCTTTGACGCAAGGTGAAGTGCGTTCTCAAGCGGTGTTACTAGATTGATGAATGCTCGATCGATGCTTAACAAGTGAGTTGACGAATCCAAGCACTACCAATTTTGGAGAATCAGAAAATTGGGGGAAGTAGTCTGCATTCAATCGGTTCTCGATCGCAACCTGGAGAGTTCCGCTTCCTACAAGTCCCCAATATTCTGTATAGTTTTGTTAGAAGTCTTAGGAGACAAAATTTATGGCAGTAGTCACTTACTTTGTGCTGGTCGGTAGCATGATTGCACTAGCTTATGGCTTATTTCTGGCGTTCCGCTCGATTAAGCTCATCTAGAAAAGACGGGGGGATGAGCTATCTCCCCACTCTCCGCTTCACCCCGCTCAATTTCAACACATCCTCCATCGTCGAGCAATAGTTTGCCATACCAAACGTCGCTGGACTCACCGGATTCAAATGCGTAAAGTGGCGATACTGCATCGAAAATCGATCCCACTTGCCAACCTGAATCTGAAACAGAAAAATAATAATATCCGCCATCCACAACAGCGGAATGCCCATGAAGGGTTTAATCTTCAAATAATCGCACAACTCTTCGATCGCTTGATTCACCGTAATTTTTGCATTGCCTAAAACGAGGCTTTGCCCTGGTGCAGGATGCTCCACCAAATATCGCACAACCTGAGCAATATCATGTCCGTGGGTAAAGTGAAAACTGCCATCTGCTTTGAACAGCCGAATTAATCTCGCCCATTTTGCCACATCAGGAATCCCTGCTGTGATGGCTGAATAAGGATATCGCTCTCCACCTCCAATCACCAAAGTTGGAAACAGCTTCGTAATTTTCTTAGAAATCTCTAGCTGCTGCAATTTCTCATAGCAAAGATATTTCGACTTCAGATACTCATTCCCCATCTCTTTCGCTTCGGGCAAGAGTTGATTTTGTCGATCGAGAATGCTCGCTGTCGAGAAGTAGAGAATTTGCTCCACCCGATCTGGATCAAGCATCGAAATCAATTGCAGATTTCGCAACACATTCACGTCATATACGCCTTCTCCACCCCAAGCTGTTGCTGCTAAAACCGCACAATCGATCGTCTGCAACAAGTCGCGATGCTGCTCAATCTCCTGCATATCAGATTGAATCACCGTCACATTGGGTCTAAACGCTACATCAATCTGAAGTTTCTTCGCATCTCGAACGAGCAGAAACAATTCATGCTGAGTGTCCTGGATCAGGGTTTCGACAAGATAGTGACCAATGCAACCTGTTGCACCTGTCACAAAAATTCGCTTCGTCATTGGGGGAGGTAAGGGTGGATGAAAGACATAGTGCGTGAGGAAGTTCCTATGAATAAACAGAATAAACGGTTCTGCCCATTTCTGATCCTTTCACCTGTCTTTCACTTGAATCAGTACCGTTCTTTTTTTGCTACGTTTAAGACGACTTAAACCCCCTAAATTCTCTATTTCAGGGAATTTAGGGGGCTTTTTGCTTTCAATCGAAGCGACCCTCTAACGGGCCGCTGTTAGAAGCTGATCGACTTGCTTTGCTGTCTCAAAGAAGTAAGCCGCATTTTCCTCTGGAGTATTCGGCAAAATCCCATGACCCAGATTCAAAATATGTCCGCGATTTCCTGCTTTGCGAATCGTATCGAGAATGCGATCGCGGATGAATTCCTTCGACCCAAATAAGACACCTGGATCAAGGTTTCCTTGCACTTTCACATCTTTTCCAAGTCTTGCGCGGGCATCTGCCATATCGACTGTCCAATCGATCGTTAAAATGTCCGCACCTGCTTTTGACATCCGCTCCAGCAAGCCTGCACTGCCCGTCACGAGCAAAATTAACGGCGTATCAGGATGCACCTGCTTAATCTTGCGGAATACTTGCTGCTGGTAGGGCAAAGCAAACATGTCGTAATCCTGTGGGCTAAGCTGACCCGCCCAAGAATCAAACATCTGAATCACCTGTGCGCCGCAATCAATTTGATAACAAGCGTAAGTTGCGATCGCATCGGCTAACTTCGACAACAACTGATGCAAAATTGCTGGATCAGAAAACGCCATATTCTTAATGATCGAATAGGTTTTCGACCCCTTGCCCTCGACTGCATAAGCTGCCAATGTCCAAGGCGCACCCACAAAACCAAGAACCGTCGCTTGATTCCCAACTTCTGCCCGCAGCGAATTCAAAATTGTTTTAATAAATGGCATCGTCTCTTCAGGAACCAACGGATGGAGCTTGTCCACTTGAGCCTGAGAACGAATCGGATCGGCAATAATCGGACCCTTCCCTTCTGCGATATCCATGTCGATACCGAGTCCCGGCAGTGGAGTCACAATATCTGAAAACAAAATCACCCCATCGGGCTTAAATGCTCGCCACGGTTGCAGCGAGACTTCGATCGCGACTTCTGGAATTTCAGACCGCTCACGGAACGACGGATAGCGATCGCGCAAATCCCGATATGCCTTCATATAGCGACCTGCTTGCCGCATCATCCAAACTGGCGGACGATCCAGCGCCTCGCCTTGTGCTGCCCGTAACAAAAGCGGAAGTTGCGAAGAACCCGTCATGGAGAAGCCTCTTAATAAATCCTTTTGTTTTCTACGATTCCTAGCCTATCATCGGCTGTCTCCCGTTTCGTCTCAAACCCAATCAATGTAACGGTTTTGAAATATTTCTAATACGCAGTGAACAGCGTTCTTTACCACGAAATGTCTCTATTAACAGAGGCGTTTCTCAAGCTTTAGTCAGATTTTGTTATTGCTCAAAATTTCTAAATTGAGCTTGTTCAGATGAAACGAGGATTTAAAAATCATGTCTAAATTTGCTGCAAGCATTGCGATCGCGTCTGCTTTGATCTTGGCTCCAATGTCTCTGCCTGCATTCAGCCAAACGGGAACCGGAACTGGAACGACGACGGACACTGTAGAATACAACAACGAAGGACGGAATGGCTACTGGGGTTTACTAGGGTTGCTTGGTTTGTTTGGTTTAATGGGACGTAAGAGCAGCCGGGATGAGCAGTCGTCCTCGTCAGCAACGGCATATCGTGATCCAGCAGATGTTTCGAGTGGTCGCGATCGCTACTAAGATTTTCAGAACTCCGAGTTCTTCAAGACTCGGAGTTTTTTTATAGAATATCTTTTCGCTTTTGCTGCCAGAGTGCGATCGTGAATGGACTGCAACTTAAGTTCTAATCGAGGTCAGCTATCTCACTAAAGATTTCTTGCTTTTTGCGGAAATGGGTTTCTCGCATTGAATAAGCTAGATAAATTTATAAAGAGCAGTCAGGTTGTGCGAGAGAACCTTATGAAACAGACTTGGATATCACTGCGGTTTTTCACGATCGCGATGCTGATGGCAGGCTTAGTCATCGCTTTAGATCTAGGACTAACTCCTCAAATCGCAACTTCAGAACCGAAGACGCTTCAAGTTTTGCCTTTAAGCACACCGCTGAGTCCTGCTCGTTCATATGGACATTTTCCCTATCGAGAAAACGATTCTGCCCGATTGCAAACCGTAGGGCAATATGTCCGAAATAACGCTTCACGACCCGAATCGATGGATATTGAAGCTGTGCAAGCCTTTCAGCAGATGTCGATCGCGGCAAAACAATCCGGCGTTTTGTTAATGCCGCTCTCTGGATTTCGCTCAGTCCGGGTGCAAACGGGATTATGGAAGCAGCAGATTGCTCGTCGAGGAAGTCAGCAAGCGGCAGCAAAGTGGAGCGCCCCTCCTGGATATAGTGAACACCATACGGGCTACGCATTAGATATTGCTGATCAGACTCGCCCAAACACAGATTTACGAATTAGCTTTGAGAATACTCGCGCTTACCAATGGCTTGCTAAGAATGGGAGTCAGTATGGATTTGAACTCTCATTTCCTCTGAACAACAAGCAAGGCATTGGCTACGAACCCTGGCACTGGCGCTATGTGGGTAGTGCTAGAGCAGAACAAGTTTTTGCACTGGCTCATCAAACCCTTCAGCTTCTTCTGTAGCGCATTCCAGAAACTCCAAACATGCTTGTGTCTCTCCACTAGCAGACAGAAGGCAGACTTAGCTGGAATGCGCTCAGACTTGTGCAAGGCTCTATGTGCTAGAAGTACTTGTGAGTTAAGGGTTCCACTGGTTAAGTGTTTATACTCTGTACCAGTGAGTAAAGAACTGTATTCTCTACTTAAGAACCCTATTCCCTTTGTGCAAAAGCTATTGGCACTTAGTACGCTCTACTCAACTGTGACACTCTTTGCCAAATTCCGAGGTTGATCGACATCTAACCCACGTCGTGCCGCAATGTGATATGCCAACAATTGCAGCGGAATCACCGTCAAGATCGGCGATAAAATCTCATCGACATGCGGAACTGGAATCAACGTATCAAACGTATCTGCCGCTTCTTGCTCATCCATTGGAGTCACCCCAATCAATCGGGCATCCCGCGCTCTAGCTTCTTGGGCATTCGAGAGGACTTTCTCAAATACAGTCCCTGGCATTGCGATCGTCACGACTGGAACTTTCGCATCTAAGAGCGCGATCGGTCCATGCTTCATCTCCCCTGCTGGATAGCCTTCTGCATGAATGTAGCTAATCTCTTTCAGCTTTAATGCTCCTTCTAAAGCAATGGGAAAATTAATTCCCCGTCCCAAAAAGATAAAGTCTTGTGTTTCTGCAAAGTCATGTGCTAGCTCTTCGATATAGCGTTCTTGACTTTCAAGAATCAACTCAATCTGAGCAGGCAATTGACGCAAACCATCAAGTAATTGTTCTAATGTTTCAGAGGATTTAGCTTGGCGACGGAATGTTAGATCGATCGCTAAACTATAAAATGCCATGACTTGCGCTACAAATGTCTTCGTCGCAGCAACTCCGATCTCAATTCCTGCATGAGTTTCGATGATGTTTGGAACGAGATGACCCAGAGAGCTTTCAGGACGATTCGTAATCCCAAGTAATCTTGCTTCAAATCCAGAACTTAATGTCGATCGACGATCTTGCTCCATTGCTAAAGCAGCAAGCGTATCCGCCGTTTCACCTGATTGGGTCACCCCGATCGTCAAAGTATTTGCTGTCAGAGGGGATGCAGAATAGCGATACTCAGACGCATAATGCACCGAAGTAGGAATGCCTGCGAGTTGTTCTAGCAAGTACTTTCCAACTAAACCTGCGTGCCAACTGGTTCCACAAGCAATGATCTGAATCTGTTGGAGATCATTCAATACAGTCTCAGGAATTCCAATTTTAGTTGGAGAGGAGCCTTTTACTGCTGTCCATTCTGTATCAAAGTAAGCCTCTAAACAAGCTCGAACCACTCCAGGCTGCTCATAGATTTCTTTAAGCATGTAGTGTTTGAAGCCTTGCTTCTCGACCATGACTGGATTCACATCCAGGGTGCGAGGCTTCTTCTTCAGCCGTTGCCCGTCAAAGTTATAAATTTCAACGCCAATCGGGGTCATTCTCGCCAATTCCCCATTTTCTAGATTCAACACGGCGCGGGTGTAAGGAATCAATGCAGGCGTGTCAGATGCACAGTAAAATTCGCCCTGTCCAAATCCAAGTACGACAGGCGCTTGCTGACGTGCCACGACAATTTCATCGGGATAATCGGCACAAATGACCGCGATCGCAAAAGCTCCCTGCAATTTTTTCACCACCGATCGCACTGCTTCAAGGAGTGGAAACTCTGCCAACTGTTCCGCCTTGGTCAATTCTTCTGCAATTAAATGCGGCACAACTTCGGTGTCGGTTTCCGATCGAAACTCACAGCCCCGCGCCTTTAATTCTTCTCGCAATTCTCGATAATTTTCAATAATCCCGTTCTGAATCACGGCGATCCGCTGATCCATGTCCATATGCGGATGTGCGTTATATTCCTCCGGCTTGCCGTGGGTTGCCCAGCGAGTATGTGCGATTCCGGTTCGAGCGGGATTCGTCTCGCCTGCCAATTTTTCTTCGAGGTTGTGTAGCTTCCCTTTTGCTCGGACGCAGTGAATTTCGCCGTCTAAAATGGTTGCAATTCCAGCCGAGTCATAGCCCCGATATTCTAATTTGCGCAGCCCTTCCAGCAGAATTCCACTGGCTTCTTGTGTCCCGATGTAGCCGACAATTCCGCACATACGCTCGCTCCTTCATGAATCGTGACGTTATCCGTTAATTTATCCTGAGTTTTGTCAGGATACCAGTTAGAAAACAGACATTTTAAATCTGTCGCCCTAAATTGAAGGTTGTGATCTGCAATTATTTCTGGGTTCTGAATTGTCGAACAGCTTCAAAACGAGAGACGATCGCAGCACGGATTGCTAAGAGTTGAATGTTCAAATGTTGTGATAACGGGAGTCGTGAGTTAGTTTCGTAAAAATTCACAGTACACAATTTGCTGCATGACTTCCTGATTTATGTGAGCGCAGAGATCTCTGGGATATGAATCAGATTGTGATCGGTGCGATCGAGGTTTTGCTTGGAATTGTCGTAATGCTGAATGAATTTGCAGAGATAAATAAGCCTGTAGTTCCCTCAAACGCCATCCGTATTTCCTGCCAATTTTAAAGCGTTGGTCAGATTGTATTCAAACCAGAAACAGAATAGATTAAGAAATGTAAATACTTCTTTACGATCGCACTCATGCTCGGTAAACCCCGTCCTCTTTGGAAAGTTCTTCTTCTGTCCGTTTTTACTGGATCGCTCTACTACGGCTATTACAAATGGGCAATCCAAGACGAGTTACGAAACTATCACGATAAAGGCTGGTCAGGCGCGCTTTGTCTCTTGCCATTTGTGATTGGAGTCGCATTACCACAAGCCCTAGCAACTTTTGATCCTGATGTCCCTGAATCGTTTCGATGGTTCTCGATTTTAGGACTGATCTGGATTTATATTGTGCAGTTTCGGCTCTACCACGATGTGAATGAACTCTACGATCGAGCCAACCAAAAAAAGCCTCTAACGATTTGGTGGTTATTTATTCCAGGATTGAATCTCATTGTTGGCTTACGTCAGATTCATTTCCTTAGTCAGTATTGGGCAGAGCAACAAGGTGAAATCGTGAAAGATCCAATTGCAGATCCCCTTCCCTTTTTGTCCAGGTAAGACCGAATCCTGCTAAGTTTATTAAAGACCGCTTTCCAGATCGGAATTTGGTTGGTTACTTTTTTCAATTTTCTACCCTATGAGTCACCCTGACGGCATCGCACCCCACGGCGGACAGTTAATTAACCGCATTGTTACTGGCACTCAGCGCGAAGAATTGCTCTCGAAAGCCGATTTTCTGCCTCGCGTTCAACTCAATGAGCGGGCAGTCTCTGATTTGCAATTGATTGCGATCGGTGGATTTAGTCCCTTGACCGGATTTATGGGCAAAGCGGACTACGATCGCGTTGTTGATGAGATGCACCTGGCAAATGGCTTACCCTGGGCAATTCCGGTTACATTATCTGTCACTGAAGAAGTTGCCGCACCGTTGCAAGAAGGCAGTTTGATTCGATTGGATGACTCAACAGGTCGATATATTGGCGTATTGCAGTTGAGCGAAAAATATACTTACGACAAGAAACGCGAAGCCGTAAAAGTTTATCGCACGGATGAGGAAAAACATCCAGGTGTCGCGGTGGTTTATGCTCAGGGCAATGTCAATTTGGCAGGAGAGATTTGGTTGTTGGAGCGCGATCCACATCCGTTATTTCCGACTTATCAAATTGACCCCGCCGTCTCGCGGGCTGCATTCCAGGAGAAAGGCTGGAAAACAGTCGTTGGATTCCAAACTCGAAATCCAATTCACCGGGCGCATGAATACATTATTAAATGTGCATTAGAAACGGTAGATGGATTGTTCTTGCATCCGTTAGTTGGTGCGACGAAAGAAGATGACATTTCAGCAGACATTCGGATGCGCTGTTACGAGATTATGTTGGAGCATTACTTCCCGCGCGATCGAGTGATTCTCGCGATCAATCCCGCAGCAATGCGCT
>JALOOO010000039.1 GCA_025454375.1 Leptolyngbya sp. Prado105 | reverse complement strand
TCTCTGAATCCCAACTCTGAGTCTCTGAATCCCAACTCTGAGTCTCTGAATCCCAAACTCGACTCTTTTATACTCAACTTCGACTCTCTGAATCCTAACCTTGACTCTCTGAATCCCAAGCTTGCACTTCTTGATCCTCAGCCTCGACTCTTTGAATCCCAACCTTGACTCTTTTATTCTCAAACTTAAGCCCCCGAATCCCAACATTAGGACTCAGAGGCTCAATTGACGGATTGCCAATCAAACGATCGACGAAACTAATTGCTCACTGCAACCTCATCCGCCTTAGTCTTACGCATCCGCGCAAACCGTTGGCTCATCTCCGCCAAAATCGCCTCCAGCCCCGCATCCTGACCATGCTCTTTTGCCGCATTGTAAACCGTCAACGCCGCCACCATCGCCTCACTGCCAGCCACCATCGACGTATTATCCACCAACTCCTGCAACTGAGTAAGCGCCAGCAAAATCGGACGCAACTGTTGATACAGTTCCACATCCTTTCGCATCTCCTCAACCTCAAACGATCGCGGCAAATAATCCTGACTCTGATTCGCCAGATCCAATGCCAGCGACACAAACGCCTGACTCTTATCTCCCATCTTCGTCAAAGCCTTGCGCTCCTCCGCCGTCGTACTCAGCAAAAACGGCAGCTTACTTTTGATCAGCGCGATCGCATTCATCACCTCTTTTTGGTCGTCAGCCGTAAGCGATGCACTCACTAGATTCGTTGCTTTCATTTCTAATTTTTCTCGAAATCAATTCCTCCAGAATTCCCATCCTGCAATCCAACAAAGACAATCAATGCGAGAGACTGCAACCTGATTGACTGACAGAACTCCTGAAAGCCTCCTCCCTTCGTTGTCCCGCCCACCCGCGCGTAAACGGCGGGCTTAACAGAAATAACCCCACTCAAGTGGGCTAAAAACTCTTCTGAGTGTGCTTTAGCACAGTTGTCACCATTAGCCCGCCGTTCACGTGCGGGCGGGACATGCAATCCTGAAGAGATTTGTCAGCCAATTAGGACTGCAACTTCAAGAATGAGATAAATCGCTCTAAAACATTTGCCAATCCGGCGATCGCAGCTTCCGTAACTGCTCAACTCGCTTGCCGAAATATGAATCATCCAGACGGCTGTAATTATGACGCAGCGCGTAAGTTAAGCTAATCGACCACACCCAAATATGAGCCGTTTGAGTAAACGCAGAAATCGCTCCGAGTTCAAATGCTTCTAGCGGATTCACCGACTGATACCCAACCAAAAACGCCTCTCGAATTCGACGGCTGATGCCTGTATTTAGCGCAACCTGCCGAAACTTACCCAAATCAAACGCCCGCCAGCCAAAGCCACATTGATCAAAATCAAACAAAGTCGGCTGATCCACATCCGTAAAGTGAGCATTACCACTGTGCGGATCACCCCAACAAATCCCCCAATATGGAGCCGATCGCGGAAAATCCCGTAATTCCGATTTGATCTGAATGATTGCTTTTTCTAAATACTCTCGATCGCTCACCGTCAGAAAAGTCTCGATCGCATCCCAGGCTCCATCCAGCAAATAATCTAGCGTCATCGGCTTCCGGGCAAAATCGCACTCGAACTGCTCCCCAGCTTGGTGCATCTTTGCAACCGTTTCACCTAACCTCGTCGCCTGCCGCAGACTCAGATCTCCCAGCGGAATTGCACCCGGCGCATAGATAAACAGTGAAGCATAGCGATCGCCTTCGGGCGCATTTAGCACGATCGACAATTTGCCCGATGTCGTTCTTAATGGATAAGCAACCGGGACGCTTTTTTGTTGTAAAAAATCAAGCAGTGCCAACTCAAAATCAATATCCGCTTGCGATCGCCAGCCCCAATGTGAAACCCTCAACACATACGCCGCACAATCCGTCTCAACCCAATAGACATCACTCAAGCCCCGACACCAGAATTTACAACCTTTGACCGTTCCGATGTCATAGCACGACAGCACCCGTGAAACAATCGCACTCGGATCGATCGTCGAATAGAGAACAGGTAAGGAAACAACTGTCATGAAACTCAAACAAGGTTTGTCCTCCTCTATCCTGTGCCAGAACGCTCCTGCTAACGGTTCGTTGTGATACGAAACCCGTAAACTTGAAGGTGAAGATTTAATTACAAAGGGCGATCGCTGTGATTCGAGTAGGACTAGTCGGAACTGGATATGCCGCAAAACTGCGGGCAGAAGCTGTCAATCAAGACGATCGCGCCAAATTAGTCGGAGTCGCTGGACACCGAGCAGATAAAACGACTGAATTCAGTCATACGCACCAAACGCAAGCTTTTAATGCTTGGCAAGAATTAATTGACCAGGTTGATTTGGTGATCATTTGCGGAGTGAATTCAGAGCATAGCTCGATCGCGCAAACTGCACTGGAATCCGGTAAACATGTCGTCGTCGAATATCCGTTAGCGATCGATCTTGAGTCTGCAACCAAAGCGGTTAAAACAGCACGCGATCGCAATCTGTTACTCCATGTCGAACATATTGAACTTTTAGGAGGCGTGCATCAAGCGTTTCTAAAAGCACTCTCTCAAGTCGGAACGCCTTTCTACGCTCGATATGGAACTGCCACGCCGCAAAATCCCGCACCTGCAAAATGGACATTTAACCCTCAACTATTCGGGTTTCCACTCGTCGGCGCATTGTCGCGACCGCATCGTCTGATTCATGTGTTTGGAGCAGTAGACTCTGTAAGTTGTCAAAATCGCTATTGGAACGTAGAGCGCGATCGCTTTTCAGGATGTCTCTGCAAAGCGCAATTGAATTTTAAGAACGGCGTAATTGCAGATGTCGTTTATAGCAAAGGTGAGACCGCTTGGACACCCGAACGCAAGTTAGAAATTCAAGGCGATCGCGGCGCATTAATCTTCAACGGCGATGAAGGCATGTTAGTAAATTCTCAGGGTGCTACTGCGATCGAAATCGGGGCACGTCGAGGCTTATTTGCGAAAGATACAAGTGCCGTTTTGGATTACTTATTAGAGGGCAAACCGCTCTATGTGCAAGCGGAAGAAAGTCTCTATACCTTGAAAGTCGCAATCGCGGCTCAGCGATCGGCAGCGCAAGGACAGACAATTCGGATCGACTAAGGGATGCGTTCGAGTAGCCCGCCGTTCCCGCGCGGGTGATGTGAACTGGAATTCAGCTTCGCTCACCTTGGATCAATCAATTGCCCTGAGATGAGCGAAGTCGAAACGAAATGATGACGGCATTACCGATCGCAAGATGCCTCTCGATTACTTGGCGTTGCATCCGGGTAAAAGGTGACAATTCCGCGCTGCGTTTTTACAAACACCGCCTTAAATGGAACCTTCACACTCGCATCGCGCACCGTGAATAAACAGACCGACTTGCTATCTGAAGTTGAGTTCGATCGTAGATGCTTAAATGCCACCGTTGCATCCGTCAGAAGCTCTTGTGCATCACTCACATAGGAATAGCCCTTCTTAGCATCGCGAATCACCCGATTGCCCTGACGGACTTCAACGCCCAACGTATAGATCTCACCCTCGACAACCTCTTCAGATCGCGAGTTATTGGGCAATCGTCCCGCAATTCCTGCTTGCTGTAACTGCCAATAGCGCCCAGCATAATGCAATCCCCCAATCTTTTGTGCGCCACGAATTTCACCACAAAAGATATGTTCAAAGCCCTTCCGATTTGCCCAAATCGCGAGTAAATCATCTTGAAACTGCTGGTCACTTCTGCGCCCTGGAAAAATTTCTCCTCCCACTGCCGTTTTAATGCTCTGAACCACCTCCGGCGATTCTGCAAACAAGCGACGCAAGCTCACCGTTCCGACTGAGCTACCAAACTCACCGCAAGTTGCTAGCACTTTACGATCGAACTCATTTAACTGCGGTGCAGGCGGCGTAATATCCACTTGACGATTCCGAGGAACCCCAACTCTCACCGGATTATTATCTAGATCAAAAAATGGCAAAAGTTGTGACCGGGTTGAATTCGATCGCACAGGTCTCGGCTGCTTCTTTCTAGTCTGGTATTCAATTTGTGTCGGTTGCGCCAAGACAGATTGCCAAGCGATCGTCACCCCCAACAAAAGCATCCAAGAGCCAACCAGCCCGACCTTAAAAAATTGTTTCATTGCTCACCATCTACAATGCTGCACCCAAAACTGGGCACTACTAAACGTAGACCATGATACGCGCCCTCAAGTTTCTCACTTACCAAATATTTCTCTTATGCGTTCCAAAAAGATTCCAGTCGGACTCATCTTACTTGTGAGTTTAATCTTCGTCGGATTCGGCGACCAATTTTTGCCACCTGAAATAGGCAAGTACAGTTTCCAGACTCGCACTGCGATCGATCAAATTTTCGTCAATGCTTTCCCAAACTGGAAACCTAAAACTCAGCCATATGAACGGACTGAAGAGGCAGTGCGGGATATGAAGAGGTAGGGGGGGAGATAGAGAGCCTTTTGATAGCTTGTCTCTCCCCACAAAAAACTACGCCTTCTTCAACCAGCTAAACATCGAGCGCAGATCCTTCCCAACCTCTTCGATCGGATGCTCTGCCTCGCGCCGACGCATTGCGGTAAATCCAGCTTTGCCAGACTGATTCTCCAGAACAAATTCTCGGGCAAACTGACCCGTCTGAATCTCGCTCAGGATCTTCTTCATCTCCGCACGGGTTTCATCGGTGACAATCCGAGGACCGCGCGTTAAGTCGCCATACTCCGCAGTATTCGAGATACTATCGCGCATGGTAGCTAAACCGCCTTCGACAATGAGATCCACAATTAGCTTCACTTCATGCAAGCACTCGAAGTAAGCAAGTTCTGGCTGATAGCCTGCATTCACAAGCGTCTCAAATCCCGCTTTGATCAGCGCACTCAAGCCACCGCAAAGCACCACTTGCTCCCCGAAAAGATCCGTCTCAGTTTCTTCTCGGAAAGTCGTTTCGAGAACGCCGCCTCTTGTGCCGCCGATTCCTTTTGCATACGCCATTGCGCGATCGCGTGCTTGCCCTGACGCATCCTGATACACCGCGAACAACGCAGGTACGCCTTGACCTTGCTCATAAGTCCGACGAACAAGATGTCCTGGGCCTTTGGGGGCAACCATGACCACATCCACATTCGCAGGTGGAACGATTTGGGCATAGTTGATGTTAAAGCCATGGGCAAATGCCAGCACATTTCCTTCGCTCAGATTCGGCTCAATCTCATTCGAGTAGACCGATCGCTGCACTTCGTCAGGAAGCAAAATCATGATGAAATCTGCTGCTTTCGTCGCATCCGCAACGCTATGAACCGTCAAGCCAGCATCTTTTGCTTTCGCCGCTGATTTGCTGCCCGGATATAGTCCAACGATGACGTTCATGCCACTATCTTTGAGGTTGAGAGCATGGGCGTGCCCTTGAGAACCGTAGCCGATAATCGCGATCGTTTTGCCCGCAAGTAAATCTAAATTGGCATCAGCGTCATAGTACATCCGAGCCATATGAGGAGTCTCCCAGCAAGTCGTAGATAATAAATTGGTGTCAGAATCAGTAATCTTATCAGAAAGTCGGGAAACTATTCGGAATCGTTCAGAATTTCTAAAAGTCTGATAGGGTTTGGGAAAAAATGGAGTCGAGGCGTGAATGTTGAGATTGAAGAATGATCTCGTCCAATTTATGCAGTATTACTTTATCGATCTGATCTATCTGCTGCCGTCGGAGTAGGCTATCAACTGGCAGAAAAAGGAAAAAAACAGCATTGATGCGACTTACTTCACTCGCTGCTGTTCAGCCTGATAGATATAGAACTTGCCAAACATTCCCACCGTCTCTAGCTGAAACGCAGGCAAGTCGAGAAAAATCGGCAGATTCGGCACAATCGATCGCGTAGATAGATGCGTGCGATAGATACTGAAAAGTCCAAAGTTTTGGCGATCGGTACTCTGTGCGATCAGTTTTTTCAATTGCTCTTGATTATCCTGAACGAACTGCGGACATTGTTCTCGAATAATCTGCGGGACTTCTTTACACCCTTGCACTCTCACCTGCTGGAATGCAAATTCCTCAAATGCGTCTTCATCAGGATTCGTCAACGCCATAAATCCCGCCCCTCCCAGCACAGCTAACCCGACAATCCCTAACAGAATCTGAGAGGACTTCATCTTCATACCACCCCGTTCCAATTCACGATTTGGTCTTCTATGACGTTCTACCAAGTCTACATGTTCTCGGGTTTTTGAACTTGTCTCATTTCTCGTGTTATAATAGCTATCGCAAATGGCGAGCGTAGCCAAGTGGTTAAGGCAGAGGATTGTGGTTCCTCCACTCGGGGGTTCGAGTCCCCTCGTTCGCCCTTCTTCTAGAGCTTGAGTAAGTTCTAGGATCTCACAACTCAATCAGATAAAAGTGAGATGTTTACTCTCTTGTACACAGCTTCTTATGGGTTTCCCTCTGAAGCTGTGTACTGTGCATATTGGGCAAATCGCGCTGCATCGGCAAGCACACAGTTAATCAGTTGTTGAATAAATCGCATGACCGTTTCAACATTCAAATGGACAATCGATCGCTATCATCAAGCGATCGAAGCAGGAGTATTTGATGACACTTCAGTCGAATTATTGAATGGAGAATTGGTTGAGATGTCGCCTGAAGGAGTCCCTCATGCTGGATTAACGGACAGCTCATCGAGATACTTGCAACGGCTTCTAGGAGATCGCGCGATCGTGCGAGTTGGGCATCCAATTACCCTGGCGAATCACTCAGAGCCGGAGCCTGATTTAGCGATCGTCGAACCTATTGAAGAGGTCTACAAAAACGAGCATCACCCCTATCCAGAAAACATCTTCTGGGTGATTGAATACTCTAATAAAAGTTTGCAAAAGGATCTTGAAATCAAATCTAAAACCTATGCAAAAGCGGACATCGCTGAATATTGGGTAATTAATTTAAAAACGAGAGAGTTAATCGTGTTTCGCGATCCAGTGAAAGGAGAGTATCGCTCTCAGCAAAAATTCACCACAGGCACAATCAACCCGCTCTCTTTTCCAGAAGTTCAGATTGACGTATTTCCAGAAGTTCAGATTGACGTAGTGAGATTACTACGATGAGAATTATGGTTGCGTTGAAACAGCCGAATCGGGAGCTTTAAACTTGAACTCATAGACGATTAAATAAGATTCAGCCTTGTTCCGGCTGTTGACATCCTCTTTGTTCGCCTCGTGTTCTTGAATCAGTTCAACCATTTTTTCTGGCGTTGTGGTTGCTTTCACAATTTCCATCGCACTTTCGTTCAAAATTCCATAGCCCGTGCTTCCAATGATTTCGGGTTCTACTAAAATTTTGCCATCTTTGCCAACGATCACTGCGATCGCAGTTGGAGTCACCTTGCTAAAATCTTTAGGCTGCCATTTTCCTTTCAAATTTGCAGGATAGGGAATCTCTTGGATCGGAGCGTCTGGCTGCCTTAGCAGAATCCGCTCCCAGTTTAAGCCCTTCTGTGCGGCTGCTTGTGTGAACTTAATTTGTGCACTAGTCTGCTCATCTTTGGTTGTGCCTTGAGGATTGTAATTTGTCGCAACTAGAAATCGATCGTTCGGAGTTTGCGGAACAAATGGAGAGGGAGGAGTCGCTGGTGGAGAATTTGGCGCAACTTGCCCGGATGGAGGCGGACTGGCAGCCACAGTTGGATCAGCTTGATTTAATCCGTCTGTTGGAGACTTCTGATTTTGCGGAGGTTGGGCGGGAGGTTTGGGGGGTGGGGTGGGAGGTGTTTGAAGTCGTCTAAGCCGCTCAAACAAGGCTGCCCTTTCAGCAGGAGTCAGCGGATTCTCAAAGAATCGTCGTTGCGGTTGTGGGTTGGAAGGAACCGGAACGGGGGTGAGATCAGGCAGCGTGTAGAGAGGATTGGGAACAGACGGAATTGTCTGTCCAGCTTGAGGCAGTTGAAGCTTGCTATTGGGATTGTTAGAGACGGGGGGAAGTCCGAGACGTGAAGTGGAAGCTTGAGGGGCACTGCTGTCTTGAGGAGGTTCAAGCAGACGGACGCGGCGGATCTCAGATTGAGCGGGATCTGGAGAGGAAGTAAAAGCAGGCAGCGTCGCAAATAGAATCAAATGAGCGCCCAAAGAACCCAGCATCGCCAACGCCGCAGGTTGTTGGATCGTTTCAGGAAGGTCGCGGAAAAAGTTGGAGAGGGCGGAATTGGAAGACATCATAGGTCAGGATTCGGCGATCGAGAAAAATTCGATTGACTCATCTCAGCATTCTAAGACAGCGATCGGACAATCGCGTGTCTGGTTTGTGAAATGGAAACGAAATCTATTCTTTTTACAATCAATTCTGGCTCTAACCAGGACAGTTTAGCGTCTCAACCTTAGGCACTTAGGCAGAAGTAGAAGCCGAACAAATTCACTAGAACAAATATACGATCAGAGCATTTCTTGCGATATTGTAGTTTAGTACGCTCGAACTAAAAAATGATCGATCCACTTTTGAGAAAGATGGTGTAGAGTAGATCGCTATTAGACATAACGCTATATGTAGCGTCACCTTAATCTTTTTAACCCATTTAGGACGCTAGACAAAGGGAGTTTCGCATGGTTCAGGATATCACTCGTCTGAAGGAATCTTCTAGTTCCAGTTTGCCAGAGTTTGACGCAGGTCGCAGCCAATTTCCGGCTTCGGCTCCTGCTGCGAACCCAGTTTTTTATCGAACCTATAGCCGTAAGCTGAGCGAAACTCGTCGCGAGTCTTGGGCACAGGTGAGTCAGCGTACAATCCAGGGACTCGCTGACCTTGGAAATTTTACCTCAGAAGAGCAAGAATTAATCGAGTTGATGCAGCGGACGATGCGTTGTCTGCCTTCCGGTCGTTGGCTCTGGGTCGGCGGGACAAATTGGATCTCGAAACCTGAAAACTATTCAGGATCGTACAACTGCACTAGTACGAATCTCATTGACTGGCGAGCCTTTGGTCTGATGATGGATCTTGCCATGATGGGGAGTGGGACAGGTGCGGTGTTAGAACCGAAATATACCGATCGCTTACCTGCAATTTGCAATCGCTTGGTTGTGAAAGTCACTCGAGAAATTGGCGAAGTGGCAGATTTTCTGAGAGAGGATCAAACTCAGGTAGAGATTTCTGACCATCAAGCGACGATCCAGGTTGGAGATAGCCGCCAAGGTTGGGTGAAGTCGTATCAGAGCTTGCTAGAGCTTTCGACCGATGAGCAATTTACGGGCGAGATTGAAGTCTCGATCGATTTAGGGCATGTGCGTCCCGCAGGCGAGCGATTAAAAGGCTTTGGGGGCGTTGCAAACCCGATCAAACTCCCCGAATTGTACGAGCGCTGTGCCAAGATTCTCAATCGTGCCGTTGGGCGGAAGCTCTCGTCGATCGAATGCTGCTTGTTGATTGATGAAGCGGCGGCTTGTGTCGTCGCTGGAAATATTCGGCGATCGGCTGGGATGCGTCAAGGCAGTAGCGAGGATGCTCAGTTTGCTGGGGCGAAGGAGAATCTTTGGCAGCAAGATGAGCAAGGCAACTGGCGGATTGATCCTGATCGCGATGTGCTACGCATGGCGAATCATACGCGAGTTTACCACCACAAGCCGACTCTCGAAGAATGTGTAGAAGCCGTGCGCAAGCAGTTCTACTCAGGCGAAGGTGCGATTCAGTATGCTCCAGAAGCCATTGCTCGATCGAATGCGGATATTCTGACTTCTGCCGAATTGAAATCTGAGTTTATTCAGGCGTATGAAGGTGGAAAAGGCGAAGCCTTTATCCAATCGATTGTTCCAGAGATTGACGATCGTGAACTGGCGCATCGCTTGAGCCGATATGGCTTGAACCCATGTGGCGAGATCCTGGGAATGGACTTTCACTGCAACTTATCTGAAGTTCACCTAAACCAAATCGATCCGTTGGATTATGAAGCTCAAGAGCAGGCGTTTATCGCAGGTGCGCTTTCGGTTGCCGCATTGCTCAATCATCGATTCAAAGAGCCGCGCTATCAATACTCGCGTGAACTTGACCCGATCGTGGGAGTTTCTTTCACGGGACTGTTTGACTTCTTTGTTCATGCCTTTGGCACGGAGTGGTTACGCTGGTGGGAAGCAGGTAGACCCGATACTTTGACCGGAATGCAGTTCAAAGAGCGAGAAAAAGAATACCTGTCTCGTTGGAAAGCAATTGTTCACCGAGTCGTGGGTGAGTACTGCGATCGACAAGGCATTCGCCGTCCGAATCGCTGTACAACTGTACAACCTGCGGGAACGAAGTCATTACTAACGGGTGCGAGTTCGGGCTGGCATCCTCCCAAAGCACAACGGTTTATTCGCCGGATTACTTTCCGTAAAAACGATCCAGTTGCTTTAGCTTGCTTGGATTATGGATACAGCATTGTGCCATCTCAATCTGACAAAGATGAAAATGGCAACTTACTCAATGATCCGTTTGACCTGCGTTGTACTGAATGGCTGGTTGAGATTCCAGTCGAAGTGCCTTGGGCAAACATTCCGGGAGCCGATCAGATTGAGATTGAGAAGTTCTCAGCATTAGCTCAAATGGACTTCTACCTCCAGGTTCAGAAGTACTATACGGCTCACAATACCAGTGCCACGATCGAGCTTCGTGAAGATGAAGTCGAAGCGCTAGCTCATCGGATTCATCAAGCGATCGAGAACAATGAAGGCTACATCAGCGCTGCATTGCTAGCTCGGTTTGATGCGCCGTTCCCTCGGTTGCCGTTTGAGAAAATTGATCAAGCAACTTATCAGAAGTTACAAGCTGAAGTAGAAGAACGTCGATCGACCGATGACTTCTATGCGGCTTTAGTCCAGCATGATGGCGGAGATTTGATCGAAGCAGGTCCAGCAGGCTGTGATTCTGATAAGTGTCTGTTCTCTGAGACGAAGAAGGAAGCGTAGCACTCAATTGAACTGCAATTCCTCAATCCTCCCTTAAAATCTACCCTGTACCCAAGCAGCATTGCGGTGTACAGGGTAGCCAATTCACAGGGGGCGAATCTCCTTGACTCGTCGAGGAATTTCAACTTGAAAGGTCGATCCTCGATCGACAACGCTCTCCACTCGAATCGATCCATTCATCAATTCCACTAACCATCGAGTAATTGCTAACCCTAACCCTGTTCCAGGAAACCGCCGCGCGATCGTTTGATCTAACTGGCGAAATGCTTCAAAAATCTGCTCAAGATTTTCAGACGCGATCCCAATCCCTGTGTCTTGAACTGCGATCGCAATTCGCTCTGAATGAATCTCCCAAACCCGAACGACCACTTCGCCTTGATCTGTAAACTTCAACGCATTAGAAATCAGATTGACGACTACTTGATGCAATCGCAAGCGATCATTCACAATCCAAGAATCTGCGAGATGAAGTTCGCTGCGAAAAGCGAGATTTTTCTGATCAGCTAATGAATGTAACTCCGCGATCGTAGTTGTGAGTAAATCGCTGAGATCAAATCTTTCTAACCTCAACTCCAAGCGTCCTGCCTCGATTTTAGAAAAATCCAAAATATCATTAATTAGAGTCAGTAAGTTCTGGCTATTACTAAAAATTCGCTCCGCCATTTCGGTTTGATTAGGAGTTAGCGTTTTCTGACGTAATAGAAGTTGAGAAAATCCCATAATTGCATTCATTGGGGTTCGCAATTCATGAGACATCGTAGCGAGAAATTGCGATTTTAATTCAGCCGCTTCGATCAGTTTAAGATTTTGAAATTGAATTCTTTGTCGCTGATTTTCAAGTTCTTGATTCTGCTGAATGAGCGTCGTGTTCTGGTCTTCAAGCTGTTGCTGTTGCTGAGCTAGAGTAATCACTGCTTCTCGTAAATTTTCTTCCGTCTTCTTACGATCGGTAATATCAATAAACGCCGCGATACAGCCCCGACTTTGCCCTTTTTCATCCAACAAAGGGGCAGCTTCTGTCAACATTTTTAGCACTTGACCGTTTGATTTGACTAAATCAATTTCTTGGCTTGAAATGACTTTTCCCAATGCAGCCGCTCTTTGCATGGGCAATTCGTGTGATTTTAGTTCGCGGTTATCTTGATATACCGTATAGTCTGCATGATCGCGATTTTGCGAATTTAACGAAACATTCTGAGTAATCGGAAATCCTAACTGTTTGCTCAAATAAGGATTCATCCGAATCACATCACAAGCTGCATCTTCGGAAATTGCAATTCCAACTGGAATCACATCAAGTAAGGTTTGCAACTCAATAATTCGATCTTCTAAAATGCGATTTAACTGATTAATTCTGGTTTGATACTGTTTCTCACTGATGCGAAGACGCTGCTCCAATCGCTGTAATCGAACCGCTTGAAAAATCGATCGCGTTAAAATCTCTGGCTCTAAGTCCTGCTTGATAAAAAAGTCGTGTGTGCCAGCTTTTAGGAAGTCCAGCGCAAAACAAGCTTCTTTCGCTGACACAATCAATGCAATCGAATCCTGCAAGATCTTTGGAATACAGTCCACAGACAATAGATGATGATCAAAAATGACACAGTCGAATGAAGTTTTTTCAAGTTCTGCAATCGCATTTTGATAGGAGTCAGACTCAACGAGCGATCGAATCCTTATTTCACCCTGCATCAAAGCCTGATGAATGGTCGCACGATCGGTTTCATCGTCATCCACAATTAAAATGTTTAACGCATCTTCCATAGGAGTGAAACCAAAAATGAGAATCCCTAGCATTCTAAGGAAGTTGATAGAATGTCCAGAGATCGAGAATAGACTTTCAAAGGAAAAACTGCGAGCAAAGCTCTCACCTTTTCGATTTTTAGTCAAACCCGAAATTATAGTGTTAATTATTACAATTTGTTATGAATGCGAAATCACCCAATTGGATGCTTCATTTGCGTGAAATCAGAGACATATGAAAAGATCCGACTTAAGCTATATGTCAAACGATGTACAACAAATCTCGGCATCTGTGCGTATGTTTAAAATTAGCTATCTCTGTAACGAGTGGTCAGATCAATAACTGCACAGAGAATTGATATTTTTTTATGGAATCTTGATATTTTCTAAACACTGTGGGAGTTCTCTATATGAATGATATTCGGATCACACTGATTGAAGATCACGATTTAACGAGAGTAGGAATGAAGACGGCTTTGCAGCAAAGACCGGGATTTCAAGTCGTGGGAGAAGCCGCCAATGGCACAGATGGTCTAAAAATGCTGCTGACACTGAAGCCAGATGTTGCGATCGTGGATATTGGGTTACCCGACATTGATGGCATCGAACTCACTCGCCGTTTCCGTCAAGCTCAAGCCAATATGGAAGATCAGCCCGATACGAAAGTCCTAATTCTCACGCTCCAAGATCAAGAAGATAGGGTCTTAGCCGCGTTTGCCGCAGGAGCGGATTCTTACTGTATGAAGGATGTCAGTCTCGATCAGTTGGTCGATGCACTGCGAGTGACAAACGATGGAAACTCTTGGATTGATCCTGCGATCGCGCGAGTCGTTCTTCGCCAAACTCAATCTAAGACTCCGCCTGCTCCACCTGAAGAAGAGGAAGTCCAGCAGGTTTCTATTACCGCAGCCGAACCAGAATACAACCAAATTATCGAAGCGTATCCGCTGACCGAGCGCGAGTTAGAAGTGCTGCAACTCATCGTCGATGGTTGTAGCAATGCGGTGATTGCCGAAAAGCTCTACATCACGGTCGGAACGGTCAAAACTCACGTCCGCAATATCTTAAATAAACTCTGCGCCGACGATCGCACTCAAGCAGCAGTCCGCGCATTACGAGCAGGATTAGTCGGTTAGTCGATCGTCCTTAACCCCCGATCGCTAATCGGCAAGATCTTCCGTTTCATGCCAACAAGATTATCGAATCGAATGGCTAATGTTGCCTTGCTTCCACTGCCAAACACATTCGTAATTTCACCTTCTCCAAACTGACTGTGCATCACTCGATCGCCCACGCTCCACTCCATATCACTCTGTAAAACGGGGGCAGGTTTAGCAGCCTTTTTCTCAGTAAATTTCTTAGGAATCGCAACTTTGGTATTGCTGTCCATCAGTTCACGTGGCATTTCTCCTAAGAACAGCGAAGGACTTGCAGGTTCACGATTTCCATAAAGTCGGCGTTCGCGAGCATGAGAGATAAACAAACGTTCCTGAGCGCGAGTAATTCCGACATAGCACAGACGGCGTTCTTCTTCGATCGCAGCCGGATCATCGAGCGATCGATAACTCGGAAATAGACCCTGCTCCAAACCGACGAGAAATACGATCGGAAACTCCAATCCTTTTGAAGAATGCAACGTCATCAGCGAAACCTTCGTCGCCTCTTCTTCAGTGTCATCCAAATCAGAAGCCAGGGAAGCATTTGCTAAGAACCCGATGAGACTTTTATCCGCTTCGTTTTCTTCTTCAAATTGCAGCACCGCGTTATACAACTCTTGAACGTTCTGCAAGCGATCTTCGGCTTCGTCTGTCCCCTGAGCTTTCAAATCTCTGACATAGCCCGAATCTTCCAGCACACCTTGAACGATCTCTGAAGCACTCACCTGGTCAAGTTGCGATCGCCAGCGTTGAATAATTTCGACAAATTGAATCACCCCTTTTGCAGAACGACCTGCTAGAGTTCTGACCGAGGTTTCATCACTGAGAATTTCCCAAAGCGAAACTCCTAACTCGATCGAGGCTTTTTGCAAGGCATCGATCGTCGTTTTCCCAACACCTCGACGAGGCGTGTTAATGACTCGAAGCAAACTGAGTGAATCAGAAGGGTTCGCGATCGCTCTCAAGTAAGCCAAAACATCTTTGATTTCTTTACGATCATAGAATCGCAATCCACCCACAATCTTGTAAGGCACCCCCCATCGCACCAAAATTTCTTCAAACGCCCGCGATTGAGCATTCGTGCGATAGAGAATGGCAAACTTGCCCCAATGCAGATCAGAATTCATCGCTTCTAATCTCCGCATCTGCTGAATCACAAATTCTGCTTCATCTAGCTCATCTTGAGCGCGATAGCAAAAAGTCGGTTCGCCTTGTCCACGAGTCGGTTTGAGAACTTTATCGATTCGTTCTGTATTGTGATCAATCAGTTCGTTTGCCAGTTGCAGAATGTTCTCTGTCGATCGATAGTTCTCTTCTAATTTCACCATCGTCCGCGTGTCGTCGTCCGGCAAGCCATCTCCAAAGTCCTGCTGGAACCCCATCAAAATCGTAAAATCAGCGGCACGAAATGAATAAATCGATTGATCCGCATCGCCAACGACAAAGATCGATCGAGACTCCCATTCCTTAAAACTCTTCGCAGCTTCTCCATTCGTCGTCAACAGTTGCAGCAGATCATATTGCGTGCGATTTGTATCTTGATATTCATCGACGAGAAGATGTCGGAAGCGTTTGTGCCAGTAGGCGCGGATCTGTTCATTCTGACGAAAGAGTTGTACCGGAATCCAAATCAAGTCATCAAAATCAACGGCATTGTTTTCAGCGAGTTTATCTTGATACGCGCTGTATACACTTGCAATTACTTTTCCTTTGAAATTAGATTGTTCTCTTTCGTAATCTCGCGGTGACAATCCTTTGTTTTTTGCCGTGCTAATGGCATACCGAACCGATCTTGGATCAAATTTCTTATCGTCCAGATTCAGTTGATTGATGACGATATCTTTAACCAGGCTCTGAGCATCTGATTCGTCGAAAATCGAAAAAGATTTTGTCCATTTCCGCCCCTTCTCATCTTGAAATTTCTCGATATCAAATCGCAAAATTCGACAGCAGAGCGCATGAAAGGTTCCGATCCATAAGTCTTTAGTAATCGTTTTATAAACCTGCGATCGCAATTTCGTCTGCATATGCCCCGGCAGAGATGTCAACGATTGCCCATGTTCTTGCAATGCTTTCTGCTCAGCAAATAAGCGCTCGATCCGATCCTTCATCTCCCGCGCTGCTTTATTTGTAAAAGTCACAGCCAAAATATTCTCAGGATCAACACGATGCGTCAGCACCAAATTCGCAATCCGATACGTCAATGCCCGTGTCTTTCCTGAGCCTGCACCTGCAATCACGAGCAGGGGACCGCAAAAATGCTGAACGGCTTGTTTTTGGGACGGATTCAGATGACTCAGAAAATCGACAGCCATAAGACGACTAGCACAAATCTACTTCCATAGATAGGGTATCGTATCTCAGCCTAGGATGATGTGCAATTCTGGTACGTGTTTCCGTCTCCTCACGCTTCTAGCGCTCAATCTGTCTCACACAATAGCGATCGCGCCCTTCCTGCTTCGCCTGATAGAGCGCCTTATCTGCCCGCTCCACCAAGTGATGAATCGTCCCATCTAATAACTGAAAACTTGCCCGCTCTGGCTTCACACTGGAAATCCCGCAACTCAACGTCACCTTCTCACTCACATGAGAACTCTGATGCGGCACATTTCGCTCTCTCATCCGCTGCAAGATCCGTTCCGCAACCCGCTCAGCCAACTCGATCGAAGTTCCTGGCAAAATAATTGCAAACTCTTCGCCACCATAGCGCGCGACGAGATCCGATCGCCGCACACTTTGCTGTAAGGTATCTGCTACCTGAATTAAACAGTCATCACCTGCCGGATGCCCATACGTATCGTTGTACAGCTTGAAAAAATCCACATCACACAAAATCAGCGAGACTTCCCCTTTTTGCACCGCTTTAATGAGTTGCCGCTCAAAATATCTTCGATTCGCAATCTGAGTCAATTCATCAAGATAGGCCAATCGATGGAGATCCTGCTTATGAAACAGCAGACATGCTCCTGTCGAAAGTGTCAACCCTAAAATCGCAGAAAATACCGGAACCCACCAACCGAGCAGAAACAATCCATAACTACTCGCCACATTCACCAGACTTAATCCTGCAACGCCCAGCCCAGCCTGACCATAGAAGAAAGATTTTTCTGTCCAAGTCCCTTGCAAGACGCGCCGACTGAGCAAAATTCCACCCAATGCCCACAAGATTGCCCATAGCGTCTCTACCGCCTCCGGCAAGACCTGAATCACGGGTCTTCCATCGATCGCAGCACTCAACAACTGACTAATCGCATTCGCATGAACAAACACCCCAGGGGTGCGTGAAAACAGATCCGTCTGGCTACTATCGTAAGGCGTTAACAAAAAATCATTCGTACTTTCCGCAGTAGATCCAATCAGCACAATTCGATCGCGCAATAATTCCGGTGTAACTGACCCTGCCAAAAACTTTCGCAACGGAATTGTTGTGAAAACTTCACGATCTCCCCGGAAATTGAGCAAGACCTGATACCCTTCGGCATTCGCCCGCACATATCCACCATCATGGCTCTGAAAAGCAGTGAAAATTGAGCGACCTAATCGATATTGATCAGATCTGCCCTCGATCTGCTCTAACTTAATCCCCTGTGCTTCGAGATAGATCAACGACAACCGCGCACCCAAACTCAAGTAAGTTTTCCCTTCTCGCGATCGCGTTGAAATTAAATCTCGTCGAACTCTGCCGTCTGCATCTTCGACTCGATCGACGATCGCAACTTGATCTTGCTTAGCGAGTGTCTTAGGAGGTGGAACGCGCCGACTGCCAAATCGTTTCTCAACTCCAATCAGATTCGGGGTAGTCCGAAAAACTTTCTGAAGTTCTGCATTTCCCGGTTCAACTGGCAAATCGCGGTACAGATCCAGCCCAATCGCTCTCGGTTTCTGAGCGCGGATTTTCTTTAGGAGCTGAGCAAGTTTGATATCTGGAATCGACCATGTCCCAATTTGACTAATGTCCTCATCGTCGATCGTAATCACCACAATTCTCGGATCGGTTGATGCCGCAGGACGCACCCGAAAAAAGAGATCCAATACTGCCCACTCCGGAACTTGCAGCACACCTGTAAAACTAAGTGCGATTACTCCTGTTGCGGCACTCAGTCCTGTAAGAATGATCTTTGTTTCTGAATTCCAGAGTCGTTGCAGCAACCGTTTACGATTACTAAAACTGGGTAGCTTGAAGACCATGATTGAGGTTAGGCATTGCTTGAATCGTGACCACTAACATCTAGGAACACCTTTCCAGAATGCCCAACCTGAATCCTAGACAACTCAATTAATTCACAATCTCCGCCGATGTAATCTTGGTCAAACCCGCAGAATCAAGAATCTGTGTCCAAGTTCGAGCGATCGCAGGGTCTTGAGGTTTTTGCTGTTTCAGAGTGGCTAGTTTTGCTAGCATGTCATGCCAAACTGCATTCGAGCCGTAGATTGCGGCTTGCTCTAGTGCAGGCTGATTGGGTAAACTTGCATCGACCTTTGAGGCAAGCTGAATTCTCTGTACCCAACTGCTTGCAAATGGACTGTTTGGGCGCAGCTTGCCGCCACACATGAGCGCAACTCCCCATTCGTAAGGGTGATTGACGGCAAGTGGAGCCGTCGAGTCGGGTAATGTGATTCGGATGATGCCGCCTTGCTCAGGAACAGGAAATGCCTGACGGTAGTGAAGCTGCCCTTTCGCATTTTTGAGGCTGAAGAAGGCTTTGGGTGCGGAACTCGGTGACACGTACACCAAAAAAGTGGGGCGTTTGAGTGTGGTTAAACTGTAGTTTGAGTGTGTGGGAGTGAGGAGAACAATTTGAGGAGTGTCATGACTGGTTAAGCTAGTACAGGCAATATCCCCGCGAGAAGCTCCGCCTTTTGTTTCAGTCGGTGCGTTCCCTCTAGGAGGCTCAAACCGTACTGCGGTCAATGCCGTTCCTACCGATTGCCATCCTGCTAAACTCGAAATTAATCCAACCAATATCGAGCGGATGAGCCAAGGTTGTACTAAATTTCGTGGCATGATTTTCAAGGGTTTGAGCGAGGTGATGAAGCGCACCAGTATTGTTCCCAGTACTTGCTTATAGTTCGCAATCTTTTCAGTGATACTTGAGGGGAGATTAGGAAGATTATCCGGAAATTTATAATGACTTGAGATGTATGAGTCTTTGATAGAAATTTGCTATTCTCTGAAAGATTGAATTCTAGTAAAATCTTCTCATAGTGGTCTTTTCAAGCGATTTCATAGAAAAACTGATTCTGGATAGATACGAATGATGTTTCTTCGCTATAAGTGTTTTGATTTTGGATAAATCAACGTGCTTTAGTTCCCTTCGTTATTCCTCCAAAGTCATTTTTCTAGCACCGACATCCCAGGGTTTTCTCGATCGTAAATTCACAAAGCAAAATGTTTTGTGGAGTCTAGATGGCACACAGTTCCCCATCATTCATTTTGCAACGCATGGACAGTTCACCTTAAAGCTCAGCGATCCGTTTTTGCTGACTTGGGCGAGATCCGGAGCGAGAAGTACTTTGGCAACACTGTGGTCGGTGAATGATAATTCTACGGCAGATCTGATGACGGAATTTTACCGATCGTTGTTTGATCGCTGATCTAACAACGCCGAATCACTGCGCCCAGCACAGTTGAAACGCTTGCAAAATCCTACTGCTGGGGTTTGCGGGGTTCTCCATTGCCTTTTGACGGCATCGACTTCGCTGGAGCGGTCTGCTGCTGCGATTTTGCTGGAGCGGCTTGCGGCTGTGGCTTTTGGGGGGCGGCTTGCGGCTGTGGTTGATTGATCTGCAACTGTGCCCGACCATTTCGCACAATTCTCAGCATCTCGCTCATCTGAGCTTCCATATCCCGCAGAACTTTGTCGGCATACTCATCCGCACCGTTCTGCACATCCTCACTTTCTTCGATCGCCAATCGACGCATTTCTTCGAGATCTTGCTGAGCTTGACGACGCATCTGATCGATTTGTGCGATCGTCTGCTGCTGCACCGCTTCACATTCTTGCTGCACAGACAGGCGAATTTGCTGCGCTTCTTGCTCTGCCCGCTGAATGATCCCCGACTCATTCATAATCTGAGCCGCTCGCCGCTCTGCCTCATCGATCATCTCATGCGCGTACTGTTCTGCTTGATCGAGAATCTCATCTCGATGCCGTGCAATCTCCATCGCTTCATGAAACGCTTCGGGCAAGCTCAATCGCACCAGATCTAATTGGTCTAGAAACTGTTCTTCATCGACCAATGTGCGGCGGAAGAGAAATCTTGGGCTGTCGAGAATCATCTCCTCCAACCGATCTAACTCTCTTTGAATATCGAGACTTCCTACTCTTTGCACGTCTCTTGAAACGTCGCTGCGACGTTCGGGAGCGGTGAATCCGTCAGGGCTGATACTGGGTGATTCTTGGCGTAGCATCGGTAAATATCTTCGGCGACATGGGTAGGAACAAGATGGTCGATCGAGCCGCCAAACCGGGCAATTTCTCGAACAACACTACTGCTTAGAAAACTATACTCGTTTGAGGTAGCGAGAAACACCGTCTCGATTTGAGTCGATAATGTTTTATTGGTATGTGCCATCTGTAACTCCATCTCAAAATCTGAAACGGCTCGTAACCCCCGCAGGAGTGCCGATGCACCTCGTAGTTGAGCATAAGTTACAGTCAATCCTTCAAAGCTATCTGCCTCAACATTGGGGATCGTTTTTACTGCGATCCGAATCTGCTCTAAGCGTTGTTGGACGCTAAAGAGTGGGGTTTTATTTGGATTTCGCAGAACCGCGACGATTACTCGATCAAATAACAGCGCACCTCGCTTAATTAGGTCGAGATGTCCGTAGGTAATCGGGTCAAAGCTGCCAGGATAGATTGCAATCACAGAAGAAATTCAGTGTCTGCACTGAGGGCAATAAAACAGAATCTTCTTACTTTACCCTGTCCGAAAAAGTTTGAACGTTTAATTTCGGAGAATTTTGCAATTTATTTTTCAACGCGATTTTGTCGGAGAGTTTCAACGATGCCAAATCGTCGGGATAACAGATTACTTACTGCTGAGATAAACGTTTGAGCGCTTCACTACTCAGCAACTGATCGGTTTCTTGTAGAACTTCGGGAATGCGATCGCGAAATGGACTTTGCTGTAAAACAGGTCGCAATGCCTCAATATTAATCTCACTGACTCGCGCTCCCGGAAACCAATGGTCTGCTTGTCCTAAGAGGTTGTAGCGCATCTTTGCATAATCCACTAAATCGTAAGCGATCGCTAAATTTCGCAACCAGATGACGGTATGGAGATTTAACCGCCCAGGCGTTTCGTCAACTGAGGGTAAGCCAACATGCCATCGCTTAAACCAATCCTCTCCGAGTCGTTCAATTGCAGCCTGCTCTAAGCGTTGAATGATCGGAGGGAGAATTTCATCGGCTCGATCGAGCAATGCCACTGTCTTCAAATGTTCATCGAAGTCCGTTGGTTTTGATGCACCAACACTTAAGGTATGAACTTGAGGATGACTTAAACAAAAGAGATCATTAAACACCACTGGAGAAAGCGGCGCACACAAATCTTTTAAGCGCTGAGGAGCCTCGTGAAGATTGCCGCCTTTGTTCGTTGGGCTAATGATGAAAACGCCCATATCGTGGGCAGTCGCCGCTTCGATCGCGCTCCAATTTAGTTGATTAATGTAGTACCAATGCAAATTGACATAATCAAATTGATTCGTCTCGATCGCGCTTACAATTGTCTCGGTTGAACCATGGGTGGAAAATCCGATATGGCGGACTTTGCCCTGTTCTTGAAGCGTTCGCACCACTTCTAGACACCGCAGCGCATTTTCAAGCGTTTCAGCGTTGTTAATCCCGTGAAGTCCGAGCAGATCTACATAATCGAGCCTCAAATAGCTTAGAGAAGTTTCAAAGGTTTTTCTAAACGCTTTGGGATCTGCCATCGGCACAACTTTGGTCTGAGAGATCAACTTCTCGCGCGGCAGTTTTGGCAAAATTTTACCCAGTTGCATCTCGGAAGATCCATATCCCCGTGCTGTTTCAATGTGGTACATTCCCAATTCAAACGATCGTCGAATCGTCGCTTCTAAGTTCGACTGATTATCCTCAGGAACTTGATCAGATGGGACATCCTGCCATTTGAACTGATAGCGCATTCCGCCACAGGAAAAGACAGGCATCTGAATCTCGGTTCGTCCAAAACGTCGATATAGCATTCGTCGATCGTATAAAACTTCAGCCCCTATGGTAGCGGATAGCGTTGAGATAAGAAGGCTTCAGCTTGCGAACGATTCATGATCTCACCGTCAAGTGTGGCTGCTAACACATCCTCTAATATTGTCTTAAACTGTTTTCCCGGCTTGTACCCGAATGCTTTGAGGTCAGTTCCATCGATCGGAGCTTTCACCTTTGACCATACGGTGAAGTATTTCCAAATCAAGCGGCGAATTGCTTTTGAACTTCTCACTGCAACTAGCACCAGCGTTTCGGAGTCAAATGACTTCAGCAATTGAACTTTCTGACTCGTCTTCTCGTATTGAAGTAACAGGTTTAACTGGCTTTCAATTTCTGCTAAGTTTGCGAGTCGATTGATCGCATCGGCTGGAAGTTGTAATTCTTGAGCCACTTTTGCCCGATCGTCTACGCTTGCAATCAACCCCTCTAGTAACAATTGCCAATGTGGAATAGATAAATCCCAATGCTGCAACCAGTCTGCAAGTCGCAACTGTCGCCAAAGTTCTGCGTCTAATCTGAGGGTGGGATGAATGCAGGTTAAAGCATCTAAATCAGCGAGCTTCCGAATCGCAGTTCGCCAATAAGGAGCTTGTAAAATGTATTTGAGTTCTGCCTTAAGTCGAGTCTGTAAAGCTGGAACAACGCGATCGCGTTGTTCATAAATGCCACTGTCGATCGCATGTCGAATATAGCCTTCGGTCTGCGGTTCTAGCTCAAACCCCAACCGCACTGCAAACCGGACGGCGCGATAAATTCGAGTCGGATCTTCAATAAAACTATTTGCATGAAGCACGCGAATCTGCCGCGATCTCAAATCGAGAATGCCCCCGAAGAAATCGAGTAACTCGCTCGATCGAGGGTTTGTCAATCTCAGTGCTAATGCGTTGACAGTAAAATCCCGTCGATACAAATCCTGCCGAATTGAACTTGCCTCAACCTCCGGATTCGCAGCAGGATAGGGATAAAACTCAGTTCGCGCGGTCGCAATATCAATCCAAAGCGAATCTAATTCTGGATCGTTATGCCACAGCAATGCAGCCGTTTGGAATTTTCCATGCACTTCTAATCGAGCTTGAGGATAGAGTGCTTGCAGCGATCGAGCGAGTTCTACACCTGCCCCGACCGTTGCCGTCTGATGAAACCCATCTACGACTAAATCAATATCACTCAAACTCACAGGAGCAGTCGCATCAGCCAGTAACAAATCGCGCACCGCACCGCCGACAAGATAGAGATGCCATCCTCGTGCTGCTGCTGCTTGAGCCGCGATCGTCAGAAGCTTTTGAAACGGTTCCGCAAATCGCTCCAATCGCAATAAATACCTTAGGGGAAACAAATCTTTCTCAGGTTCTTTTTTCCCCTGATGCAATTGTCTCAAGACATCCGTGCGCGTGACAATTCCAACTAGATTGCCATGCTCTAGCACCGGAAGCCGACCAATGTCATACGTCACCATCAGCGCTTCGATTTCTGGCAGCGAAGTCTCAGGCGTGATCGTTTTCAAATTCGATGCCATGTATCCCTTCACGGGAGCATGACTAAACCCGTGGTGCAATGCAATGTCCAAATCTCGGCGGGAAATCACCCCAACTAATTGATCCACTTGATTGACGATCGACAACCCTGAATGCCCATACCGCAATAAAATTCGCTGAGCATCTGCGATCGTCGTCTCCGGTCGAATCGTCCGCACAGGAGAAGACATCAATTCACGTGCTGTTAGCGGTTTCGGAACCTGCGCCTGCAACCGCTTGACTAACTCCTGCAAAAAATCATGCACATCCACATCGCGCACGGTCAAAGCGGCAGCTTGCGCATGTCCGCCTCCATCGGGTTGAAAAAGTTGATTCAAATTTGTGCCATCGATATTCGATCGTCCAATCACTGTGAACGCTTCGCCTGCCCCACGCATATATCGATGACCCAGTAAAAGTGCATCACTCTCCGTCAATTCCATTAAGCGCGAGGCGAGTCCAGATAGCCCTGGAATAAATTCTGCTGTTTCGAGCAAAACCCAAGAGATTGCGCTTCCCTCGATCGTCTGAGTGTGCAAATTCTCCATCGCTTGACTCAAAAGCGTCTGCAATTGCGGAGACAATCCTGGATCAACATATTGCGCGATCGCTTTCAAACTTGCGCCTTGCTGCATCAACCAACCCAGCGCGATCGCATCTCTTGCTGTCGCCTGATCAAATGTCAAAGATCCCGTATCGACATGAATTCCCAACGCCATCACTGTCGCTTCGGCTGGCGTAATCGAAACGCCTCCCGCCTGCAACTGCTCCACCACCAAAGTCGTCACCGCTCCAACCGCATCCAAAAATTTAGTCTGGGCTGGAATATCCCCCTTTAGATCCGCATGATGGTCATAAATCGTAATCTGAACATTCGGCAAATCGAGCCATGTTGCAGTGGTTCCTAGACGATCGCGCATCTGAGCATCGACTATTGTAATCGATCGAATCGATTCTAGCTTCACCGATCGCCGCTCAAGCAGAGGATACTCGTCTCGATGCAGCGCCAAGAAATCTCGAACAGGCGGATGAGCGCCGCCTGCTAAAACAATTCGAGATTGTGGACGCAGTAGACTTACCCCGATCGCCGCACCGAGGGCATCAAAATCTGCTGTTGTATGGCATAGAATCACGTCCATCTTTTCTGATAACGTAACTAATTAGGAATACTTGATCGCGTCTCGGTTCGATCACAAAATTGAGACACTACAAAAAACGCTGTTTTAGGGAGAGAAAAATGACATTCATTTTCCAACTCGCATTGTTGGCACTCGTTTTATTTTCGTTCATCATGGTCGTTGGCGTACCCGTTGCTTACGCCTCCCCCCAAAACTGGGACACGTCCAAGCGCTTACTCTATCTTGGCTCCGGAATCTGGTTTGCTCTCGTTATTGTGGTCGCCGTTTTAAACTATCTCGTGATCTAAGTTCATCAGTATACTAGGGAGGAACTTGAAGTTTCTCTCTAGTTCTTGAGTTTATCCGGAGAATTTTCCGTGCTAACACGGAGAAGATCCTCTGAAATTTGTGGACTCAAATGTAAAATCTAAATAAATAGAGCGATCGGCACTATCCAAAGCCCAAGTTGTCAAGCTAGATTTAAGTGAATCCTCGGAGAATTTCTCTTTGAGGACGACTGGTAGCTGTTGAAGTGTTGATACTCAGATTCAAACAATGACAATATTTGAAGGAACGTTCTCTCAGACCGATTCTTTGCGATTTGCGATCGTCGTAGGTCGCTTCAACGATCTCGTCACAACTCGCCTGCTTGAGGCTTGCCAAGATTGTCTCAAGCGCCATGGTATCAATGTCGATCCGCATGGTACACAGGTCGATTATGCTTGGGTTCCAGGCGCATTTGAACTCCCCCTACTGGCACGTCAATTCGCGCTCTCGGGTCGATATGATGCAGTCATTTGTTTGGGTGCCGTGATTAAGGGGCAAACTCCGCATTTTGAGCATGTGTCGTCAGAAGTCTCAAAAGGGATCGCTGCGGCAGGATTCCAGACGGGTGTGCCTGTAATTTTTGGGGTCTTAACCACGGACACGATGCAGCAAGCTTTAGAGCGGGCAGGGATCAAGAGCAACTTAGGCTGGGAATACGGCATGAGCGCTCTGGAGATGGCAAGCTTGATGCGGCAGGTAAAAGGCAATATAAGCAATCCAAATTCGCAATTTAGCCCTTCGATTGCGTCATCGATTCCTCATACCTTGCCAGTGTCTCATTCTGAATCAGCAGGTCAAAACGTCCATTAATTTCCATTAATTTAGGTTTGTGGTTGAATGTTTTCGAGACATCTCTGAGTTTAGAGATGTCTTTTTTTCAATCGTTCTCACAAATCGATCTCGGGTTTATGTTATAAAACTACAGTAATCTTATCAAGAAAGGGGGAATTCCCTTTCGAGGTCATTGCCGTGGGTATCGTAGTACAGGACGTTTCTAAGCGATTTGGCAGTTTCCAAGCCGTCGATCAGGTCAGTTTGGAAATTAAGAGCGGCTCATTAGTCGCGCTATTGGGTCCATCAGGGTCAGGTAAATCGACTTTGCTGCGGCTGATCTCAGGGTTGGAAAGCCCAGATTCAGGACGAATTTTTCTCACGGGCGAAGATGCCACCGATCGCAGCGTACAAGACCGCAACATTGGCTTTGTGTTTCAGCACTATGCCCTATTCAAGCATCTAACCGTCAGACGAAATATTGCCTTTGGCATGGATATCCGCAAGATGAGCGCTGACAAAGTGAAGCGACGTGTAGATGAGCTTTTGGAGTTGGTGCAGTTGACAGGACTCGGAGATCGCTATCCCTCTCAACTGTCAGGCGGTCAACGGCAAAGAGTCGCTCTCGCACGGGCACTCGCCGTAGAGCCGAAAGTGCTGCTTTTAGACGAACCGTTCGGAGCATTGGATGCAAAGGTACGCAAGGATTTACGGGTTTGGCTGCGGCGCTTACATGATGAAGTGCATGTCACAACCGTATTTGTGACCCATGACCAAGAAGAGGCGATGGAAGTCTCAGACGAAATTGTGGTGATGAATAAGGGCAAAGTGGAGCAGATCGGCACCCCTGCAAATGTGTACGATCATCCTGAGACGGCTTTTGTGATGAGTTTTATTGGACCAGTCAACGTATTGCCCAGTTCATCAAGAATTTTTCAAAATAATGGCTTTGATTCGGCGCATCCGGAGATGTTCTTGCGCCCGCACGATGTTCTGGTCGAAACTTCCCCAAACGGCTCAACAGTCGCAG
>JALOOO010000237.1 GCA_025454375.1 Leptolyngbya sp. Prado105 | reverse complement strand
TAGTCGAGTGGCTAACCGACGCAACCAAGGGGGCAATTTGATTTGTAGAAAGCCTTCCATCACAATCTGACCCGCCAGTGTTGCAGTCAGGGTCGAACTCTGTCCAGAAGCAAGTAACGCAATCCCAAAAATCGCACTCGCAGCACTCACCCCTAACAACGGTGAAAGGAGTTGATAGGCATCTTGAATCTCTGCGACATCGTGATTTCCAGAAACATGAAAAGTCGCAGCAGCAACAATCAAAATTGCACTATTGATGAACAATGCAAACGAAAGTGCAACCGTTGAATCAATAGTTCCAAATTTAATCGCTTCCCATCGTTTCTTCGGCGTTGGTTGCCAGTTGCGGGTTTGGACGATCGACGAATGCAGATAGAGATTGTGCGGCATCACTGTAGCGCCAAGAATCCCGATCGCAATGTAGAGCATCTGGGGATTCCGCAGGATTTCACGATTTGGCACATAGCCCTGTAAGATGCTGCCAATATCAGGACGAGAAAATAGAATCTCTGCCCCGAAACAAATCCCAACGGTTGCGACGAGCAGAATGATTAATCCTTCTACATAGCGAAAGCCTTTGCCTTGTAGAAATAGCAGCGCTAAGACATCGAATGCAGTAATGCAGACACCCCAAACTAAGGGCAATCCAAATAGAAGTTGGAGCGCGATCGCACTTCCTAGCAGTTCGGCGAGATCACAAGCAGCGATCGCAATCTCACACAGCACCCACAAAACAAAATTGATTCGAGGAGAAAAGTAGTCTCGACACGCTTGAGCGAGATCCTTTCCGGTTGCGACTCCTAACCGCACACAGAGCGATTGCAGCAGAATCGCCATCAAGTTTGAAAGTAAAATAACGCTCAACAAGGTATAGCCAAATTTTGACCCGCCCGCAATGTCGGTCGCCCAGTTGCCAGGGTCCATATATCCAACTGAAACGAGATATCCCGGTCCTGAAAATGCCAATAACTTGCGCCAAAAGCCTTTGACATTCGGGACTTCGATGCTGCGATGCACCTCTGGCAAACTGGGGCGATGTTCAGAAAGTGACATAGACTGAGCCTTTCATTTTTCTTTCATTTTTTAACAGTACCATCTAAAATCAAAGCTTTTCATTTTTCTTTCATTTTCTAACAGCACCACTTGGAAAGAATGATAAATACAGCACGATCAAGTTTCATGCTTCTAAAGAGTTGAATGACCAAGACCGTTGCCTTGCCATTCGAGAGAGGTAGAAGAGATCGCACTCGTTAAACCGAAGAAAAATTAAAAAATCAAAGCGATCGTCAAAATCGCGGTAGAGTAGCAAACATGATCGGTTCTGATAGGAATCAGCCATCAGAAGCAAAGGGGAAAGTTTGGTGTAAGTCCAACGCTGTCCCGCAACTGTAAATCAATCATCAATTCCAGATTGACTAGCCAGGATGCCCGCCGATTCGCTTCACGTTTCAATTCATCTGCGAGGTACAGAATGATTACTCGATCACATTCGTCTTTTTCTCAACAGGCAACCCGCTTCACGCTGTCTACGCCCGTACAAGCAACACTCTATGTTTCGCTCTGCGCTTTAATTCTCTGGACAATTTACTTCACGACTTATCCGGCTGTGCATGACAAGGTACATTCTCTCCGACATCACACGCTGATGGTTTCTTGTCACTAACCATACCTACGAGATCGTAATGCCAAAATTAAAGTTTTCTGCGTTCATTAGCGCGATTTGCCTAATGAGCTTGATGTTCTATGGAGTCACGGGATTCTCTCAGACTCCACGATCGACCATTCGCCTAACGACTGATCCGCCCATCTCCCAACTCGTTCCATTTGAAGCGGAAGCGGAGACCTACAAATCATCTGCCCGTCTCACACTCAAAGCGGTTGATGCTAAAGGTCAACTTTTGACCAATGCCAAAATCCGCGTACGGATTCTCACACCGTCTAAAACTCCCTGGTTTACAACAGACTTTCCGATCGTGGAAGGCACAAAGCTCTTAGATATAGATGCGATCGCGCCCCAAGGTAAAGTGCAGCTTCAGCAAACTTTCCCGATTCGCGGCACTTACCAGCTATTAGTTGATGTCACTCCACAGACCGCCAATGCTTTTACGCCTTTTCAGCAGACTCTAACGCTCTCGATTCCTGAGAACTGGATTAAGTATCGCAATTTCGCCATCTTAGCCGTTGTCTTACTCATCGTTGGATTAGTGGGCGGCTGGATTATCGGCGGACCGCAATTGATTCAGCCCAGAGAAATTGCGCCACAACGAGTTCGATTGTTGCTGAGTGGGGCAGTAATTGTTGCGATCGCAGCACTTCTTTATGTCAACATTAGTGCAGAAATGGCACAGTCCGAGATGTCGATGCCGATGTCACACATGACTGAACCTGCTCCGAAATCGGATACTCCAGCCGTTAGACAAGTTCAAGGACTTGAGATGCGATTAACTGGAGACAAAAGCGCGATCGTGGGTCAGCCTGCTCGATTACAAGTGAATGTCATTGATTCCCAAACTCAGCAGCCTGCCCCAAATGTACAGCTAAAAGTCACGACGACCCAGCTTGAAAACAACTGGATTGCTTTTGCTTATGAAGGGCAAACTGATGCCACCGGGCAATTTAGCTGGCAACAGCAATTTTTTGATGGTGCGCCGCACAAGATTGAGGTAGAGGTTTCCCCTAGTTCTGATGCAGTTCGGAAGTTTCAGCCCTTCCAGGTTGAGCAAACGATCGAGGTTGAAGGAGTAGCACCTCCGCTTCAGGTTCGTTTAACTGGGTTAGCTTATTTCACAAGTCTGCTTGTTGTAGGTCTACTGATTGGATTTAGTTTTCGACATAGACAGCGATCGCCATTGCAGCGAACGGCAGGATAAACTAATTGAAATGGATTGTCAGAAACTTAGTCATATAAATTTGTTGAGATTAAATCGTGATCGCTCAAACCATTTTGCTAAAGTCACTCTAAGTCTGACATTTGAAACGCAAATTCAGCGCGATCGCACTCAGAAATAATAGTCCCATGCCCCCCGCGAGTGGATTACGATCAATCCCTGTCACCCAAACAGGAATTCGATCCAGGTATTGCACCCAGTTCCCCACATTGATGATGTAGTAGCCCCAGACCAAACCTGCATGAAGCCCGATCGCATATCCCAAGCGTCCCTGATGAAATTGCCTTGCCCAACCGAGCGTTAAACCCAGTAGCAACAATCCCGGAAAGCTAGGCAGCGTTCGCAGAATTTCTGACCAGGGTTTAACGAAGTGAAGGGAAGCATAAACTGTACTGCTCATCCATGTTGCAAGTTGTGGGCGATAGTTCCATCGCAATTCATCGACAAGCCAACCGCGAAAGAGTAGCTCTTCTGCGAGTCCTACACCGAAGGCGACGAGTAAACCTTCTAAGATGATTCTGAGTAAGTTTTGCGGGATTGGTTGCCATTCAATCCAGCCGATCGCGCCTTCTACTAAAAACAAACAAAACAAGCTTACGACTCCAACGACTAGCCCTTTCAATAGCTCTCGCCAATTCTGCCAAGTTCTCAGTAGTCCGTGCTGCTGAAGCGGGCGAGTATCTTGATGAACCGTTCGCCCCCACATCCAAAGCAATCCGACAAATTCGATATAGAGTGCCAGAACTGTAATAATGCTGACAGTGTTGTTTGTGCCCCAAATCCAATAAACGGGAAGTGCGATCGGCAACCATAGCCCCAGTAATGTGATGACAAAAATTGCTAACCTTGCAGATGCGGGATAACGAGCAATACGGGGCGACAGGTATAATACGGACATTCGGTTAACGCTCATTGTCTAAACAGATTAATGCCGCAAAATTCGCAAACTATCTTTAATCAGCGAAATTGTACTCAGACAAATCAGCAAGGCGACGAGTAAACCGATCGCGGCATCCACCCAGACCCAATTCAAGAAATAAACCGCCAAAGCTGCAACCATTACCCCGATCGAACTCGCCGCATCCGCAACTCCATGCAAAAATACACCGCGTAGATTCAGATCGTGATGATGGTCATTATGCAGTAGGTAAATGCTCAAACCGTTGATGATCAGACTTAACCCTGCTGCACCCAGTAATGGTAAGCCCAGTACGGGTTCAGGATTTTGTAAATGCTCGATTGCTTCCCGTCCGAGAAGCATTGCAACGATCGCTAGACTAACCCCGTTAAGTAAAGCAATCCAAGCTTCGAGCCGTCTATTTTGGCTCATAGTGGTTTGGGTTGTAGTGCGGCGTTGTGTAAACCAAGCCGCTAATAGCGTCAGTCCTAGCGTAATCAAATCGGAGAATAAATGCCCTGACCCTGCTAACAGCGAAAGACTATGGCTCCAAAGTCCGGCTCCCAGTTCTACTAAGAACAGCCCACCACGTAACCCAAACACCCACCAAAGGCGTTTCATCTTTTGCTGATCTTGAGTCGAAGGATTCAAAGTTCTCATTACTGTGAAAGCGGTGATTTTGCGTTCTGAAAATTACGCGCTCCTTGATAGCCGGACATCTGAGCCAGTTCCTCTAAAGATTGCGTTCCAGAAACCGCCTGACCATTTATTTTCCATGTCGGATATCCTTTCACACCTTCTGCTTGACAGACATCAGGCTGCGGGTTCTTGCCTTTCGGATCACATTCAATGTAATTAATCTGATTGAATGCTTCCTTGCCAAAAAGCTGTTTTTGGTCATGACAATGCGGACACCAAAACGCGCCATACATCTTTGCTCCTACCTGCTTGAGATGAGCCGCCAACGCCAGTTCAGCCGCACCCGATGAAGTGGTAATTGGTGAACCTGCTTCTCCAGGAATGGCACGATCGGCAATTTCAGGATTCTTCACTCCTGCATAAACACCCATTGTTCCAATTAAAACAACCATTGCGACAACAAATCCGCTGAAAAAAAGTTGCCCCACATCTTGCCAATCGCGACCGATGATCGACAACACAAACAAACTGAATGACAACAAAGCAGAACCCACGCAGTAAACACAAACGGCTTTGATCTCGAATGCAATTAGATACATTAAGTAACCGCTAAAGATCGCCATTGCCGTTGCACCCATGAACAGAAATAATCCTGTCCAGTTTTCGAGCTTTGAGCGCAATGTCTTATCTTTTTCGGGATTGAATAACAAAGGCGCGATCGCAAACCCGACCATGCTGACGTAGGCTAAGAATCCGTACAATGCTAACGGCAGACCGAATACAGTTGCATAGGGACTGGATAGAACAATGTCACATCCATTCGTCGGGCAAGCCGTCGAACTTTGAGAGAATTTGACGATCGTTAAGTAACCCGTCACAACGGCTCCGATCGTTGCCAGTCCTGCCATAATCAGGCGCGACCAGCGATGAATCCAAGGGGTCGATCGTTTACGTGGCATAGAGTTTTAAACCTCCTGATGTAAATGATGATGGGATGAGAAATTCGGTCTCATCCATAAGCCGTACTATTTCACAACTCTAGTAGCATTGAGAACAGCAAGTAACGCCACTCCGACATCAGCAAACACCGCTTCCCACAGTGTCGCAACTCCGAAGGCTCCAAGCAGGATGAAGAATCCCTTGACTACCATCGCCATCACAATGTTCTGAATCACAATGCGATGCGTCTTTCGTCCGATTTGAATGGCTTCTGCAATCTTAGACGGAGCATCGGTCATGATTACTACATCAGCCGTTTCGATCGCGGCATCTGAGCCAAGTCCACCCATTGCTATCCCCACATCTGCCCGCGCAATCACCGGAGCATCATTAATCCCATCCCCAACAAACGCCACTTTTCCTCTGCCGGATTCGCGTAGAATCTGCTCGATCGCTTCGACTTTGCCTTCGGGTAAAAGTTCCGCTCGATATCCGCTCAAGCCCAACTGTCTTGCTACACCATCGGCAACGCTTTTATTGTCGCCTGTGAGCATGATTGTTTTCTCAACGCCGATTTTTCTCAGCGATCGAATTGCCTCAACTGCATCTGCTTTAAGTTCATCCGCAATGATGATACGACCTGCATAAGTTCCATTTACTGCCAGATGTACTACAGTGCCATCCACATCACAGACATCATGAGCAATATTTTCTCGATGCAATAGTCGATCGTTGCCTGCGATCACAAGCTGATTGCCAACTTTTGCTTGGATTCCGTGCCCTGCAATCTCCTTGTAGTCTTGGACTTGAGAATCATCAATCGATCGACCGTAAGCTGTCCGAATCGATTGCGCGACTGGGTGATTAGAATGCGATTCTACTTGGGCTGCAAGTGCCAGTAACTTTTCTTCGGTAAAGCCATTCTTTGGAATAATTTGAGTGACTTTGAACACGCCTTGAGTCAATGTTCCCGTCTTGTCAAATACGACCGTATTCACGGCTGCAAGTGTGTCTAGATAGGTGGAGCCTTTGACTAGCACACCTCGTTTTGCTGCACCTCCAACGCCGCCAAAATAGCCGAGCGGAATACTGATCACCAATCCACACGGGCAGGAAATCACCAGCAGAACCAAAGCATTGTAGACCCAACGGAAGCGATCGGCATCGGTTGGATTGTTCATGAACAGCGGCGGAAGAATTGCCACTCCCAACGACAAGAACACTACGATCGGTGTGTAGACTCTAGCGAATTTGCGGATAAATTTCTCTGTTTCAGCTTTTTTGCTGCTGGCGTTCTCGACTAGCTCTAGAATTCTGGCGATCGACGATTCACCAAATAGCTTTGTAGTCCTAATCGTCAATACACCCGATTGATTAATCATTCCTGCTAGAACCGTTTCTCCAGGTTTGACGGTTCGTGGAACTGATTCGCCTGTGAGTGCAGAGGTATCAACCTGCGAATTGCCATCTAAAATTTCACCATCGAGCGGAATCTTTTCTCCAGGCTTGACCAGAATGGTATCTCCAACCTTGACAGACTCTGGAGAAACGGGTCTAACTTCTCCATTGATCTTCAAATTTGCAGTATCAGGACGGACTGCTAACAGCGCACTGATGGATTTTCGCGATCGCCCGACTGCGTATCCCTGAAACAGTTCCCCAATACGGAAAAACAGCATCACCGCGACGGCTTCGGGCAATAGATGAATCGCGATCGCGCCCAAGGTTGCGATCGTCATCAAGAAATTCTCGTCAAACACTCGTCCTTTGAGAATATTACGTCCCGCACTGGTCAAAACGCCCCAACCGCTCAAGAGATAAGCCGGGATCAACACTGCATATTCCGCGATCGAATACGGCGTGTTGTGCAATTGCTGCTCAAAAATGAAGCCGATGAGGAACAAGACAACCACGATCGACACCACAATAATTTCTTGCTTGAGACTGCCTTCGCCATGATCATGATCATGGTCATCATCGTCATGATCGTGATCATGACCGTCTCCGTGGCTATGTCCTTCAGTGTGATCATGCGCTTTTTTGTGCGACTGATGATCGTGATCGTCATCGTGTCCGCAGCAGCTTGATTGAGGGGGTTTTCTTGCTTTCATTGAGTCTCCTTGGTGAGTGCGTTTCTGAATGTCTGAGCAAAAATTCAGAGGTTTCGTAAAAAATCGACGGGTTAGGCTTCTTAGTGGGAAAGATGCGCGTGAACCTCCTGATAGAGATTCAGAACATGATGATCCGCTAGGCTGTAATAAACGTTGCGTCCTTCTTTGCGATAGTTCACCAGACGAGTTGCTCTGAGAATTCGCAGTTGATGAGATACCGCAGATTCAGTCATTTTCAGCGCAGCCGCAAGGTCACAAACGCAGAGTTCTTGCTTTGCCAACGCTGACAGTAATCTCAACCGATTCGGATCAGCTAACACACCGAAAAATTCCGCCATGTGTTGAGCTTGCGTCATGGTTAGTAAATCCGGCTGAATTTGACGAACCTGATCGAGATGTACGATTGGAACTTCGCAATTCAGAAGCTCGGAGGATTGAGAAAGGTTACTCACGGCGGCTGACCTAGAATTAAACGAATATCTGAATATTCATTCAGATATTCGTTTAATATAGTCGAGATTGCGATCAACGATCAAGCGTTTCTGATAATTTT
>JALOOO010000038.1 GCA_025454375.1 Leptolyngbya sp. Prado105 | reverse complement strand
GCGGCGAGATCGATCGGATTTTGCTGCAAGGCTGCGATCGTGGTATCGACATCAATAGTTCTGAGTGAATCAGCCATAGTTCTCTTCCTAAAATCAAATTGTTGTACAGGTTTTGCTCACACCTCCTCGATTCTTGCAATCCTCCTTTAGAATTCGTCACTCTTTCGGAAGAAAGCTATCTAAGCATGAAGGCAATTTGTTCAGTTCAGACTTCAGATGGATTCATTTAGAACGTGAATCATTAAAAATCGTAACCATGCCTTCTTATCTTTTAGTTGACTTATGAGACTCCCGCTCCCTGCCCGCTTGACGCTCAGCCATGTCGGACTTGTTGGAGCGCTAGCACTGAGCGGGTGCAATCTCATTCCAGCGGGAGATGCTCAGCAGCAGCCAAATGCTCAACAGAATCAAGGGGGTGCAGTTGCAGTCGATGCTGCAACTGCGGAACTTGGCAGTTTGAAATCTAACCAGACCTATACCGGAACGACTCGACCTGTGAGAGAGGTTTCTCTACGGGCACAAGCTGAGGGGCGAATTACAGACATTACAGTTGATGTTGGGGATGCGGTACAGGCAGGACAAGTCATTGCTAGATTAGATGGCGCGATCGCAAACTCAGCTGTTGCACAAGCAGAGGCAGAAGTCGCAGCGAGGGAGTCAGAGGTTGCGAGCTTGCAGGTTGAGGTCGAAGAGGCTCGAACTCAAGTAGAACGCGCAAGACTAGAGCTAGCCCAAGCGCGATCGGATTATCAACGTCAAGCCCAGCTTTTTCGACAGGGCGCAGTTTCAGAGCAGGCGGCAGAAACGGCAAGAACGCGGGTTGGCACAGCAGAGCAAGTATTGCGATCGGCAGAAAAACAGGTAGGAACTCGCCAGCAGGCAGTGGCAGCATCAGCAAGACGCATTACAGCCCAGCAGGCTGTGGTCGATCAAGAGCGAGAACGGCAATCTTACAGTGTTCTAACGTCGCCTGTTACGGGGTCTGTTTTAGCACGATCGACTGAACCTGGAAATTTAGCCCAAGCCGGGGCTGAGGTCTTAAGATTGGGCGATTTTAGTCAGGTGAAAGTTGAAGTTCAGGTTTCGGAATTAGAACTCGCACAGATTCGAGTCGGACAGGCAGCCCAGGTGCGATTAGATGCCTTCCCAAATCAGACTCTGAATGGGAGAGTTACCCGCATTGCTCCTACAACCCAGTCACGCGCTCGACTAATTCCAGTTGAAGTCACGATTCCGAATACGACCGGACAAATTGGCAGTGGATTGCTAGCACGAGTGGATTTTCAGCAGCAGCAAGGTCAGAGAATTGTTGTGCCAGAGACTGCAACTCAGATCGGCACAAAACCGCAGCAGAATCGGCAAAATCAGCCTCAGCCCAAGACCGCGACGATGTATGTTGTAACGCGATCGGGTGAACAAGCGAGTGTAAGTCCTAGACAGGTACAACTAGGAGATCGAGCAGATGGACAGGTTGAGATTCTCTCTGGATTAAAGCCGGGTGAATCTTTTGTTGTTCGCAGCAGTGGCGAATTGAAAGCAGGTGCGCCAGTACGATTGAGCTTTTTATCACGAGAATAGAATTCATGCAGCAACTTCCTCAACGAAGCAGTTTTAGTATTAGTACTCTTTCAATTCGGCAACACATTGGCACGTTAATGCTGACATTGTGTGTTGTGGTCATTGGTGTGTTCTTTTTGAATTCGATCCAAGTTGATCTACTGCCCTCGATTACTTATCCGAGAATTGGGGTGCGAGTGAATGCCCCCGGTATTTCGCCGGATGTTGCAGTCGATGAAGTGACACGACCTTTAGAGGAGGCGCTCTCAACGACAGAAGGTGTCGTTCAGATCTATTCTCAGACTCGCGAAGGGCAAGTGAGTCTGAATTTGTTCTTTGAGCCTGGAGGCAATATTGATCAGGCTTTGAATGATGCAACAGCGTCGTTTAACCGGGCACGGGGTAACTTGCCAGATACGATCGAAGAACCTACCCTTTTCAAAGTCGATCCCTCTCAGCTTCCGGTTTATGAGTTAGCACTGACTTCTGATTCGATTCAGCCTTCTCAATTGCGAATTTTTGCAGATGAAGAACTAGCGCGAGAATTAGGAGTGGTGCAAGGTGTAGCCGCCGTTGATGTGTCGGGTGGGGTCGAAGAAGAAGTTCGCGTGATTGTTGATCTCAATCGGCTGCAAGCTTTAGGAGTTGGATTAAATGATGTTTTAGATGAGCTAGAGCAGACGAATCAGGACATTTCAGGAGGACGGATTTTAGGCGATCGCTCGGAGCCTTTGACTCGCACGATCGGACGGTTTGGCAATGCTCAAGAACTTCGCGATTTATCCTTTGAAGTCAATGATTCTCAGCCTGCTACACCTGAGACGCAAACAACAACACAACCCTCAGTCCCATCTCAACGAGTTTATCTAAGAGACTTTGCAGAGGTCATTGATGGGACGCAGCAGCAACGAGTTTTTACCGCACTCAATGGCAAAGATGCTGTAAAAGTAAGTATTCAGAAACAACCCGATGCCAATACAATTCAGGTTGTCGAAGGGGTGAAAAAGAGAATTGAAGAATTGCGGCGATCGAATGTCATTCCTCAAGATGCTCAGCTTCTACCCACTTTAGATGAATCTGTTTTTATTCAAAATTCGATTGCCAATGTGACGAGTTCTGGCTTGATTGGCGCAGGATTAGCAGCCGTTGCGGTTTTACTGTTTCTTGGCTCATTGCGTCAGACTTTGATCATTGTGTTGTCGATTCCGCTAGCAACTTTAGCCGCAATTATCTTAATGCGATTGTTTGGACTGTCCTTAAACGTTTTTAGTTTGGGGGGTCTAGCCCTTGGGGTTGGTATTGTTGTAGATAACTCGATCGTCATGTTAGAGACGATTTCTGATAATTTAGGAGTCGGGTTTGGAACGAGTTCTCGTAGCAATTTAGGCAAACAAGAAATCATTGAGCAATCGATCGCAGGCGGGCAATCTGTCGAGTCGGCTTTAGTTGCTTCAACCAGTACAAACTTAGTCGCGGTACTCCCCTTTTTGCTCATTGGTGGATTCATTGCGCTATTGTTCAATGAGTTAATTTTGACGATTAGCTTCTCGGTTGCAGCATCGATTTTAGTAGCTGTTACGGTTGTCCCTATGGCAACTTCGCGGTTGTTAGCCATTCGCTATTCAAGTGGAATTGGGCGGTTTTGGTTACTTCGAGAATTTAATCGAAGATTCGAGGCGGCAACTGCGGGCTATGGGCGATTCCTCGATCGAGTGCTACACAATCGCTTTTTAGTCATCGGGCTTGCTTTTCTGATCTTTGGTGGGAGTAGTGTGTTTGCCGTCAGTCGCATTCCCCAAGAGATTTTGCCGCGAATCAACACGGGACAAGCGAATATTTTTGCTCAATTTCCTCCTGGTACTCCGCTCGAAACCAGCCGCAGAGTCATGAAAGCAGTAGATGAATTGCTGATCAATCAACCTGAGACAGAATATGTATTTACAACAGTGGGAGGCTTTCTGTTTGGCAGTAATACGACTGAAAATCCACTCCGGGCTTCCAGTAACATTACGCTGAAGCAAAACGCGGACGTTGAAAAGTTTGCAGAAAAAATGAGCCAGGAGTTTCGCAAGCTCAATTTAGTAGATATTTTGCTGCGAATTAGTCCTGGACAAGTGCGAGGATTGATTCTAAATAATTCTCCAGTCCGAGGTGCAGAAGTGGATGTCATTCTGCAAGGCGAGAACACTGAGTTACTTGAACAAACGGGACGACAGCTTATTGGCGAGCTTTCTCAAGCAAAATTTGCCAGATATCGCCCGGATACTGATGCTCGTCAACCTGAAATCCAGATTCGTCGCGATCGCGAACGTGCCGCCGCTCTCGGTCTCAACACCCTTGATATTGGAGAAACCATTCAAACTGCGATCGAAGGAACTACGCCAACTCAAATCCAACGAGGGAATCGGCTCGTCGATGTGCGAGTCGAATTGAATGAAAGCTTAATTGATCGACCGTCTGAAATTGGACAGATTCCTCTATTCACTGATGATAATGAATTAGTTCGGCTCAGCGATGTAGCACAGATCGAAAACGGACAGGCACCCGGACAAATTCAACGCATTAATCAACGACAGGTGTATCAGATTGCAGGTACTTTGAACGAAGGAGCAAGCTTAGGTGCAGCCCTGAAAGAAGTTGACCAAATTTTGCAGCAATTTCAATTACCTGAAGGGATTAGTCGCCTGCCAAGTTCGGCTGCTGAAAGTAATCAACAGATTCAATCTGCTTTGCCATTATTAGGAGGGTTAGCTGCTTTTCTTGTCTTCGTGGTCATGGCGGTTCAGTACAATTCGCTGATCGATCCGCTTGTGATTATGTTCACGATTCCGCTAGCCCTAGCAGGTGGGATTTTAGGCTTGTTTGTCACGCAAACTGCGATCGGGGTAACGGTGATTGTCGGTGCAGTATTACTAGTTGGGATTGTGGTGAATAACGCGATCGTCATGGTGGAACTCGCAAATCAGATTCGAGAGCGAGAAGGCATCGATCGCCGATCCGCAATTCTTCGTGCTGCTCCTCAACGCTTAAGACCGATTCTCATGACTACAATCACAACGGTACTCGGAATGTTTCCGTTAGCGTTAGGTCTGGGGCAAGGTGGAGAATTTCTACAACCGTTAGGGATTGTGGTATTTTCTGGATTGTCGTTAGCGACACTTCTAACATTGTTTATTATTCCGTGTTTCTATGTTCTATTACATGATCTAATCGGTGGAATTCCGCCTAGATTAAGAAAGTCAAAGAACTTGAATCAACGTCGCGATCGCGTTCAACCGATCGCTCATAAAGCTTCCGAAGAAACCTAAATAAACAGAAATTAATTTCGATTTAAATCGCGCTTAACCTAGAACAATCCTAAAGTTGCTTATTGTAATGATTGGTTCAGACTCATCTTTGACCGCTGAATCGACGTTACTTGGTTCTGTATGCGATCGTCCGGATCAGAATTTTCTTCAAACCTCTCTCAACCCTGCGTCTTGATTGTCGATGATGAAGCAGCAATTCTCGAAGCTCTCACTACCGCTCTCACACAAGAAGGGTATCGAGTCCTAACTTCTAACAATGGACTGCAATCACTAGAGATAGTTCGTGCAACTAAGCTTGAAGAATCGCCAATTGATCTAATCATTCTGGACTTGATGCTTCCTGGAATTAGTGGACTGGATGTTTGCCGATTGTTACGCCAAGAAGGACATAGGGTTCCAATTCTGATGCTAAGTGCGCGCGGCAGTGAGACAGATATTGTCGTCGGTTTAGAAGTTGGTGCAGATGATTATTTGACCAAACCTTTTGGAATTCGGGAATTAATTGCACGATGTCGCGCTTTGTTAAGACGACGATCTCAAATTCAACCCGAAGAACAACCAACCTTGCAGTATCAAGACATTATCCTATATCAACAGGAATATCGAGTCACGATCAACGGACGACAAGTCAACCTATCCCCAAAAGAATTCTCGTTACTAGAACTCTTTCTGAACAATCCTCGCCGAGTCTATTCACGCGAACAATTACTAGATCAGATTTGGGGCATGAGCTATCTGGGAGATTCTAAAACTGTCGATGTTCACATTCGATGGTTACGAGAAAAAATCGAACCTGATCCGAGTTCGCCTCGGTACATTATTACAGTTCGGGGATTTGGCTATCGATTTGGGTAACGAAGAACTCCAGTGTTTTGGAAAACTCGGAGTTCTCTACCTTTAGACTAACGGCGAAACTTGCAACTGAGTTGCTTGCCACAGCTTGTAAACAAAGAACTCAACTCGATCGCCCAACGCAGTCACAAACATTCCAGAATGTGCATCCACGCTTGATGCAATCCAGCTTCCCTGAACACTCACTTCGACAAACGCATCATCTACAGGCGCGATCGACAAAGTAGACACTCTCTCTAACCGCACCATTTTTTCTAACTCCGCAAACCCAGGCACATCGATCGAGAGCAAAAATGCCGCGCGACTCGGCTCAACATGCAGCGTTTGACCCACTCGCAGCGCCAAAGTTACCCGATCCGCAACCAACATTTCGAGCGAACCCGTCACCCGTTCTAAGTGCAATCCAAATTCGGTATAAGTGAGCTTTAACATGCGTTGCTCCATTTGAAATTGGCAAAAAATAAACCCCCGTCTCAGTCACTTGAGCGGGGGTTATCAGAAAACCTCTGATGCTTCACATTGGCGTTCGACGACAACGCCACCCGCTGTGGTTTTGGTCTAGATTAAATTTCTCGTCGCTGATATAAATTTCAATTCTGCGATCGCTGCGGATAATCTCTGCACCCAAATGGCGGTTGGGGTTGCCTAAGACTTGCCACAGCACTGTCGCAACGGGATTCGATCCTGACGGCTGTTGCACGACCACGACCAATCCGCCACAGATCAAAGTCTGTGGTTGGGAGAGATAGCAGTGGCGCAACAAGGGAGAACGAATCATATTCCTCATTAAAAAATTTCCTTTTTACATACTACAAGCGTAGTATTAGATTGTCCATACCCTTTTGAGTAATTCTTGAAAAAACAGTAATTTTCAACTTGCCAAATCGCACAGAAATCCTCTTGAGACAACTTGAAAAAACAGAGATCCGGTTGTTCTCAAATTGGGTTATGATGATGCTTCTGTACACTTAGTAAATGCGTCTAAAGCGATCAGGTCGCACTTGATCGAAGGTGTAGGCTGCACATCAATTAGAGTATGTGCGTTGCATCGAGAGGAGGCAAATTTTAGCGGAGACAACTGGGAAACGTTTAGCATGACCAATCAGAACACTTTAGCAATGGATGTTGGTTTTACCCACGAGGATTTTGCGGCTCTACTGGATAAGTATGACTACCACTTCAGCCCTGGGGATGTCGTTGCTGGAACCGTATTTAGTCTGGAGCCGAGAGGCGCTCTGATTGATATCGGTGCAAAAACAGCAGCTTATATTCCCATTCAGGAGATGTCGATCAACCGGATCGATGCTCCTGAAGAAGTCTTACAATCCAATGAGACTCGCGAATTTTTCATCTTGGCAGATGAGAACGAAGATGGGCAGTTGACTCTCTCGATTCGCCGTATCGAGTACATGCGGGCGTGGGAACGAGTTCGCCAACTTCAAGCAGAAGATGCAACCGTGAGATCGTTGGTATTTGCCACAAACCGAGGCGGTGCGTTGGTTCGGATTGAGGGTCTGCGAGGATTTATCCCAGGTTCCCACATCAGCACTCGCAAACCCAAGGAAGATTTAGTGGGTGAAGAGTTGCCCCTGAAATTCCTCGAAGTCGATGAAGAGCGGAACCGTCTCGTTCTCAGCCATCGTCGTGCCTTGGTTGAACGTAAGATGAACCGCCTGGAAGTGGGCGAGGTCGTCATCGGAACGGTACGCGGCATCAAGCCTTACGGGGCGTTCATCGATATCGGTGGGGTCAGCGGTCTGCTGCATATTTCCGAAATCTCTCACGATCACATTGACACGCCGCACAGTGTGTTTAATGTCAATGATGAAGTGAAAGTGATGATCATTGACCTTGACGCAGAGCGCGGACGGATTTCGCTTTCGACGAAGCAGCTTGAGCCAGAACCCGGCGACATGGTGAAGAACCCGCAAGTGGTCTATGACAAAGCTGAAGAGATGGCTGCGAAGTATCGCGAGAACATGAAGCAGCAGCAAAACGGGACTCCACCTGCGGTCGAAATCCCGGTTGTGGTCGATGAAATCCCAGCCGCAACCGAAGAGATTGAAGAAATCCCGGAAGCGATCGAAGAAGTAGAATAATCTCATCAAAATAGAACATGCGAAGAGGGATTTTTCCCTCTTTTTTTATGACGATGGCAACAATTATTTGTAACGGGAAACAATTTAACCACATTGCTGCCGTTCTTTTCGATAAAGATGGCACCCTTTCAAATTCCCAGCAGTTTTTGCATGATTTGGGGCAGAAACGGGCGGACTGTGTTGAAGCGATCGTCCCCAACCTAAAATCCTCAATTCTCAAAACCTTCGGATTCCAACAAAATTACTTAAACCCCTCCGGTCTTCTAGCGGTCGGAACTCGCGAAGAAAACGAAATCGCAATTGCCACGCTCATCACCGAAAAAGGCTACGACTGGATCGAAGCCAAAACGATCGTACAATCGAGCTTTCAACTTGCCGCTCAGCAACTTCCTCGAAAAGCAACGCTCGCACCCGTATTTGAGGGGATCACCGAGTTACTAGACTCCCTGACTCCACTGAAACTTGGAATTCTCTCCAGCGATAGTACAGAAAATATTCTAGATTTTGTGGATCACTACAAACTCTCTCGCTATTTCCAAGCGATTATCGGAGCGCAACCGGGGATCAGTAAGCCAAATCCAGCCCTGCTAAGCCTTGCTTGTCGATCGCTCAGCGTTGAACCTCAGAGCGCTCTAATGATCGGAGATACACTTGCCGACATGAGATTGACCCCACTTGCGATCGGCGTAACTTGGGGCGGAAGTACGATCGCTCACCTTTCAGAAGCAGCCGCGATCGCGCATCATCCAATTGACATTCAACTAAGCAGCACTTGAAGAAGCATGAGTATATTTTGCGACCTTACCTAATAACTCATCAAAATCAACAGGCTTGCGAATCAAATCATTCGCCCCAATGTCTTTATAAGGCATTTGATAATACTCATCATGTGCGGTCAAAAGCACGATCGGTAGAGATGCAAACCGTTCACTCTGACGAACTTGGCGCGTCACCTCATACCCATTTAGCTCAGGCATCATAATGTCGAGCAACACTAAATCGGGATCAGTTTCGTCAATTTTATCGAGGGCATTTCTTCCACTCAAAGCAGTCTCAACTGCGTAACCTTCAGATTCCAAAACGGTCTGGAGCAGAAATAGATTATCTGCCACGTCATCGACAACAAGAATTCGGTGGTGGGTTAGCGACATGTCTCAAAACAGAATTTTTAAAGGGCGTAATAAATTGGGAAGGGAACTCACTCTTAGATATAAGCGTTTTCTATCAGGCATCGCTCTAGCCCTGGATAGATCTCCACCCCCAAGAGGCTAAATCGGTAAAAAACTCATACAATCTCACTTTGTAATCGAAAAAACACTTTTATTAGGATGTTATCTAAACGGTAGCAGAGCTTTTTAGAGGACACCCCCTACTTTGCACGATTTTTACGGAGAACTATATAAAGGATCTGTAAAGAAACCAGTATCCTTTGTCTAGGTTGTTCTTTTTTTCCTGAAATATACGGAGAGAAGCGTACTAGCTGATGTCCCTCCATCGGCTGATTTCTGTATGCTAGAATTCGTCCCTACGCTACTTGCTCAGCAATCAAAGCAAATAGCGCCCCCGGTACAACCGATCGAGACCGCCGTTCAGACTCAGGCTAAAGCGTCCCCTGTCGTGACCCCAATTGCGACTCCGGAAGCAGCAGTTTTAGAGCCGCTCATCATCCGTGCGACTCCTTTAGGATCTTCAACCCCATCCCCTGAGATTCCGCAATCGATCGCATCGACTTCTGCCCCTCAAGTTGCAACTTCCCCGATCGCACTTCCGCCCGTTCCCCTCCAGAAACAAATTACCCCCCAACGGACAGATGCCAAGCCGCAATCTGCTTTCACGGATGCCCCCAAAACCACTGCGACGAAACCCGTTGAAAAACCGAGTTCAAGCACCGCTTCAGTTTCGCCGCAACCTTCTCCTCAGAGTGCTGCCCTCCCCACTCCATCTACCCAACCTGAAGCGCGATCCAGTCGAATTGAAATTCCAGTTCCAAAACCTTCTCTTCGACCTTCTCCGCAGCCGACTTCGCGGCAACCGACTTCCCCACAGCCTGCAATTTCGACGCGGCAACAGCTTCTAGAGCAACGCCTTGCAGAGATTGTGGCAAGAGATCGCGCCACAAAACAAGCTCAACAATCCCAGACTCAGCCCCAGACTCAGCAGCGCGATGCTTTAATTGCCCGAGTTTATAGCTATGCAACACAGCGACAATATGATCAAGCGAGAAAGTTGCTGCAAGATTCAATGATCCCGACCGAGGTACGATCGCAGATTCTCAGCAATATTAATTCTCTAGAATCAGCGAGTCGGGCACTGGGTGTGATGCCCGCAAAACCGCCCATTGCCTCAAAGCCCGTGCAACCTGCTCGAAGCGTTCGATTGAAAAAACCTGCAATTTTCAATGGCGTTCCCTCGATCTCAAATCGATCGCAACAGGCGATTACTATCCAGGTTCCACGCGCAATCAATGCTCTACCGATTCAACGGAAATCGATTGTTTCTCATCACAAACCTGTAAGTACGATCGCGAGTGATGGTGCTTATATCGATCAAATCGGCAGTTCTACCCAAATCGCCAGTTCTAAAGATCTGCAAGCTTACAATCGCAACTTACCTAAATTGAATTCGCGCAATCAAATCGTCTATCCCCTGCCAGATCCGGTTTCGGTCACTTCTCGATTTGGCTGGAGAAGACATCCGGTAACGGGTGTACGGCGATTCCATGCTGGAGTCGATTTGGGTGCAGGGCAAGGGACTCCGATTATTGCTTCTCGCTCAGGACGAGTCACAGTCGCCGATCGCATGGGTGGATATGGCTTAACCGTCGTGATGGAGCAATCCGACAGAACGCAAGATACACTCTATGCCCACATGTCACAAATCCTAGTGCGTCCAGGTCAGCAAATTCAGGCAGGAACGGTAATTGGTCGAGTCGGCAGCACTGGACTTTCGACGGGTCCTCACTTACATTATGAGTCACGTCAAAGGACGAATGCGGGCTGGACTCCTGTTGATCCAGGTGCGCAACTCGAAGCAGCACGGGTGCGGCTCGTTCAAGCACGTCAGTTAAATGCGCGAACTCCGGCTCCAAACTTACAATCTGCACTCCCGAATTCAAATCGAGGTGTGTAGCATTCCATCCGCACAAAGTACATGCTGGCTTCAGAAAAACTCTACCATCAGTTGGATAAGGATGTTCGACCCATAGATGTAAGGCAAGCTCCCATCTCGGCTTTATCTTAGAAGCATAGAGAAACGAAATTTGGAGCTACTACAATGCAAACACGCAATAGCACTGATTTACCCCCCGTTGCTACTGAGTACAACGGCAAGGATCGGAATGCCTTTCTATTTGGTTGGAATCCCCAAGCCGAACTTTGGAATGGTCGTCTGGCAATGATTGGCTTCTTGGCTTATTTGCTATGGGATATTGCTGGATTCAGCGTTGTCCGCGACATTTTGCACTTAGTTAGCTACTAAGCCTCTAACTGCGATCGCTAGACCTTAAAAAAATGCCCTTAGCTCTGATTGAAGCTAAGGGCATTTTTTGTCATCACTCTTTCGGCTGAATGCGTAGGCGCATTTTGTTGAATGGGTCTATTGGCACAAGCCAATGATTGAGCCATACGTAAAATAATTAACAGAACTTGTTACATTCGAGCGATAAATAAGAAACACAACCCTTACAATATGAATGAATTAATAGAAGCAACAATCTTGAGACGCATATGGTAAATAGAAAATCTAATGCGGCAGTCAAAGTAAAAACAACGATGCTTGATCAAGCGGCATCATTATTAGATGATCTGCCCGAAAAACCTGAAGCGACTGTTTCTCTCCGACAAGCGATCGAGCTTCTCCAAGATGATCTTCGGACTTCACTCGATAAGGGCTATAGCTACGAAGAACTCGCTGACGTTTTAGCAAAGCAGGGAATAGAGATCAGTCCTTCTACCCTAAAGCGGTATCTGGCTTTAAGTCAGAGAGATTCGGGTCGTCCTCGAAGAAGGCGAACTCGACGAACCAAAGCGGATTATGCAGAATAAACATGCAACGAGCAGAAATTGCAGAATCTAAAGCACTTCTGTTCGTTGAACTACTTAACGACCTGAAATTGAATTCTCGCAATTCGGAAGGATAACTGTTCTGGATTTGTATTCACCTCTAGCTGAACGTCAAAAAGATCGTTGCTACTATAGAGAGCCTGCTGTACTGCGCCTTGGATTTGTTCTCTGACCACTGGATCATCAATCTGAGTGGCGCTCTCGCTGTAACGTACTACCGCATCGATCACCCTACCTTGAGGGTCAATACTCATTCCCACTTTGAGATCTAGAGTTTTTGATGGGACTGGAATTGGCGCATCTAACGTAATCCCTTGAAGTGAGTTGTTCTTAAGCTTTACTTCAAGGGAGCCTTCCTTCTGACGTTGATTTGGATCTTCTTCGAGCGCTCCAACAATCTGCCCCTGAAATGCAGATCCACTTAGCCCACGAATCAAAGGATTTTTTGGATCTACAACATTATTTGGATCACCTGGATCATTCTTTTCAACTTTTCCTGGATCAGTTGAGTTAGGCTGAGTCGGATCTGACGTGTTGGGTTTTGTCGAATCAGTTGAGTTCATTTCTGGGGAACTCGGTTGATTTGGTTTAGGCGCAGAATCTTCAGGCGAGTTCTGTTTTGGAGTAGTTGGATTGTTAGAGGAACTAGGTGGACGAGTTGAACGATCTGAGTTAGGTGTTGTTTCAGGACTACGAGGCAGGCGATCTGAGCGCAAATCTGGTTTAGTTTGCTTAATCGGTTCAGATTTAGAAGAAATTTCAGGTTGCGATCGCTCCGCCCTCACCTGACGATTAAACTGCTCGATCGAAGCTGACTGCTTAGGATTTGCAGATTCAGGTGCAGCTTTTGGAACTGGGGCATTCTCGGTTGCAGTTGACGAAGGTGAGATCGATCGCTTCAGAGGAGGCGCATTCGGATCGATTTCGACAAAATCGAGCGGCGCTTGAGAACCCCCCGCACGACTACTCATCGGTTGGCTCAGATACCAGCGCCCAACTAAAAGCACAACCAGATGCAGCGCAAGAGAACCGCCTAAAACCGAGAGCCAGAGCGTTGGAGATTCTTGCAATCGCGATCGCGACGTTAAACCAGAAAATGCCATGAGAACCGATAACCTACACAGAAAACCCAGGGATCATTCATCTATCCTAGCTTTTCGTCCATGATCGGGAAAAATTAGTTCCCAATGTTCCTAATTTCTAGCTTGATCGCGCTCAGGATAAGGATTGACCGAGAACGTCAGCACTGTCTCATCCACACCCTTTAACTTAAGCGGGCTTTCCTTCTTGATGTTATCCTCGTCCACATAATCCGCCACTGCCGCAGAGATTAAAATTGCACCCGGAGCCGCTGCCTCTTGCAGTCGTGCCGCAATATTCACACTTGGACCAATCGCCGTGTAGTCCGATCGCTCTTCACCTCCAAACATTCCAACCACCGCCGTTCCCTGGTGAATCCCACAGCGGAACTGAACGCTATCAATGCCTTGAGCCATCCACTGAGCATTCAGCCTGTCTAGAATGCCATACATCTGACGAGCCGTTGCGATCGCACGTCGAACTTGCTCATTTGGCGTGAGTTCTTCTGGCGCACCAAAGATTGCTAAAATCGCATCGCCCATGAATTTGTCTACGGTTCCGCCGTTGTCAAACACGCAGCGAGTCATCGCCGTCAGATATTCATTGAGCAATTCCGCAACGCGACGAGATCTCAACGTGTTAGAAAGTTGCGTAAACCCGACAATATCGCTAAATAGAACCGTAATCATCCGAGGTTCAGGACGTAAATCGAGGGTTAATTCGCCCTGTGCAGCCCGTTTTACAAGCGTTTGTGGTAGAAAACGACTGAGAACAGAATCTGTCAGATAAGAATTGATCCGTGCCACTCGCTGTTCGTTTTCTTTGAGTGAAAGTAAGTTCCGAACTTCAGCAAATAATTCTCGATCGTTAAAGGGCTTGGAGAGGTAAGCATCTGCACCGCGTTCTACCCCTTCTAGTCGAGTATCTTCGTCTGCTTTAGCCGTCAAGAGTACGATTGGCGTGCCTTTGAGATCTTCTTGAGCGCGGATCATGCGAATCATATCCAGACCCGAAACAAGCGGCATCATGAGATCTGTCACGATCAAAGAGGGACGATGTTCTTTGACTTGCTCAAAGCCTTCTGCACCATTTCGAGCCGTCAAAACGACATAACCTCGCTGACGCAAAATGCTAGAGACATACGATCGTAAGTCTGGATTATCATCAACCACGAGAATTCTCGCTTGATTTCCAGTTGGCTCAACCACAGGTTCAAAATCTGGATCGTCTTGCAGATCCACTTCAATATCTGCCAGTTCAACTGCTGCACGATTTGACTGGAGTTCGTGCTGGACATGACTGACCTGTTCGATAGGTAGATGATCCGCACCTGGCTTTAAGTCGATCGTGAAGGTCGTACCCTGCCCGTAAGTTGACTCGATCCGAATCTGACCTTGATGCAGTTCGACCAATTCTTTGACCAGTGCTAAGCCTAGCCCCGTCCCTTCATAGCTGCGATTTTCAGATCCCTCTGCTTGTCGGAACCGCTCAAACAAATGCGGCAATTGATCTTCTCGGATACCAATCCCAGTATCGCAAACCTTCAGACGGCAACGATCGTGCAGCGCTTCGATCGCGACCGTAATGCTCTGTCCTGCTGGAGTAAATTTCATTGCATTCGAGAGCAGGTTGTAGATCACTTTGTCGAATTTTTCTAAATCCAGATACACCGGAGGACAAGGCGCTACCTGAGTGATTAGATTTAACCCTTTCTTCTCGCAGTAGGGGCGGAACGTTTCTGCAATTTGGCTGACAAATTCTACCAGGTCACAGGCTTGGAATTTCGGCTGCATTCGTCCTGCATCTAAGCGTTGGAGGTCTAAAAGCTGATTCACTAAGCGAAGCAGCCGCCGAGAATTTCGCAATGCGATCGTAGATTGTTCAGCAGAAAGTCCTTGACCGTTTGCGACGGCGGTTTCGAGCGGTCCAACCATTAGAGTCAACGGCGTGCGAAACTCATGCGAGATGTTTTGGAAAAACTCGGTCTTCTGACGGTCAAGCTGGAGTAATTTTTCGGCTTGCTGGCGGGTCGTTTGATAAAGTCGCGACTGTTGTACTGCGATCGCAGCCTGTGATGCAACCGATTGGGCAAGCTGGATTTCAGCCATTTGCCAGTTACGGGTGCGATGATTTTGCCGCAGTGAAATACTGCCAATAATTTTGCCGTCTGCAATCAAGGGCACAACCAGCAAGGCACGGGCAGGCGTGCGAAATTCTGAGATATTAAACTGTGGATGTTGCTTTAAGTCGCTTAGCACGATCGGTTGTTGGGTTGCGATCAGTTGTTTGAGAACTGGATTCCCTTCGATCGGAACTGAGGACTGAGGCGGGAAAGGTTCTGGCTTCTTATCATGCCAACTCGAATCATGCAGACCGACGCATTGGACATATTCATCTCCTTCCATCCAGAGTGAAAGCGCACAGCCGTCAACCTGTAAGCCTTGACCTAGCTGTTGGGTAATTGCAGCAAAAATCTCTTGCGGATCGAGGCTCGATCGAATCGCAGTTGTGATCGTGTTAATCAATGCTTCTCGCTTTGCTAAGGCACGAACTTGTTCATAAGCATGTGCCTGTGAGAGTGCCAGCGCAGATTGATCCGCCACGGCATGAATCAAATCGACTTCTTCAGATTGCCAGGTACGAGATTTTGCCGATTCGTGCAGCGCGAGAACGGCGATGAGTTCTTGCTGACAAATCAACGGAACCATCAGCGTCGAGTGAATATCTGCATCTGCATAGGCTGCATGGCGTGTCGGATCTTCCTCAATGCGTTCACAGACCTGAACATCTGGGATCACTTCGACTTGATACGTTTCCCAAACGGTCGAAGCCAGATTCGGCTGGGGAACTGATTCATGATTCCAATAGGTGAAAATGTTTTCTTGCATTTCACCGTCCCGGAATGGGCAGACGATCGCGCCCGTTACGCCAAAATTTTTGCCAATGGTTTCAACGATGGTTTGGAGGATTTCATCGTAGCTGAGGGCGCTACGGATCGTACTGGTAACCGCATTGAGCAAGGATTCACGCTGAAGAGTGCGGCGCAATTCTTCCGTACGAGTTCTTAAAAGCGTATGGGTATCGATCGCGCTTTTTACGACATCGCGCAGTTCGATATCACTCCAAGGCTTGGTGACATACTTAAAGACTTTTCCGGCGTTGATCGCTTCGACGAGATCTTCTACATCGGTGTATCCGGTGAGAATAATCCGAATAATGTCAGGATACTTTGTGGCAGTGAGGCTAAGAAACTCTGTGCCACTCATCATCGGCATTCTTTGATCCGAGATGATCACGGCCACATCGCCTTCTTTTTCAAGGATATCGAGTGCTGAGGGACCATTTTCTGCCCGCAACACTTTAAATTCTCGATAAAATGTTCGATAGAGAAGATCGAGATTATCGGGTTCATCATCGACGACGAGCAATTTCTGCTTTTGAGTGTCACGAGATTTCATGTGCCAGTTGCCAACCTGCTAAGAGTGCGCCCCATTCGAGACTTTGAATTGGGCTGGAACTGCGCGAGTTTCGGGAACGGTCTTACGCAGTTCGCTTTAGTAAAGTTGCCCTGGATGAGAGAATTTCTAACGTCAATGCACAAAATTCCTGTGACTTGGATCGCAGTGTGTTAGGGATCTGGGTCAAAAGTAACTGTGTTAATGATCAGAAGAAATACGAAGAAACTGTGAAGCGCTAGATTAGGAGTTGAAGAGAGTTCTCCCCTGCCTGTAGCGGATCTGAAAAAAAATATCAGACTTGCTACACTAGCTGTATGATGTGTCTGATCATCCATTGACAAATTTTATGCGTTGTCCTGCTTGTCATCATCTTGAAAACCGGGTGCTGGAGTCGCGCTCTGCCGAAAGTGGTCAGAGTGTTCGACGGCGGCGAGAGTGTTTGAAGTGTAATCATCGGTTTACGACTTATGAACGAGTCGAGTTTGCGCCCCTGATTGTGGTGAAGGAAAATGGCAGTCGCGAATCGTTCGATCGAGGAAAGTTAGCGCGATCGCTGACTCGAATTTGTGAACGAACTGCGATTTCTGAAGCGCAGATCGAGACGTTGGTAGGTTCGATCGAAGGGATGCTGCAACAGCGCACAAATCGGGAGATTGTCAGCCGGGAGATCAGTGAGTTGGTCTTGCAGCAATTACGGGCGATCAATGAAGCTGCTTGTATTCGATATGCTTCGGTGTATTGTGAGTTTGAAAATGTGCAGGAGTTTTTGGCAACCTTGGAGCGTGTGAATCAAGTTGAGGAGCAGTCCGAATCGTCTGGAGCAAGTGAGTTTGTTTCGGCACAAGGGCGATCGTTGAATTAATCAGAGTTTGGATTGCGGATCTACGATTTCAATCGGTATCGTTTTTGATCTCAGTGTTGACTGCATTCTGGTGATTCGCTTAGGATGCTCTTGCGGAATGATTGAATGTGTGGGTAGCCTCAATTTATGTCCCGTCCTGCCCTTCCCAGCACAATTGAGACGGAGTTGGCGGGCAAGGCTCTTGCTCGATTGAGTCTTGAGCAATGTGAGTTGCTGATTGGTTCGGATTATGGTGTGATTTTGCAGCCGTTGCAGATGGATGTAAGGTCATTTGAGCAAATTTTGCCGAAGCTTGAGAGCATTCCAATTTCTGAAGCGGTTGTGCCAGAGATTTTAACGGCGATCGAGGCGCATCAGTCGATCGAGATTTTTGGCAATCAAGATTTTGGGGAATTGCTGCGATCGCTGGCGAATGTGATCGAGATGGAACATGGGGTTCTCTATCTCGATCAGCCTGATGGAATTGAAGATGTATTGCAGCGAATGTTTGAGCAGTTTTACCAGGTTCCTACGGACGTAAAGGCTTCGAGGGCAGAGATTCGAGAGGGATTGAGCGATCGACGGGCTTTGATTTTGCTCGATCATCCCACGTTAACAGCAGCAGAAATCGAGCAACTGTGTCGGATTGTGCCTGCGAGTCTATGGGTTGTCGCTTCAGTGGAGCGGCGTTTTTTCTGGGCGGATTGTGCGATCGATTTGTCTCGCCCGATTCATTTAGACTTAGCAACTCCCTACAAGGCGGGTGGCGTTTTCACAATTCTGCAAAATTTTGGGCAACAGGGGCAATGGTCTGAAGTTCTGAATCTGGTGCGATTGACGGAGCATGATTTTGCGGTGAGCAAGCTATGGGGCGCTTGGGAGCAGATGTTGCGCTGGGGATTTCAAGCAGCCTGGGCATTGGAAGATGAAATCTCAGAGGCTTGGGCGCTGCATCAGTTGGGGACGTTGGCGTTTTGCCAGGAGAAAGTGACGCTGGGCTATGATTTGCTTGAAGAAGCGCTGGCGTTACGGACGGAGATTGGAGAGCCAACTGCGATCGCGTTTAGCCAGCATAATTTGTCGCAGTTGAAAGCGCTGATTGTTCCGAGTGAGAACTTGTTGTAGAACAATCAGCGCGACTTAGTTTAGGAATTGTTTAGGAATTTCGTTTAGGAATTTCCAGGTTTCCCTAGCTCTAGTGCTTTTTTGACCAGATCATCATCGACATTGCCAGCCGTGCCGGAGATTGGGTTGACTTGTTTGGCGAGATCTTGGTAGTCGGTTGGGTCACCTGTGGAGTCGATTGTGGAGGTTGGAATTTCTACGTCTTCGGGGCTTTCGACTTCAAACTGGGGAGCGGTAGCTGCTTCTGCTGCTTTTTGCCCCTCTTCGGTATCATCGATGCTACTGGTGCTAAATTCTTGAGCCGCTTCATAGTCTGCTGCGACATCGATTTTAGGAGCGCGAAGATCGCCATTTGCAATTTCTTCAGCAACTAACTGAGCCTCATGCGGTTGATTTTCTGTATTGAGTTCTGACATAAAAATTCTCCAATTAAGATTGCTTCTGTCGTCAACTTACGCAATTTTGAGCGGCGCTTAAACACTCGTAGGGTAGATCCTACAAGTCGCTCTCAAGGGGGGAGACACCGAACGAGAAAGCCTGATAGGTCTTATGTAAATTAAATCGATATAGGAGATTTCTCATGCCTCAATCAGCGAGTCAGAATGTGAATCCGTCTGAGTATTTAGGAGACGCGGTTCAGAGTGCTGTTTCGGATTTTAATCAGCTTCAAACCGATGAGAAGCTGGCACTGCTTTATTACGTTTATGAAAAAATGGGTGAGTCGATTACACCTGCGGCTCCACAAGCTGCTGATCCTGAGCTAGCACCACTGTTGCTGGGAGACTTTTACAACTTGTCGCATCAGGATCAGCTTCAGGGGATGCGGGATATTGTGAATCGGGCGGATACTGAGTACTCGCGGGCTTATGGCGCTTTGAAGGAGAACAATCAACTTTTGGTTTGGTATGCTTGGGCGGTTGCAATGGGTGAGGCTGTTGTGGGAATGCCTGCGGATTATTCTGCGTCTGATACGATTAGTAATCTGTTGCAACGCCTTGAAGCGTTTGAGTTTGAGCAACAAATTTCGTTACTGAGAGAGCTTGCTAGTGAGATGGGATATACCGAAGTGAAGCCTGTGCAATCTCAAGCAGAAACTGGGAAGACAGCGAGTTTGTAAATGCAAAAAACAGAGTGTTGTCACAGTCGCCAATAACACTCTGTTTTGCACAGGTCTCCTCAAGCTTTGGCTTAGTAGTTGTATCGAGGTGCGATCGCGCGATTCTTTCGAGGCTTGGGGAAGAGATTATACTTTAGAATACAGAAAATTGCCTGAAAGCCATCTTTCCAACCAATTTTCTTACCTTCCTTGTAAGTTCGCCCATAGTAGGAAATGCCAACTTCGTAGATTCTACATCCGAATTGGGCAACTTTTGCCATGACTTCAGGCTCGAAGCCAAATCGATTCTCTTCGATCTCGATCGATTGAATTACTTCGCGTCGGAAAGCTTTGTAGCACGTTTCCATATCCGTCAGATTTATGTTCGTCAGCATATTTGAGAGCATGGTTAGAAACTGATTGCCGACCATGTGCCAATAGTAAACAATTCGATGGGGCTGTCCGCCTATAAACCGTGAACTAAATACAACATCTGCTTTGTTTTCAAGAATTGGGTTAATGAGAAATGGGAACTCTTGAGGGCTATATTCCAGGTCAGCATCTTGAACAATCACAATGTCCCCTGTTGCTGCTGCAAAACCGCTGCGTATTTCACTGCTTCTACAACCTGTATGATTGTTCCTAGCTCGTTGAAACATGGAATGACCACTGATAGCTTCATATCTCTCCAAAAGCGCGTCTAACAGGAATACTATTTGGGTAGCTGTTTTTCTAAAGATGATTGCTCTTGTTCTAATTGCAGCGTTTTGCCTTGACTTGTAAGCAGCGCGCAAACCTCTGCATCTGAAAATTCTGGCTGTAAGTTTTTAGATTCATTCTGAACAGCAACATGTTTCATGCGGAAATCGCTCTCTGTTTTTCTGTTTAGTAATACCCAAATTGGGTATTCCCAATCATTCTGCTCAGAAATGAAGCCAATATTTCGGCATTTGTATTGGTGGAGAATTGTATTTACAGCATCGTGATGTAAAGATCTTAGCCTTTTCCCAGAACCGCTGTAGTAGATATCATCTCGTTTTAATGACAGAATTGACTTAGATTGATGAATACCCAAATACTCTGGCGACCATTGCTGCGTAGGTAAAGCAATCAGTGGATGCCGAATGGGAGTTAAAGTATAGAAAGTTGCGATCGTCGAAGCTAGAACTAGAAAAATACAGGTGATATAGCGTTTCTCAATCTTCACAAGATAGTACGACAAGATTGGAGCTTGGAGTAGAAAGAGAGGAAGCATCAAACGGTTTCCCCAAGCTTGCCATTTTAGTAAGTAGCAGAACAAAATAAACCCACCAATCGTTGCCATTCCAAGCAGAAATATCTTTAAGTGCTTCTCATCATTTCTTTTAGAGCATTTAGACAGGAAAGACAGACAGACAAAAAATCCTAGAATAAAATGCAATGGGTTAGCAACATTGTCTTCTGATGGGATGAGTAGCGTAACTGGAGAAATTTTTACCGTATCAAAGGGCATTGCTGCAAAGTTGAGTCTAGGTTCATTGATGTCTACTTTAAGGACATGTTCATGAATTGCTAGGATAAGCTGAGCCAAACCTGGAATTGGAAGGTTAAGAGCAGCATTTTTGAGGAGATTAGACAGAAGTTCAGGAAGACTCCAAACCTGACTTCTAGTTGTTTGATCGGCTCCAAGAAAGTTACCTACCGATCCAAAATTCCGCGTCCAGCTTGGCAGCGATAAAACTAAACCTCCTACGCCAATCCAAATACAGTTTCTTAAGCTTTTTGAGCAAGCATATAGAAAGTTTTGAGAGTGCTGTAGATTTTTTCTAAAAGTTAGAAATGCGAAAATAAGAAATAATGGGAAGCCAAAGATAATAGCTGTTGGCTTAGTGACGATCGCTAAACTGAAAGAAGCAGCGATCCAAAACAGAGTTGTTCGATCGTTCTCTTGAGCCTTTAAAGCAAAATAGGTGAGGCAGACCAGCCAAAAACTTGTGACTAAATCAGTTTGTGTTGTTGTTGATTGGGCGATCGCCATTGGAATTGTTGCACTGACCAGCATCCCAATCCATTGAGCGGATTCATTCACTAGCTCTTTTGTAATCAGCGAAACTCCCAAGACACTACCGACGAAAGCAATCCACTGGACACAGTTTGCAAAGCGATCTCCACCGGAGAGAATCTGAAAGTAAGTGACAATATAGCTCGCACCCGGAGGCATATAGAGTTGTCGTGTAATGTGCGTTGGATAGTGTTCAACTGAATGATTTTGTACCCAATGCACGACCCGTGGCATGTGATATGTCATCGAGTCAATATTGTTAGGTGGCGCAATTAGACAAATCAGTAAACTGATCATTGAGATCGTGATAGTAGCGCTGATAATCAGCTTACTAGTAAAGTTTAACTGCTGAATTTGCGTTAGGAAGTAATGAAATAGATTGAGTCGAAACAGGCTAAGATAGCGTGAATACAGAATGTAGCTATTCACGATCGAAACGAGCACGCAAAATAGAGCAATAGAGTAGAAATCTAATGCTCGAACCAAACTAAGAGCCTCAGTCGAAACTGCAATCAAACAAGCTTGGACGATTGTAGCTTTTAGAAATGAAACTCTGAGTTTGCTTTTGTCTGAGGGTTCATTGAAATATAAAATGAACCATGTAGAAACGAATGAGATGACAATGAGAATAATCATTGTGTTGGAATACTCATACGCGACTGAATCGGTTTTCGATCGCTTTCATAATTGGTAGCTTATCCAATCCCTGATCGATTAAGTCTGGGAACTGAGATAAGACCTCTGAAATGACAGGTGCGAAATTGTAGATCGAATCATTGCCGTATTCGATCGTCAGGTAGCCTAATAGCTCTAATGCGTAGTCAGGAAATTCCAACACATCTGCGAGACAAGCAAGTTTCAAAATCTGATCTGGACTCTGAGCGTGAGACGTTGAATTCTGTAGTGGATCGCGAAGATAGCACGCATCTGCCCAAGTCAGTTGACCTGCGCGACTTGCGGCTCGCAAAGGTGAGCAGGCTCTGGTGACACGACACCAGGGATTATCAGTGATGAGATCGAATAGACTGAACCCGTAGCTTCTCAGGCATAAATCAATGTCGGCAAATAGGGGTTGCTGAAGATAAAGTGGAATAAACTCTACTTCAACCTGAACACCAAGAAGGCAATTTTCAAGTGCTTTACTTGCACCTTTTAGCACATCAAGATCTGCACCTTGGACATCAATTTGGAGAAAATCGAATTCAACATTCTCATTTTTGCAGAAATTATCGATCGTTGTCGTTTCGATCTCGACTGTGAAATTTGGCTTCATAGAGTGTTCAAATCCATTGAAGCGAGAAATCAAAGGCTCATTCGGTGGATACAAAGAACTACAGGCTGGATGACCTGTAACATAAAGCGTTGCTTCTCCTATAGTGCTAGCTAGAGCAAGTGGAATATGCTTCTCTTTCCAGGAAATGTTGCGATTTGATAATTCTGCATTTGCTAGATCGCAGGCTTCTGCATCTGCATCGAAACCATAGATGATTAAATGCTGACCGAGAACTGACCAACCTTTAGAACCATAGTCATCATCTTGTAGAATTTTTCGAGAGCCAATAATGCCAACTGTGATGCTGAGATGTTCAAGATGCCCATGAGTCTTCAAATAGGGAACGAAAAGAGCCATTTTGACTAGTCCTTATGCTGATATTGCAACGAGTTCAAACAGATTATTTTCTAGCTTTGCAAGTGCTTTGGTTTGAGTAAACTCAGTTATTGCTTTGCGTTGCCCATTCTGAGCAAGGCGCTCCCAGGTTTCAGGGTTTGCTGCAAGAAATGATAGAGCATCTGCAAGGGCTAAAGGATTTTCGGACTCAAACAGCAGTCCATCTTCTCCGTGATAAACAATTTCGCCCGCGCCTCCTGTGCCGCTTGTAACGAGAGTTAACCCTGCCGCCATTGCTTCAATCTGACTAATTCCGAATGGTTCTTGAAAGCGAGACGGAAAGGCAAGAACATTATGAGTTGTAAAAAGTTTTTGTAGCTGAATGCGGGATAGAGAGCCGACAAAATCAATACGATCGCCTAACCCCTCAGAGATCGCGAAAGACTTCAGTGCTTCTACAAAGTCAGGTTGAAAAGTACCGCCTGCAATCGTGGCGCTAAATTCGATTCCACTAGCATTTAGAAGAGCCAATGCTTCAAGCAAAACATCGGCTCCCTTGTAAGGTGCGACTAGACTAGCATAAGCAATTCTGAGTCGATCGCGCTTCGGTAACTCTGGCTGGTAGAATGCCTGCACATCTGCGCCTGGGTAAATCGCTTGTGCATTTGCGATTGGATATCCCTGTGCAACAAGACTGTGAATAATCCAATTACTGCAAGTGATATAGCGATAAATTGATCGCTGCGGTGCAAGCTCGACCGAATAACCTGGATGAGCATTCATGACATAATGCGCGATCGGAATATTTCGGCTTAAAAGTGCATCAATCAACTCAACTCCTATTTCTAGAAAATCTAGATTCCCAGCAAAACAGGCATCGGGCTTAAAAGTATCGATCTGTTGATTGAGAACTTGAAGATTCTGCTGCAAACGTTCGCTCACACTTTCCTGATCGAACCATCTTGTCCCTTCAGAAGACCACTCTCCTAGCAGTGAGAACGTACGATCGACACGCGGTTCTGGATAACGACTCTCATGAACTGCATGAAGTTCGGGCGCGTCGCTTGTCAGAACTAGAACTTGATGCCCGCGATGTTGGAGTAGTCTGGCAAAATCTGCGATTGAGCGCTCATATCCTCCCAGAACTTGAGGAGGATAGAGATTTGTCAGCACAAGAATCTTGAGCGACTTGGTGATCTCAGCAGGAATAGCGCGATCGAAAATGACTGAAGCAGTCAAAGCAACCTCCAGATATCAATAAAGTTCAGAAACAACTGCTCAGCTTTCCGTGTAAATCGCCCACATTTGTTTATAGGCTTGTTCCATTTCACGGGCGAACTGTTTACCATTCCATAGAGGAGCAGATCGCTTCGATTGATGCAGTTTAGAAACGACGCTTTGCCGTAGCGCTGCATCAGTTCCTAACCGTACACCCCATTCAATATACTCGCGATCGCTAAAAGCGATCCCCTCAGTTACTCCGACATTCATCATCATGCCGTAGCTATTTCGAGCAGCAAATTGCTCTCCTACTCTTGTCACAATTGGAATTTCTCGCCAAAGCGTTTCGAGTGTGGTCGTTGCACCGTTGTAAGGGAAAGTATCGAGAACGATGTCTGCAAGGGCTAAATTGGCGCGATGAGCCGGAACAAGCGGATCAGTTTTAGGGAAGCGTAAGCGATCGTGGGCAACGCCAACTTCATCTGCGATTTCTAGGAAAAAATTCTGAACTGACTTCTCATCAGCAAACCCTTTGATAAGCAGATAGCTATTTGGAACCTCTTTGATAATTTGCATCTGCATTTTGGCAGTATCTCGGTGGCGCTTATAGCCTCGTTGTGCGGTGAGAAATATGACTGCATCATCAGGAATGCTAAAATCTTCGCGGCGCAAGGTCGGCGCATCGACTTCAAATCCATCGACTGCAATGTAAGTTTCGGGCAGCCGCCAAATCTTCTCGCTATAGTAGCTATCCGCTGATTCGGGTAGAACGTAGGGATCAGCGATAAAGTAGTCAATTGCCGGAATTCCTGAAGCATCCCAACCGAGCCAAGTCGCTTGAATGGGAGCAGGTTTGAGTGCAAATACCTGACAAGTTAAATCGAGTGTAATGCTATCGAGGTCAATGAGAATGTCTATCTCATCCTGGTAAATCAGATTTGCAATGTCGATTCCGTGCATTGAAGATGTAATTTTACGAACATGATCAACGTTGTCAGAGAACATATCCTGAACTGGATCGAACTCTTCTTTGTAGTTGATGAAATATCCGTATATCTCGAAATGGTCATGCTTATGATGCTTAAACAGCCAACGAGCTAGCCAACCTACAGAATGAAATGCCATACAGTGAGACAAATACCCAATTCTTAAAGGTCTTGTTGGGTTCTTCTGCCAAGCTTGAACTCGCTCTGTGAACTGGAATTTTTTGACTTGCTCTGCTACCTCAAGCTGCATATTTCTCTGACAGAAATCCATGAGTTGATTTTGCAGCGATCGCCATTTTTCAGGCTGATCTTTGAAGTAGACCAGGTGATAGCCTGAATTAAATAATCGTCGAACTCGACCTGGATGAATGTCGGTAGGTTGCTGATCAATTAGAGCTTGGAGCAAGTCAAAATGTTGCTCTGAAGCTGCGATCGCTTCTTCCCAAAGTCCCCCAGCACCAAGTAATCCTCTCAGTAAAAGATGGCTTGAAAAGATTTTATCAGGCAGCGAGTCCATGACTTCAAGGCGACGTTTCGCAGCAGCAATTCCTCGATCGTAGTCATTGTCATTCTGATAGAACATTGCAAGATCGCCCAGTAAATCTGGCTCATCTTGAATAGTTAAAACAATTTCTAGCAGTCCGGCTGCCTCTTTAGGTTTGCGTAAATCATAGCCCAGCCTAAATGCTGCTGGAATGATGACATCATGCCAAGCTTTTGGAGGTGAAATTTTTGTTTTGCAAGCCTCGATTAGGTTAAGAATTTCCGATGAAGGTAGAAATTGACCCAGGATCTGCTCAATCACCTTAAGCGCTAGAACTGGATCGAATTGGGGACGCTCAACTTGAATTTGCTGAATTAACCCAATCTCCTCAAAGATATTGGATGTAAATAATCCAATCTCGATCGATAGCTTCACTAAGTGCCAGAGATTATTGATGTCATCTGCTGCAATTTCTCGAATATGTTGCCGAATCGCCCAAGCCATCGAATAATCACGGAGAAATTCGCGGCGTTCTGCCTCCGTCTGCAACACCTGAATTAGCTCAACATTACATTGCTCGACCTGATCAGGGTCAACTTCAGAGAGTGCAAATAGCCAAGTCGTTTGAGCCTCTGCCTCTTCTCCCTGCAATAGGAGCAGTAAGCCATAGTGCCAATAATAAGATTTGATGTCAGGTTCAGATTCGATCGCTTGCTCGTAGAGTGTTGCAGCACGATCGTATCTTCCTTGAATTAAGTACTCATGGGCTTGCTGTTGCCAAGATGTAGAGATGTCAACCGAGGGCACTGGAGTCATCGTCATGGGGAATTCACACAAAAAGCAGATTTAGTATGGACAGCTTTCAGGAAAATCTAACATGAACAAACAAGGTGAGCAGGATCAATCTACTCACCTTGAAATTTGCTAAATTGTCAGCGTCATACTACTTGGTTACAACGCTAGTGCCTGTTGCACAAGCTGTACCACTGGTTGGAACAGCAGCAGTTGCAGCAGCAGCGGTAGGAGCATTAGACTCACACAAGATTGCTGAGGTATTT
>JALOOO010000236.1 GCA_025454375.1 Leptolyngbya sp. Prado105 | reverse complement strand
GACTTCTTTTAAGCGCGGAATCTCACCTCGCAAAGCTGCCACATCTGCAACCGATGCCACATACCAACGATTGCTCTGTCCCAAACAAAGTAAATAAGGAAACTGCCCTGAGCCTGGGACTTTTGCGACTAAAACGGCTGGAATCAAGCTAGAACCATCCCCTTTCAGCGTTAAAGCCGTGCCTGCAACTGCAAAAGAAAGCGCGATCGCTCTTTCCCCTGTCTGCATATCATCTGCCTGACTCTGCAAAGTTTTCAGCAATCGCTTCTCTTCTTTTAAGCGACTTTGCAGCTTTTCATACTGTGCTAAAAGCTTCCAATCGACTTCAGACACGAGTGTTTCAAGTTGCTTTAATTCGAGCTTACAGCGCTCAAGTTCTTGCTGCTGCGGACGCAAATACAACGTCGATAAATATTGTCCAAAACTTCGTTCGATCAGCGCTTTCACTTCTTCGATCGAATGTGTTTGCAGCAGATTCAACACCATTCCATAACTGGGAGTAAATTGGCTGACTAATGGATCGGCTCCAGATGTCGCCAAATACGCCGCTTCTTTCGCCCCTTCAAACGGCGTTTGCATTGTAACGACATAACCCTGGTCGTCCATGCCCCGTCGTCCCGCCCGCCCCGACATTTGCAAGAATTCAGACGGATTTAGCAATCGATGTCCCGCATCTGTCCGCTTGGAAAGGCTAGAAATCACAGTGGTTCTTGCAGGCATGTTAATCCCAGCCGCAAGGGTTTCTGTTGCGAACACAACTTTGATCAACCCTTCTTGGAACAGTTCTTCAACGAGTCCTTTCCAAGCCGGAAGAATTCCAGCATGGTGCGCTGCAATCCCGCGATAAAGCGGTTCAACTTGTCCGGCTCGACCTGCTTCAGGATTACGATCGAGAAAATCATCAATCCGCTGTTTCAATCTTTCTGTTTCGGCTTCATTGACCAGCGACATCGCATTTAACTCTGTCACAGCCTTATCACACCCGCGCCGACTAAAGATGAAATAAATCGCGGGTAGCATATTTTTCGCGCTGAGTTGGCTAACCGTAAATGCCAAACCGGCTGCTTCGGGTCGAGTTGCCCCGCGTTGATTCGCCCCTCTCGGACGATACTGAGCGCGTTTTGGCTTCAGCTTCGGACTAATGCGCTTGCCCGTCTCATCCAGAAGCGGAAACAGCCCTTTCGGAGTACAAAACGAGAACTGAAGCGGAACGGGACGAAAATCGGAATAAATTAATTCTGTCTCGCCATGCACTTGAGAAATCCAGTCTGTCAACTGGTCGCTATTCGCAACTGTTGCAGAGAGTGCAGCAAGTTGAATCTCAGGCGGACAGTAAATAATCGACTCTTCCCAAACGGTGCCACGTTGTCGATCGTTCATGTAATGACATTCATCCAGCACCACTGCCTCGACTCCAATCAGCGAAGTTCCGACTTCTCCGATCGGTGTGCCATACAGCATGTTGCGAAAGATCTCAGTTGTCATTACCAAGATCGGCGCATCTCGATTAATCGAAGTATCTCCCGTCAGAAGTCCAACATTTTCAGTGCCAAACGTCTCGCGAAAATCTCGTAACTTCTGATTCGACAGTGCTTTGAGCGGAGTCGTATAAAAAACTCGTTTCCCACCTGCGAGCGCGCGGTGAATTGCATATTCCCCAACCAGCGTTTTCCCTGACCCTGTAGGCGCGCAGACGACAACCGATTTTCCGGCATCCAGCGCGGCGATTGCGCTCAATTGGAATTCGTCAAGTTCAAACGGGTAGAGCTTAGCAAGATCGACTCTGGAAGAGGAAGTATTCACCACAGAAAGCCAAGAAAAGGACTAAAAATCAGACGAAAGTCAGTTCAATGATTTTACGATCTCATGCTAGCGCAAGCGATCGATATTACCGCAGAAAGCCATTTTGATCGAAAAAAACTTGACTTGATCGCATCGAGACAAAATGAAATACAGTAGATTATTCTATGCTTTGGTCTGGGGTTCGGAGCGCAACTATGGCGGTAGACAGTTCGATCGATAGAATGTGGTCTGAAGTTCTAGAAGTGTTGGAGCTTAAGTTCAGCCGTCCAACCTTTGAAGCCTGGGTGAAGACAGCGATCCCCGAAGAACTGACGGAGACTTGTTTGACCTTAAGAACCTCGAATCCATTCGCTAAGAACTGGGTTCAGAAGTACTACATGAAGACGATTCTCGAAGTCGTCCATGATATTTTGGGTCGTCCGGTTGAGGTGCAATTTCGATTTGTGCCTGATCCTGATGCGGTGGTCGATGCCGATGCTGATTTGTTTTATCCTTTCATGACAGAATCGCCTCCCCTTAACCATATGCCTGCCCAAGGTGAACCGAGTAAGTCCACAGATCTCAACTCGAAATATGTCTTTTCCCGCCTCGTCGTCGGACCGAATAATCGTATGGCACATGCCGCATCTCTGGCGGTTGCTGAGTCGCCTGGACGAGAGTTTAATCCGCTTTTCCTATGTGGTGGGGTCGGACTGGGCAAAACTCATCTGATGCAAGCGATCGGACATTACCGCTTAGAAATTTCTTCGGATGCCAAGGTTTTCTACGTCTCGACAGAGAAGTTCACAAATGATCTCGTCACCGCCATCCGCAAAGATGACTTACAGAGTTTTCGCGATCGTTATCGTGCGGCTGATGTCTTGCTTGTGGATGACATTCAGTTTATTGAGGGTAAGGAATACACGCAGGAAGAATTTTTCCACACCTTTAATACGCTGCACGAGTCGGGCAAACAAGTCGTTCTTGCCTCAGACCGTCCCCCCAATCAAATTCCTCGCCTGCAAGAGCGTCTTTGTTCGCGGTTCTCAATGGGCTTGATTGCGGATATTCAACCGCCGGATCTTGAAACCCGGATGGCGATTTTGCAGAAAAAAGCCGAATACGAGAATATGCGCCTGCCGCGTGAAGTAATCGAGTACATTGCTTCTAGCTACACCTCCAACATTCGAGAATTAGAAGGCGCACTGATTCGAGCCGTTGCCTATATCTCAATTTCCGGTTTACCAATGACGGTCGAAAATATTGCGCCAATGTTGAATCCGCCCGTTGAGAAAGTCGAAGCTTCACCTGAAGCCGTTTTGAACTCGGTTTCAGAAGCATTTGGCGTGTCGATCGAAGATCTCAAAGGCAACTCTCGCCGTCGAGAAATCAGTGTTGCACGGCAGGTCGGCATGTATCTGATGCGTCATCACACTGAATTAAGTCTGCCGAAAATTGGCGATGTTTTTGGCGGCAAGGATCACACAACCGTCATGTATAGCTGCGAAAAAATTGGACAACTCAAAGAAAAAGACTCCAGCATGGCGCAAACCTTACGGCAATTGAGCGATCGTATTCAGCTTGCGAGTCAAGGGCGTAAATAACGGTATCGCGAATGTCAATGATCCTGTTGTTAAACTGTCCATCACCCATGACAGATCAGAAAAAAGCCACTAGAGTGTAGTGGCACAATCTTTAAGTTCTTGTTTTTTAAGTAAAGTGTCTGATATTCTGACTCAGCTTAGCCACGGGCAATCGCTGATAGTGAATAGCCGTAGACGAAATGGATTAATTATTTATAAGCAGTTTCATGCGGAGTTCGCAGGTCCAGGCGCGGCGGTCGGAAATTTGTTCGATCGAGATTGCAAAGGAGTGCTGGCGGTGGGAGATCTGTCGTTGGTGTATCCAAAAGCCCACGATGAGCGGCAGAAGGCTTATTTAATTCGTCGGCAATGGATTCGCTTAACGCAGCAGATTACAGATAATGCGCTCCCCTTCCAACGAGCGCAAATGATCTTGAATCAATTTGAAAATTATTTTGGAGCCGAATTAGTTGCCCGCTTACCTAGTGAAGCGTTTGCGCTGATGGTCGGTGTATTGCCTCAAACGATCGAGATTGTCCGCTATTGCCCCGATCATCCCTCTGTAAAAGGACGCAGCTAGATGTCCAAGTTGCATTCTCAACATTAGCTCTCATGCGGGCATTCGTCCAAAAGCAGATTCGATTCCATATTGCGCCAGTCAAGCTGCACTGAATCAATCAAATGGGTAGAAAGAGTCTCGCAGGTTGAGCGAAGTCGAAACCGTGAGATTCTTTAATCTTGAGCCTCACCCAAGGGCAAAGTAAACCAAAACTCTGTTCCTTTGCTGTCACAGTCCACCCCAATCTGCCCCTGATGCGTCGAAATTACCTGCTTGCACAGAAACAGTCCTAATCCTAACCCCGTGCGATGATGATTCTGCGAGCCGCGCAAAAATGGCTTATCAAATAGCACATCACATTGATTCTGCGAAATCCCAACTCCATCATCAGAAATTGTACATTTCACCTCATTCCCAATCCGATCTGCCCGAATCGATACCGTGATCCCCGGAGGATTATGCTGAACAGCATTCGTGATCAGATTTTCCAAAACCTGCTTTAGATGAATCGGATCTGCTTGAAAGCTCAGCAAATCTTGCGAAATCTGCGTCTCCAACCGGATTCGATTTTGCACGAATAACGGCTGCAAATCCTGAATTGTTTGTGCAATTAACTCCGAGATCGACACCGACTGATAGTTCAAAATCAGCGTCTGCGGCTCTTGCGAATAGTCCTCTAGTAAAGAGCTAATCAAGCTCAATTGTCGATCGCCACTTTCAACAATGCGATCGAGAACCGACTTCGACAGCAAAATCGTCTCATCCGCTTTAGACTGCAACCGCTTAAGAACCATCAACATGCCCAGCACGGGCGTTCTTAGATCATGAGTGACCGCATGAACGAGCGTATCCTTCGCCTGATTAAGCGTCTCTAGTTCCAGCATCTGCTGCTGCAATTGGGCAGTGCGCTCCTGCACTTGCGACTCTAGCCCTGTAGCAAATCCCTGCACCTTCTCATACAATCGCCCCTGCTGAATTGCAAGCTCAACCTGAGTTGCCAATCGCGTCAGTAGCTCAATCTCAAACTCCTGCCAATTCCGGGGCGCACTACATTGATGCACATTGAGTACCCCGTACAAGCGTCCCTCCTGCCACAGTGGAATCGCAATACTTGCTTTGACTTGGTACATGGCATAGTAGATGCGGAGAAATTCAGTTTGGGGAGTTGTTTCTGAGTTGCGATTCACCCGAATTGGCTCATGCTCAAATAATGCTTGAATATCTGGCAAAACTGGACGAGGAGAACGAGTCTCTAGCATTGGATTCCAGCTTGGCACAACCGATTCTGCGACCACTTCGGTAAACCCCTGCTCATCAAACACCGCAATGTGCGATCGCTCCGCATTCAAGTATGCTCGCACTTCTGCGACTGTTGTGTTCAAGACTTGATTCACATCGAGCGATTGCCGAATTCTCAAGGTACTTTCAGCCAAAAATTGATCCTGCTCAATTCTACGTCTAAGCTGAGTTTCTACCGTTTGACGCTCTGCGATCGCAGCCGCTAAAACAAGCGCGACCGCTGCCATCACTCCAATCGAAATCTGGAACTGGAGCAGCGCATTCTGCACATTGTCCCGATTGTTCTGCATTGGTTCCCAGATTGAGACAAACGACGCAATCAGCACACACAAAACCGTGCCCCGCCGTCCTAATCGCAGTGCTGCCCAGACAATAAACAAAAACGGCGAATACTGGAGCAAAGGAATCGCTGCGCTCTGCACACTCGAAATTGTTCCAGAAGGAGCCGTCAAAATCAGCCAACTGCACATCACCATCAATCCCAACCACACGAAGAACTCAATCGTCCGCTGACGGAATAGAGCGCATCTCAACCGTCTCAATCCATCTTTGAAAGACTGCGGAACAGCAATTCCTCGACTTCCCCAAACCACGATCGCAGGCGTAAACACCAAAATCGAAACCGCATCCTCAAGCCAGAGCATGATCCCATCGTCGATCGCTCCCGTCGGCTTGATAATCCCTGCTAAGTAACCATTTAGCGTCGAGATCGTCGCATTGAGCATCGGGGAAAAGATCGCACCGATGCCAATCAATGCCAAGACATCTTGCACTCGACGCAGCGACCCGCTAAATCTCACCTGTTTGAGCAATCGACTTGCGACAATCACTTCAATCACACTACCCACTGCCCCGACAACTGCCGTCAGCCAATTGCCCTGATCGAACGATCGCCCAAACAATGCCGCCCCCACAAACACCCCAATCCAAACATGATGTTTCATGAGTAAGACGGCTGCCAGTGAGATTCCGGTCGGTGGATAAAGCACAGACGAGGTAGGAGTCGCATTCAGCCGGATCACTCCAAACGCAACATGAGGAGCGCTGATGTAGTACACGATCATGATGATGACGATCGCGATTAAGGAATGACCCGTTTTCGATAGTTGTAGCTTCGCAATGCGGTTCAACAATCAAAACTCCGACAACTCGAACCCAATTCCTTTACGGTAGAGAGATATCCCTCTATCAACTTCCCCCGACCGGGTGAGCTAAAACTCAGTCCTTGTGAAAAATCCAGGTTAATCCCGACTTAAAATGAGCATTGTTGAATTTTGTCAGGTTACGTATCAGGTAAACCAGAGAAAACTCATTTCAGATTTGAGTTTTACGATCGTTTCTGGTGAAACGATCGTTTTATTGGGGCGCAGTGGTTGCGGAAAGACAACGACGCTCAAACTGATCAATCATTTACTGGCTCCGACTCAAGGCGAGATTCGCGTCAAGGGGCGATCGACAACGGTCTGGAATCCCATCCAACTGCGTCGAAGCATTGGCTATGTGATCCAGGAAGTAGGGCTGTTTCCGCATTTCACGGTTGCTCAGAATATTGGAATTGTGCCTGCGTTGGAAAAATGGCAGCAGGATCGGATTCGTTGCAGAGTGTTAGAACTTCTAGAACTTGTGGGATTAGAGGCAAGTTTTAGCGATCGCTATCCGCATCAATTATCCGGCGGACAGCGGCAACGAGTCGGAGTCGCAAGAGCATTAGCGGCTGATCCTCCACTCTTACTCATGGACGAACCGTTTGGAGCGCTTGATCCCATTACACGAGTGGAACTTCAGCGAGAATTTTTGCAATTACAGCGGCAATTAGGCAAAACGATCGTCTTTGTGACGCATGATATTCGAGAGGCGTTTAAGCTGGGGACTCGGATCGCCTTAATGCAGGCAGGACGCTTAGTTGAGATCGGAACGCCGGATGAATTTGAACGATCGACGCATTTGGAAGCGATGGCGTTTTTGAGTGCGAGAGAGTGAGACTCAATTAATCTGCGATTGCGGGGGGTTGCCCAAGCATTTGCAACTGAAGCAATTTCAATTCGGATGAGTTTGGAGTGCGAGCGATGGAGTTTTGGACACGATATGGAGAAGAAATTTTACAGCGCAGTTGGGAGCATCTGGTCTTAGTAGGCACAGCCCTGATGGTAGCGATTCTCATCGGCATTCCGCTTGGGATTTTGATTACGCGATATCCAAAATTTTCTCAATCGATTCTCGGCTTTGCCAATGTGATGCAGACGATTCCGAGTTTGGCATTATTTGGAATCCTGCTGCCGATTCCGATCATTGGCGGGATTGGCGAGAAAACAGCGATCGTCGCGCTCGTTCTCTACTCATTGCTCCCCATCATTCGCAATACATTTGTGGGAATTCGTAGCGTCGATCCATCGGTGCGCGAGGCAGGGCGCGGCATGGGCATGAGCGATCGACAAATTCTTTGGCAGGTTGAGATGCCACTGGCGATGAGTGTGATTTTGTCAGGGGTGCGGGTCGCGACAGTGATTGGGATCGGACTTGCCACGATCGCGTCGGCGATTGGAGCGGGGGGATTAGGAGAATTTATTTTTCGCGGCGTTGCAATTGTAGATAATCAACTTATTCTGGCAGGGGCGATTCCGGCTGCAATAATGGCATTAGGTGCAGATTGGATTTTAGGTTGGATTGAACGGCGATTGACAGTCAAAAACTCGAAATCCCTCTGCTGAAACATAAATTTCTGCTGTTATTCGCTGAGTTGCTTAAGTCGGTATAAGCTAAAGTATCCGCATCTACTATTACTCGCTCGTTCGGGGCAGAATTCATGTTGTTCAAACACGATTCGACGCACTTTACAAGCCAAATCTGT
>JALOOO010000235.1 GCA_025454375.1 Leptolyngbya sp. Prado105 | reverse complement strand
TTTTTCTCTAATTTACTCAAGACGCGGGTTACCGTTTCCCGTGCTAAGCCACTCAAACTACTGAGTTCTCGATGCGGCAAATTCGGAATTTCCGTCCCATTTTGACTACGCTTCCCTTGTCCATCTGCTAGAAACAATAAAATATCCGACACTCGTGACGTACTATCTGACTCACGTAGTCTCAGCCGACGATTTACCTGCCGCAACCGTCGCGCCATTAACTGCGCCAAGCGAATCCCAGCTTCAGGTTCTGAGCCTAGCAGTTGCACAAAATCTTGAGCGGGCATATTTCCAATCACAGTTGGAGCCAACGTGATGACATCGGTTGATCGGGGAACTTCATCCAACGGAGCCATTTCGCCAAATAGCTCACCTTTGCCCAAAATATTCAGCGTAACTTCCTTGCCATCTAGATTGTAGGTGCGAATCTTCACCCAACCGCTCAGAATAAAGTAGACCGAGCTACCCCAATCATTTTCCAGCAGAATGACTTGATTTGCAGGATGGCTTCGCATGACGACATGAGAAATCGCCTTCTCGATCGCACCTTCTGGCAGCCCTTCAAAAAATGGGGCTGAGCGGATCGAAGTGTTGATCGTCGTGTCGCGGAGAGTTGTGAATCGGTCTTCCATTGAGGGTACTAACCAGAGTGCGGCATGAAAACGAGCGCGAGATGACCCAAATGACAGCAATGAGGGACGAGCCTAGAGTGCCCGTTTTCCTCAGAGATTACACAGCCACGCTCCTAAGCAATTTAGGAACATTCTAGAGGGTTTATTGAATTTGACGCAGACTTCGGTAAATTCAAAAATCCAAAACCTCCTGATTTTGCCGTAAAGCTTTGTTTCGTGAAATAGAACGATCGTGTAATTCCTTGTAACACTGGCAACAGATGACTCAGTTCGGGCAACCTTAAAGGTAAGTTGAGATTCAAGTAATATCTGATCTTGCCGAATCTTTAGTCAAAGGTTTTTTTGTTGTGACTGCGAATCAGGATCAAATTCAGCACTTGCTGAGCGAAATTCAAGATATCCTTGCTCAAGGAAATCCACGCTTGCCCTGGGGATTGGCGGCACAAATCGCACGTCAGCGCCAAGTGCTAGAGCAAGTTCGAGTTCATTTACAAGAGGCACTGTTTCAACTGAATCACGCGGATCAGACTCAAACTGACTCGCAAGCTCAAACAGTGATGCAGTCGGTCATTGATGAGATGAATGCGTTGAGATCGACACTGCTGCGCCCGCTTCATTCTGAAGTGGCAACTTTAATGCAGCAGAGAAATGCACTCGTCAAGGAAATTCGTCAACTCGAAGCGCATCGTCAGATGTTAGAGCAGCCTACTGCTGCGATCGAGGGGGTTTCGTCTCTTAATTTACCCGGTGTCAATCAAGCGGATCAAGCGCTGACTAGCTTAGATTCGACACTGCATGTTGTCTTTGAATCCTTGCAGAAAGACATTCAGTCCTATCAAGATTCGCTATCTCAAGGGATCGATAAACTTCATAGTCTAGGGCAGCAAAGCGAAGCGATGTTCTCTGGGATTGTCGGAAGATTGGCAGTGCAAATGGGGCGCGATGCCTCAGCATTCTTGCAAACCTCGTCAGAGAACCCTCTGAATCAACCTCCGTTAACCATGCCCTATGCGGGAAGTGAGATTTCCCCTCGAATTGAAGCGACTCGATCGCCCTCACTAGAAACGATCACAGTCTTGACTCAATTAATTGATCAATTAGAAGTAGAAGTGGATGAATTTCCCCTCGCAATTCCGGCAACTCCGCCTCGCAACGGAGTCAGCAGTGGGCGAGAAGTCCCGTCTGACCTCAAGAGTCTATTTCAACTAGACTCGCCAAAAGTCGAACCGACGATCGATGCAGTGGCGTATTCAGAGTTAAATCAAGAAACGACTTTAGAACAATTGAATACAGCGAATGAGCCAGCAATTTTCACATTAGATGGAATTGAAGATCTATTTCTTGAGGAGGGTAAAGATCAGCCGAATGGTTAGGAGACAAGCGATTCATCCTCACAAATAGAGATATTCAATCAGCCACATTCAAACTTCATACAACTCCTTCATACTTCAAAGTTTAGACAAACCGTTGCGAGATGTCAGGTTCGGGATCAGTAGGCATGAATATAGTGACAGATGAGTTCACCGAATCCTACTACCTGGCTACCCCCGTGATTACGTCTACTGAATTGCCGACCTCTCTATTCTCTTCCTCCCGCCTCGATTTCCAAGAGATTGCTTCAACGCGCTCTGCTCTGCAACTGTCTCCTGAAGTTCGTATCCCCCATGTTTCAGTAGACAGTAAGCTGAAACGGATGATCGATATCTTAGGCGCGTCTGTTGGGTTGATGCTTACTGGATTTATCTTGATTCCAATTGCGATCGCGATTCAAATCGACAATCCTGGCAAAATCTTCTACAGCCAAATCCGCTGTGGCGTGAATGGTCGCCCCTTCCACATCTGGAAGTTTCGCTCAATGGTGACCAATGCCGATAGTCTCAAGCACTTAGTTCAGAATGAAGCCAAGGGCAATATTTTTAAGAGCAAAGACGATCCGAGAGTAACTCGTGTCGGTCGATTCCTGCGTCGCACCAGTTTAGATGAATTTCCGCAGTTCTGGAATGTGTTGCGGGGTGAAATGAGTCTAGTTGGAACCCGTCCGCCGACAGTCGATGAAGTGAAGACCTACGAAGCTCGTCACTGGAAGCGCCTGAGAGTCAAGCCTGGGATTACTGGAGAGTGGCAGGCACATGGACGATCGAACGTTAAAGATTTTGAAAGCATTATCGATATGGATTTGGAATATCAGCGCAAATGGTCAATCCTGTATGACCTGAAGTTAATTTTCAAAACGGTTGCAGTTGTCCTCAAGAAAGATGGGGCTTGTTAAGTTTGTCAGCGTTCGGTAACTCCTTTAGCTTGATAATTGGGAGAGTCCTATCTGGACTGTCCCAATTTTTTATGTCAGTTTTTTTATGAATTTGCCGACTTGGATTACGGTATCTCGCCTGCTAGGGGTACCCATTTTGCTCTATGGCTTGCAGTCTCCGACGATCGCAACTCGCTGGATTATGGTTGTGGTGTTTGTGATTGCAGCGGGAACGGATTGGCTTGATGGCTATTTGGCTCGGAAGCTGAATCAGGTCACAGATTTGGGCAAATTTCTCGATCCGCTTGTCGATAAGCTTTTGGTCCTTGCCCCTTTAATTTCGCTGGTCGAATTGCAGCAGATTCCAGCCTGGGGTGTTTTTATGATTCTGGCGAGAGAATTGACGATCGCGGGTTGGCGAGTTGATCCAAATCTGCAAACGTCAGTTCAAGGCGCGAATTTTTGGGGGAAGCTCAAAACGGTCAGTCAAATTTTAGCGATCTCGCTTCTGATCGCTCCGTTACCGCCGCAATGGCAGATTTTAGCCGTGAGCTTGTTTTGGGTGTCGGTTGCTCTGACCTGGATTTCAGGCGCAATTTATCTCTTTCCAGAGAAGACTAATTAGGGCGATTTTTCCAGAAATAATCTGCGATCGCGCTTTCGCGTAACATCTCCTCTGAAGGGTTAAGCAACACAGTAGATTGCTGGATTTTTGGCATTCGACGCGCCACTCGACTTGGAATTCCGTCCCCGTAGACGACATGACCTTGACCGACGAGAACAATAATTTGGCGATCGGGATTTTGCTTGAGAAATTGCACGATCGCCTCTGCCATTGTCTCGTCCCATAAAACCTGAGCCTGGAAGAATCGATCAAATCCGCGATTGTTGCCCTTGCGATGATGGAAGCTATCGAAAATTTCTCGCAGGCGATCGCGATATCGATCTGGCTCTAATCGAATTTCAGCGATCGGGGGAATATAGCGTTTTTCCTCTACCGTTAAGCTATCTAAACCCTCGCGGGAAACTTTTCGAGTCACTTCGGTCGGGGTATTCAGGGCAATCACAGGCAATTTGTTGTCTTTTGCAAATGCAATGATCGGCGCGTAAAACTCCCAAGGAAATCCCCACCGCTTGTCATACTCCGTGAATTCTCGCAGCATTTCTTCGGTTAAAGCCCCTGCTAGATAGCGATCTAACCCAGACTGAAACGGGCGCTGAAACATTTCCATGCCGATCGCTAACTTTGGATTTTGGGCATGTAAAGCTTTGATCAGTTCCATCTGAGCGTCGTGATCTTCCTTGCTATCGTGTGTTTCACCCAGATAAATCACGCGCGACTTTGCCAACTGCTTGATCACCGTTTGCGGGTCAAGGTTCGATTGAGAGAAAGAACTCACCGTAACTGAAGGCGAAATCGTTTGAGCTTGGGCAGGTACAGTCCAAAGCACAAACAAACTCAGCGATAAAGCACACCATTTTGCAATTGATTGTCTTGTTGCAATTGATTGTCTTGCCATGAGCGATTCGGAAGAACTGCTTTCATGATGCCTCATGATGGCGCACGATTGCGGATGATGACTTCCACCCGACGATTTTTCTTGTGACCGTTGGGGTCGTCTGAGCCATCAGGGTTCTGAAAGAGATTGATTGTAATTATCTTTGAGTTGGTCAGCGAATTGAAAATTCACTTTGCACAAGGACGAGTTTCTATCTTCAGATTTGGATGGGTTCCGTCGATCGAGGGAATCTTGCCTTTGGCGATCAAACTACTGTCAGAAGCAGTGAACAATTTTAAGAGGAACTGATATGACAAAGGATCCAAGAGCAGCCGAACCCGGAAAAGGTGCAGCAGGGAATGATCATTGGGCAGTTCAGACCGCCCAGCCGACACAGGTGAATCCGCCAGATGAGCGCATTCCATCGGGTGTTGATGTCGAGCGGAATGTGCATGATCTTGAAGCCGCTGTCGAAGCAGAGTCAGATACCGATTTGAAGACAACCGATGGATATGTCATTACTGAATCGGGTCAGATCAATAATTTTGCAGTTGAACCGCCGATGTATTACGAAGACAACCACGGAAATCAAGTGGATTTACCAGATTAATCAAGGTTTAACTCAAACTGCTGAAGAAAGCGCGATCGTACGAAACTGCGATCGCGCTTTCTTCGAGGGCTTGCCTTCCCATAAAATGGAAGATCTGTTGTAGATGGGAAAAAAGCCGTGGCGTTTAAAGTCGGTTTATTAGGATTGGGAACGGTCGGCACTGGAACAGTCGAAATTCTGAGCGATCCGGCTCAGCGTCATTCTTTAGTCCAAGAGTTAGTGATTCATAAAGTGGGCGTGCGATCGTTGGATAAGCCCCGTGATATCGAGATTCCTAAAGAAATTCTTACTACGGATCTAGAATCAGTCGTCACTGATCCTGAAATTGATATTGTGATTGAGGTGATGGGTGGATTGGAGCCTGCACGATCGCTGATCTTAAAAGCGATTCAGCATAAAAAACATGTGGTGACGGCAAATAAAGCTGCGATCGCGAAATTTGGAGATGAGATTTTTACAGCGGCAACAGAAGCAGGGGTTCATGTATTGCTCGAAGCCGCAGTAGGTGGCGGAATTCCGGTGATTGCGCCGATTAAACAGTCTCTTTGCTCGAATCGGATTCGGACTGTGACGGGGATTATCAATGGCACAACAAACTACATTTTGACTCGAATGCAGCTTGAGGGAGGCGATTTTGCTGAAATTCTCGCAGATGCACAAAAGCTTGGATATGCTGAGGCGGATCCGACAGCCGATGTCGATGGATTAGACGCAGCGGATAAGATCGCGATTTTGGCATCTTTGGCATTTGGCGGACGGATTAAGTTGCCAGAGGTTTATTGTGAAGGAATTCGCCATGTCAGCGCGATCGAGATTGGCTATGCCGAGAAGTTGGGATTTGTGATCAAACTCTTGGCGATCGCGAAACGGAAAGCGAGTGAAGATGAGCTTGAAGTAAGAGTGCATCCAACGTTGGTACCGAAAGCGCATCCGTTGGCGAATGTGAATGATGTTTACAACGCAATTTTGATCGAAGGGGATCCCGTTGGACAAGTGATGTTCTTTGGACGCGGGGCGGGGGCAGGTCCAACGGCAAGTGCTGTCGTCGCAGATGTATTGAACATTGCAGCTTTGTTGAAAACTGATCTATCAGCCCTAGCAGGTCAGCCTCCGATTCTAGACCCGTTAATTGCTTGTTCGCATCAGCATTACTGCACGATCGCGCCGATGTCCGATCTCTATACGCGCTTTTATGCCCGTTTCCTGACAAGAGATTTTCCAGGGGTGATTGGTAAGATTGGGACTTGCTTTGGCGATCATGAGGTCAGCTTGGAATCAGTTGTGCAAGCCGGATTCCGAGATGGAGCAGCGGAGATTGTGGTCGTAACGCATGAGGTTCAAGAAGGGAATTTCCGCAATGCACTCCAAGAAATTGAGGCGATGGACGAGATCGAAAAAGTTGCAAGTGTTTTACGAGTTTTGTAGCATTTGGGTCTACTTTGGAGGACTCTTGTGCTGCGGTTAATTACACTGCTTTTGCTCAGTAGTATGACGGTGATGGCAGGTGCTACTATTTCGCCTGCCCTACCCAAAATTAAAGTCTTTTTCCAATCCCAAGCAGATGTTGAATTTTGGGTGAAGTTGTTGCTGACAATGCCTGCTTTGTTTACAGCAATCAGCGCTCCGATTTCGGGGGTAATTATCGATCGCTTCAGACGTAAACCCTTACTGATTGTAGTTGTCACAGCCCGGAGTCGAGTGGCTCTCAGAATGAGCTAAATCACACTTAAAAATCTATGGATGAGCGACCTGGAAAAACCATGCAAACTAAGCCATGTGCGCTTACATTCGGGATTTGGCGGTTTGGGAGTGGCTCCAGATCTGGGAAAACTTGCAAATAAATCAATGAAGTGAAATTCAGGAAGGAGTTTGGTTGAACGCCCCACACCCATGCTGTGTTTCTACCCTTGAGAACAAAGCAAAAGTTCGAGGTCGCTCGATGCGACGAAACTAGACGCTAGGTGGCATGGGCGAACCCGGCTCTAAGCCCCACTGATGCTTCAGAAAATGTCGATACATTGTCTCGCGCATCAGCATTTGCTCATACAACTGAACCAAGAATTCCTTCGCTTGATCATGGCTCATTTGTTGAACCTGAGTTTCAAACGATCGAATGCTGAATTGTTGTTCCAAGGAAAGTTCTACAGGTTGACTCATAACGTAATACGCTCCAAATGAAAGAGAGTAGACCAATTACAGGATGGCATGTTCCTTTTGTCAAGGTGGTTTATCCTGAACGAACTGAGTTGATTCTTCGAGGATTCCCACAAGGGAAATCTAAATCCCACACTTGATATTAAAAAAGATAACAAGCATTTGACAAAATAACCATCCGCCACTGGGGGAATTATTGCAGAGATTACCGTACACCGCAGGAGGGGAGAGATGATTATCGGATGGCTGATTCTAGCCTGGATTGGTGGAATTGCAGCAATTTTGGGGAGTTTGATGACGATCGCAAGTCTGGCAATGATCTTCGGACTTGAAGGAGATTGGAACGGCAAATTCAAAGTCTTAGGATTTTCGATCGTCTGTGCGATCGTTGGATTTTTAGTCTTACGATTCGCTCCCTTTCCATTTTAATAAGACGACTTCTTCGCGCAATTGCTCTTTAGTCGCAGTTGCGAGTCGTGTTCGGAACAGTTCGATATCGGTGACTTCATAGCCCAGCGATTTGGCTAAGTCTGCAATGAGTTCCCCCGTGCGAATCATGACCCGAAAATAAGAGGCTTGATCCCCGACCACGTAGGCGAGTTGTGCGCCAGGGCGTAAGGCTTGCCGCAGATCGGCTAAATGCCTGACCATGCCTCCAAAATAGAGTTTTGTCGCTCTCGCATATTGCCGCTCAAAGCCACTAGTCTTGTTGAGTGCAATCCGTTTTGCTTCGATTTCGGCTGCCAGTCTTTGAATTTCTGGATGATTTTCGACCCATCGATCATCCTGATCGGCACGATACACACAGCGAGAATTCGATCGCATTAATCCCTGCTTCATCGATCTCAAGTCTGCCTTAGTTTGCAGAAATCCCAGGATGACTGATTCTAATCGGGTCGTCCGAGTGTAGTCTTTTTCATTGGGATAGGGTGGCGAGGTGATGAC
>JALOOO010000234.1 GCA_025454375.1 Leptolyngbya sp. Prado105 | reverse complement strand
GAGGGAACTGATCCCAAAAACATCCTTTATATCAACAAGGAATTCACTGGATTCGATTTCAACAGTCGCTAATTCTATTGCGCCATAGCTTAAAGGTTTTTAACCCGATGAATGCGGGAATCTTGAGATCGACTTGTATCTGTCATATATGTGCCTGTTTACAGGAGTTCTATGAAATCTAATCGCTTTCAAGTACTGCGTAGCTTGGCGGTGTCCTCTATGATACTCTCGCTTTTCACAGCCTGTTCATCTTCTTCGACCCAGAACTGCCAACCGAATGGACAAGGACAACTTCCTCCCGGATGCTCCTCGACCGGTGGAAGTTCGGCAGGTGGATATTACCGCTCTGGAGGCAGTGGCTCATCTGGCGGTCGCATCTCGAGTCCATCTTCCGGTCGCAGTGGATTTGGTAGCTTTGGTGGAGGTCGTGCAGGCGGATGAGTAATCCATTTGATAGTCTCGATCGAGATCATTTTTTCCGCCAGTTCCCGATGCCCTGGTACAACTTACCGCCGACGGCGCAACCTTCACTCGGAGACGCGCCTTATGCGTTGTATCACTGCCATCCCGTTTCAAAATCGCAAATCTCGAAGATGAAAAGTGCGGCTGAGCGAGTGGGTGCAGTGTTAGGACATCTCTGGTCAGTGATTCGGAATTTTGACCAGGATACGCTGCTCGAATATGGCTTCCCCGAAGAAACAATTCGAGTGATTCAATTTGATAGATTGCCGCCGTTTTGTATGCGGTTAGATTGGTGCTGGAACGAGCAAGATCAAGTCTATAAAGTCATCGAAGCCAATGTTCAAACTCCAAGTTTTTGGTTTGAATGTATTGAAGGAAATTCAAGAATTGCAAAACACTTTGGCTTAGACCCTACTGAAGAACAAAGCCATGCTGTCCTGAGACATTCGATCAATCAACAGATTAAACGGGCTGCCACTTGGCTTGGCAAATCACCCGATGGCTGTCGAATTGCGATGACCACACTGGATAATCCAGAAGATATGGGGACAATGCGCTGGTTGAGTCAATCTGTAGATCACAGACCCCGAGTTTTCGCGATCGAGGATCTGCGTATCAAAGATCATCAATACTTATTCGATCAGAAATCAGGAGAGCCGATCGATATCTTATTCATGTGGTATCCGCTCGAATGGTCAATCTTCGATCGAGATTCACAGGGTCGCGAACTTTGGTCAGCCCTTGAAGAATTGATCTTAAAAAAGAAAGTTGCAGTTGTTAATTTCGCTTCAGCTTTTGCACTTCAACCGAAAAGTATTTTCGCTTTAATTACTGATTTAGGATTAGATTTCTTTAGCGAAGAACAGGCAAAAACAGTTTTTGATCTGTTTCCAAAAACAGTTCAAACTTCTGAAGAAATGGGCGATACCTACTTTGCAAAACCGATTTTTGGGCGACAAGGAGAGGGATGTTTCTCAGTGATTGCAGGCGAAATCTGTGACCAAAATCCAAATCAAGATCCTTGGTACACCGATCAATTTTATGTCTATCAAGAACTGTTAAAGTTCCCCACGATCGACATTGCGAACCAGCAAATGACGGCTCTATGGAGTACTTGGCTATTTAACGATGGAGCCGACCATTTTGTTCCCGCAGGCGTGGGACTTCGTGTTTCGCAAAACAAAATAACAGATGACTATTCTTATTGGTGTCCCATTGGAATTGCAAATTAAATTAGGGCGAACTTTTAGAAATTTTTGACTTCATCTAAAAAAGGATTCTTCAGTGATAAGATCCGAGAGTTCCAAGTTGTCCTATTAAAAACATTCTGCAACTATTCATGGCTCATCTGAGAACGATTCAACCTCTTTCCATCTCTGGCATTCTTTCGCTCTCAATGCTTGCGGGTGTGATGTTTACAACGCCTTCTGTCCAAGCGCAGACCCCCAAACCTGCTCCGGGCACAGGTCAGCCCCGCCCGATCGATCCAACTGATCCAAATGTGGTGCGTCCGACAGCGACTCAGGGTGAAGGGGGTGTGCTGAGTGTTCAGGGTGGGCAGCAGCTTATGAATGAAGCTGAGCAAGCGATTCGATCGCAGAATATGCCTTTGGCGGTGAAGAAGCTGCAAGAAGCTCGCCAAGTCTACAATCAGTTGTCCAATTTCCACCAAGATTTGGCGGCAAGTTTTTCTGGAATTGATACCCGTGTGGCAGATAGCCAACGCAAAAAAGCGCTGGAAACTGCTCAATTGCGCGACCAAGCGACCTACCGTTTGGCAGTAGCACATCGGGCGATGAATCAACCTGAGCTAGCAGTTCCTCTGCTCGTGCAAATTATCCGAAGCCAGCAACCAACCCGCGATTTAGGCAAGCAAGCCTACCAACAATTGCAAGAATTGGGATTCGTCGATCCGCCCCAAAGCGCGGGTGGCGCAAATCGATAATTCGATATTTCCCATGATTGGGTTGTCCCACAATTTTTTGTAGAGATGCGATTCATTGCGTCTCTACGGGTCAAGCCAATGACAAAATTATTCTATTTGACGATCGAGATATTTCCGATCGTCAAATTTTTTGCTTGTCCAATCATTATTTCGTCTAATTACAAAGCTCAAGCAGTTCTCGCACTGCCTTTTCAGAGTTGAACTGTTCACAAATATATTGATGCGCGAATTCGCCTCGCTCCAACGCCCGATTCGGATCATCCAAACAAGCTTTCATCTGTCGAGCTAAAGTTTTATAGTCTTCACGATCGAAGAACAAATTCGACGCTCCCGCCATTTCAGGCAAGCCGCCAACTTTAGCCACGATCGAGCAAGTTCGCACACTCGAAGCCTCAAGTGAGACATATCCAGCAGGTTCTTGCCAGCGAGACGGAACGACAAGCGCTAAAGACGATCGCACAATCTCTAAAACTTCTGTGCCAGAGCGACGACCCAAGAATTCAACTCGCTCTTGAATTTGCAACTCCTCGACTAAGCCTGTCAATCGCTCTAACTCCTGTCCACTGCCAATAATTTTGACTTTAAAATTCTCAGCTTCAATCAGCTTTGCTGCTCTCAACAACAGATCAACCCCTTTATCAGAACTCAGGCGACCGACATAAGTAAAGGTGTAAGGCTGATCGAGATCGGCAAGGATTTTCTGACCTGATGCAGACTCGATCGGATAATTTAGCGCTGTCACTTGCCAAGGAAAACTATGCGACTCAGCCAGGAACCGACTACAGGCAGCATGTCGATCGCTTAAAATCGCCGTCCCCAATCGAGTTGCTAATCTCGCCCATTTTACAAATGTATGAAGCTTCCACTTAAGCGGATAGTTCGACTTTGGTAATGTTTGAATCAATTCGAGTTTTAGTCGTTGCCAAAAACTCATCTGCTCATAATGAAAATGAGTCGAAATATAGAATAAATAATGATATTTAATCACGATTCTCTTGCCAAAGAGTTTGCAGAGGAGTGCAAATCCTAAATGATTAGAATTCATGTGCACAACATCTGCCCAAAGAATCTCTGAAATCCAAGATGTAATGGGTTTTGTCTGAGTTGAAAGCACCTGTGTTTCTACGCCACAGGCATTTAAACCCGGCACGATCGCATCAATATAAGTGACAACACCTGCAATTTCATCGGGGCGATGGGTGTGTTGAATTAAGAGTTTCATTCTTTGAATTTCAAGCGTCCCAAATAGAATGGACTGACCAAACTGCTCACTAACAATTGCTGTTCACAAACGTCTTCTAGATTTTGCGATCGTCCAAATTTCACCCAATGAGCAATTAATTTCCTCAGATCATTTAACAAATAGATTGGTGTAATCAGCGGACGCTGCCAGGTCTGCCAGCGCGTCATGCGAATTTGATGCCGAGCTAATCCCACACCTTTCATTAACTTCAATAAATATGCTTTCTCAGTTCGCCATTTTGGAATCTGATGATAAAGGTGCATATCTGGGTTGTACCAAATCTCATGCCCCGAATTCTGAATGTGCAAGATGGCTTCAATATCCTCACTTGCGAGCATTGCAGTTGTTGTTCGTCCAACTAAGACCAATTTCTCAGGCATGTGATCGAGCCAAACTTGCCGTCGCACAACTAATCCTGCCCCAGGAGGCAAAACTCGATCGTATCGATGCGGGTTCGATCCGCGTTCGACGATCGCTAAATAAGGCGCAATTTTGCCGATTCCGCGAGGCGGTTCGACCTCGTACTCCGCGTGAACTTGTCCCCCAAATGCCCCAATTTTTGGATGGGTTTGAGTAAATTGATAAGTCTTGGCAATCCAATTCTCATCCGGCAACGTGTCATCATCAAGAAAAGCAACCCACTGACCTGAAGCTTCTTTTACCGCTCTCGATCGTGCAAATGCGAGTCCTTGTTGCGTCTCAAACACATAGCGAACTTCCCGATAGGCTGCGACAACTTGTTTTGTAGTGTCTCGACTGTTGTTATCGATGACGAGAACTTCCCAAGCAATCGACTCAGTGTGAACCTGCGATCGCACTCGGTCTAAAACTTGTCCAATTCGATCTGCACCATTGTAAGTACAAATAACAATACTCAAATCCATTGCGCTCAGACCTCGATCTCGGTTGCCCCCAGTATGGACAAGCTCAATCGATTAATTACGCCATTTCACAGAACAGCCGACGGGATCTGTTGAAGTAGGCTCAATGGGTTGACGCTTCAGCAGTGCGGAGATCGCGTTCTTCAAATAGGGAGTCCGAACCGCTTGTGGAGACTGAGCATTATCGTCGATCGCGCCTGCATAGCAAATAATCCCTTGCTGATTGAGCAAAAAGACTTGAGGCGTTTTTGTCGCTTTAAAAGCCTGGGCGACATCTTGATTCAGATCGCGTAGATACAAGAAATTGATCTGCTGCTCGGCGACAAACGATTGCATCTTCTCATAACTGTCTTCTGGAAATTGATCAGAATCATTCGGATTGATGCCGATGAGCGTTACGCCTTGAGGTTTAACCTCAGTTTGCAGTTGCTTGAGACGATCGAGATAAAGCTTCACGTAAGGACAGTGGTTACACATGATGACGACCACGATTGCCTGGTGTCGCTCAAGGTAGCGGGCTAAATGGTGAATCGCTCCATCTGTACCGGGGAGTTCAAAGTCGGGTGCATATTTGCCGATAAGTGGACTGTCCATAGTGCGTTGGAGGGTAACAACTGAGACGATCTGCCCTATTAGTTATAGACCAGCTTGCTCAAAAAGCCGACATTTTCTCAAATCTGCCGATCGCAGATGCCTTAAAAATAGTTACAGTTTGTAAAGAAGCACTTTGGAAACAGAGAACATGGTGACGGCTCCGACAGTAGCGATCGAATACAAGATCTGGAAATGGAAATCTTTCGATATCGCCTATCAAACTCAAGGCACAGAAGGAACGCCAGTCGTTCTCGTTCATGGATTTGGAGCGTCATTTTTTCACTGGCGCAAAAACATTCCAGAACTGGCGAAGAATTCTCGTGTCTATGCGATCGACCTGCTCGGTTTTGGCAAATCTGCAAAGCCAAAACCGCTTGAAGAGATTGAATACACCTTTGAAACTTGGGGCGATCAAATTGCTGACTTCTGCCGTGAAATTGTGGGCGAACCTGCGGTTTTAGTTGGAAATTCAATCGGCTGTATTGTGGTCATGCAAGCCGCAGTCGATCATCCTGACATCGTCAAATCGATCGCGTTGCTCAATTGCTCACTCAGACTACTGCACGAGCGATATCGCGCCACACAACCCTGGATTAAACGCATCGGTGCGCCAATTCTACAAAAATTCTTGAAAAATCAAGCATTTGGAGAATGGTTTTTTAAGCAGGTAGCCAAGCCAAAAGCGGTGAGAAATATTTTGCTTAAGGCATATGCGCGATCGGAAGCGGTGACAGATGAACTAGTTGAGCTACTTCTAGGTGCAGCGAGCGATCAAGGTGCAGCAGCGGTCTTTGTCGCATTTACGGGCTATTCGACAGGACCCTTGCCGGAAGATTTATTTCCAAAATTGCCTTGCTCAGCGATCGTGCTTTGGGGCGATAAAGATCCCTGGGAACCCATCAAGCTAGGACGTAAGTTTGCAGACTATCCGCAAGTGAAAGAATTTATTGAACTTCCGAACGTTGGGCATTGTCCGCAAGATGAAGCCCCAGAATTGGTCAATCCGATCTTGCAGCGATGGATTGACCAGGCTTGATTCAAGCAATCGTGATTTCAGGAGAGAGATAGACATCCTGAATCGCGTGGAACAGTTTCACACCGTCTTCAAACGGGCGCTGAAACGTTTTACGTCCAGAAATCAGTCCCGTTCCGCCTGCTCGTTTATTGATCACAGCCGTCCGAATCGCTTCTGCAAAATCGTTTTTACCCGAAGCCCCGCCAGAATTGATTAATCCTGCTCGACCCGCATAGCAATTGAGAACTTGATAGCGAGTTAAATCGATCGGATGATCCGTCGTCAATTCGCTATACACTTTTGGATCAGTTTTGCCATAACTTTCTCCGGTTGCTTTGGCAACTGCCGCATAGCCGCCATTGATTTCGGGCAATTTTTGCTTAATGATGTCAGCTTCGATCGTCACGCCCAAATGGTTCGCTTGCCCTGTCAAATCTGCGGCTAAGTGATAGTCTTTATCTTGCTTAAACGCATTGTTTCGCAGATAGCACCAGAGAATCGTTGCCATGCCATATTCATGGGCTAGCGCAAAGGCTTGACTGACTTCTTGAATTTGCCGAGTCGAGTTTTCAGAGCCAAAGTAAATCGTGGCACCCACCGCAACCGCGCCCAAATTCCAAGCTTGCTCTACTGAAGCAAACATGATTTGATCATACTGATTCGGAACGGTCAGCAATTCATTGTGATTTAGTTTGACAATGAACGGAATTTTGTGAGCATACTTACGCGAAACGCTACCTAGCACACCGAGTGTGGTTGCCACTGCATTACAGCCGCCTGCGATCGCAAGCTTGATAATATTCTCACTATCAAAATAAATGGGATTTGGCGCAAACGAAGCCCCGGCTGAATGTTCAATTCCTTGATCGACGGGCAAAATCGAAATGTATCCAGTATTTGCTAATCGTCCGAACGAATAAAGCTGGCGTAGACTGCGAAGCACCTGGGGAGAGCGATCGCTTTGCACAAAAATACGATCGAGAAAATCAGATCCAGGCAGATGCAATAAGTCTTTTGAAACTTTGGCTTTGTGCGTCAGTAAATCTTCTCCTTCATCCCCTAGCCAAGATGTTACCGACTGAGGTGCAGAGAGTGTAGCGGTCATTGCAGTTTCCTCAATACTGTTCCTTCTCAATCTAACGTTTTGTTCCAAAATGGCTTATGTCTGTAAGGGTATTTTTATGCGAATCCAGAAAGCTTGGGTGACGATCGCTGCTGTGCAATTCGATCGCTCTGTTCAGTTTTATCAGCAACTTTTTCAGCAAGCGCCACAACTTTTTACGCCGGAGAAATATGCCGAGTTTGAGGCGTTTGGAATTCGGCTTGGGATTTATTGTCCAACGTCTGAAGAATCCCCAGAGAAAGCGCCGATCACTTTATTTCCAGCCGTGAGTTTATGTTTGCAGATTGAAAAGTTAGAAGATGCGATCGCACTGCTTGATCAAGTCGATGCCTTTGTCAGTGAAATTCGGACTCCTTCACATGGACGCGAAGCCTACGCCTACGATCCCGATGGCAACCGCATCATTCTCTACGAACCCCACTCACTAGGCTCTAAAATCTAAACCAAAAAAAAGAGGGCAATTTGCCCCCATAACTTTGAACCCACATAAATGAAAAATGATTGCTGTATGAAGTTTTGCTTAATAAGACAAACTTAGTAAGCCAGACCCATACTGCGAGTCGTTTCAGCACCCAAGTAAACCCGAATGCTGAGGAAGTCTGTCGGGCAAGCCGTTTCGCAACGTTTGCAACCAACACAGTCCTCTGTTCTGGGGGACGATGCGATTTGACCCGCACGGCACCCATCCCAGGGAACCATTTCGGTGTACACCCAATGCAGGTGTCGTAAATTTTGACCGTATGAGACATATTATGGAAGGCTCCAGATTAGTGCTTATGATTTGGCATCATCTGTAGTTCTAAGATGATGCAGTACTAGACTGATCCACCTTAGAATCATTGCCTAGTTTACTCTGGGGAGTTGACGCTATCTTTCAGACAGTTGCAAAAGTTTAAATTGTGTAATAGTTCACGCCGATTATGATTCAGTTGAACCGAAGACCATCTGCACAACAAAGGGTTTTCCGTCTTCTCTGTGATAGCGATCGGCCCAGTTTCGCAAAATTTCATCAAGTTCTGCGATCGCGTCGGCTACTCGATCTTCGGGAATGTCTAATTCTTCTAAAACTCGCATGACTTGATCTTGCCGCTTTGCCCAGTCCTGCATCAAGCGGAAAAATCGCGCCGTGTCTTCAATCATCACATAGGCACGTTCTTCTTGGTCTTCAGGAGAGTAAGATGCGCGAGTTAGCGCATAAAAAGGCATTCCCCAGGGTGATTCGATGCGAGTCACTGTGCCAGAGTAAATTAGGCGGCGTTTGATGTGTTCTGCCAGGGCTTCACTCAAAGGCATCCGCTGATCGGGGGGAAGTTCTTCTTGCGATCGTGTATTGAGAAACTCGATCAATTCTAAGAACTGGAATGAGTTAATCAGTTGCGCGTCTGGCAAGTTGGCAGGTAATTTCTGTTCGATTTGGCGTTTCTCGTCGGAGGTCAAACTGGTTCCGGGAACTCTTGAGCGTCCAGGTTGCCAGGGATATTGCTCCATCCAAACGTAGGGGAGTTGAATTAAATAACGAGGCTCTTGCGACCCTAGCATTTTCAGCAGTTTGCCCTCGGTGAGCGCCTGTCTGACTTCTTCTACGATCGCTTTGACTCGTTTGGGTTCGATGTGGTGCAGATGACCTGTCATGCGGATGTTGCCATCTTGCTCTAGATAGGTCGTGTAGATGGCACATTTTGCAGCCGTCGCAGCCGCGTCTAGGAATGCGCCGTGACGATGACCGCCCGTTCGCATTGCGCTAAACGCCAGATACAACATAATCTGATCCATCGCACTTGGGCTGAGAAGTTTGATCAGATCAAGGTCGTTTGTCATATCGATCGCGCCACCGCTAAAACAAAGAACACGAATACAGTTGAAATTACTAACGAAGTTTAGTCTACAGTGAGAGGCTGACTCTCAGCATAGGATTCTCTCATTGAGAGGCAAAACTTCATCGTTAGAATGCTGTTGACAATTTTATCTTTATAGATTTCGATAAAATTGCTGTTCTGAACGTGCCCAACTCTTGCATAAATTCAACAGTGGGATCTCATCGCGTTTCTTTTAGAGAATGACCTGCGATCGTAGATTGGGGAAATCTTAGAAACGGAGAACGGCTCTCTAGAAAAGCGCTCTCCGCGTACTTCGGAAGCTCAAAATGAAAAGGTCAGATGGATTGAGAAATCATCTGATTGAGAGATTTAGAGCAGAAAAGTCATTCGTTCAAATTCGGTCTCGATGCGTCCGCTTCCCCGATGGGCAAGTGTGTGTGGAACCAGTTGAGGGGCGTTTAACTGAGTGGCGGCGGGGAAGAAACGCTCGGTGGTGTGAGTACCGATAGCAACTGCTCCGACGAGCCAGCTAAAGAGTGCAACCAAAGTGTGAGCGCGCATATTTTACGTCCTCAGTGTTGATATCCCTTTCTTCACATTTAGGGGCATCACGTCAGGACAAAATCTGCTAAAAAACTCAAGTTCGGTAGTCATACCTACTTGACAAACGCTTCGTGTTAGTGTTGATAATCCGCGTTAAGCACTTCTACTAAAATCCAATTTCCGTACTGATTAAATTTACCGAAGCCACTCAGTGATTGTTCTGGTTTGAGTTTCAGCAGTTGAGCGTTGACTTCGGGATCTACTGTAACGATCAGCCATTCTTTCTCAGGTTGGTCTATAGATTTCAATGTATATTCTTGTACTCCTTTGCGATGGAAAATTCCACTGAATGGTTTAGCTGAATGGCTAGAGGCTGAAAGGCTTGGGTTAGAGGGGCATTCGCCGTTTGTGGGATCGCTTTCTGGGGGGTCGAGATAAAATTGAACAAAGGAAAAATTGCGGCGGGTGCAACCGGATCGCTGAGAAGGGCAAGTTGGAGCGATCGCACCTCTAAATGTCGCGGATGGCAAATTTGTTCGACGCATAAAGCGGCTGCCATTCCTGCGGCTTGCCCGATTCCTAAGACTAGCGGCTGGAGGCGGGTTGCGCCGTTTGCGATGTGGGTGACGGAGATATTTTTTTCACAAACGATAAAATTATCGATTTCTTGGGGGATTAAGCAGGTGTAGGGAATTGTGAAGGGTGTGCCTGTCCAGCGTCCGCCCCAACGGATGGATTTTGGTTTGAGTGGGATGTCTCCACTGGGGTAGTGGTGGTCATTGGCGTAGTTTCCAATGGCGATCGCTTGGCAAAAGTTTTCGGCGTATTCGCATCCGATCGCATCGACTTGGTAGGGCAGAGGGGCGACTTTTCCTTTGGGGAGAAGGTCTTGTTCGCGTAGGGTGGTGATGCCGATGAGGCGGCGGCTTTCTCGATAATAGGGATGCAGGGCGAAGGCGCTGCCGTTTGGGAAGGTATTTTCGGCGAGTCCGTATCGGCGACCGAGTTTGGACTGGATAAAGTGGGCGAAGGCGAGGGAGTGATTTTTGGCTGCTTCGTGAAATTGGCGGCGGGTTTCGGGGGCGAGCAGTCGGTTGAGATTTTTGCCGTAGTCGTTGCCGGAGATCGGCCAATTGATCATGAAGCGATCGTTAGGAAGTCGTCCGTAGTTTAGAAAGGTTTCGGCTCCATAGTTTTGCCAAGCTGTTTCAAATAAGTCGGGATTGTAGTTCTCAGGTTCGGGGATTTCGGGCGCTTCTGAATCTCTGAAATCTTGCATCACGACAACCCAGGTTGGGGCTTGAACGGGATAGGTTTGAGTCAGTTCGTTGAATTCGGTTGGAGCGCTGGGTTCGTTGAATTCGGCTTGGAGTTCCCAGCCCCAACGATGGGGAATGTTGCCGAGGGCGAGGAGGTCGCCGAGTTCGGTGGCATCGATCGTGATTTTGGCTTCGACTCGAATGGTTTGAAACTCGACTCCGAGAATTCGTGTGGCTTCGCCAATTCCGCAAGGGTCGTTTTCTTGTAGAACGGCGGTTGGAATTTCTCCTGAGATCCAGTGCAGGTTTGGTAAGGCTTTGACCCAATCGGCGAAGATTTTGGCTCCGATGTGGGGTTCGTAGGTGAAGAAGCTAACCCAGGCGTTGTCGAGTCCTCCAGGTTGGCGTTGTTCTAGTTCGCGCAGGAATGCGCCCCAGATTCCGGTTTGAAAGGCTGTGAGTTCGTTGCCGTCGGGGGCGGTTACGCCTGCGCTGGTGAGCATTCCACCCAGCCAGTCGAATTCGCTGACGAGAATTGTTTTCGCGCCTCGTCTTGCAGCTTGGATGGCTGCTGCTGTTCCGCCTGTTCCGCCTCCGACAACCAATACGTCCGCGAACAGTTCTTGCATCGTTTTGAGTAAGCTAGAAAATCTTTTCAATCATCTAAGTGATTGGGGATTTCAGCAAGGTGCGATCGTATTTTCAAGAAACTCCAATGAGCATCACATCCTGTCTCTCTGCCGCTTCAAGATACAGATCTCTCCAGTAGCCGAAGAATGTAGCTGCTTCATCATCCCAGCACATTCCTTGATTTGAATCTTGCCATGGCTCAGGAACGTCAAATATGCGCTCTGGTGGAATATCACGAAGTAGGGTTGCACCTGCCTGGATGATTTGAGAAGAGAGAAGACTAAAGTTGCTGAAATTGCCTGTCACAGTTGGAGAGAGCAAATGTGGATTAAATTGCTGTGGGCTATTACGTGAGCCATCAGGACATAGAAGATTAGAGAGAAGCTTATGCTCATTGCGTTGTAGTGTATCTAGCAATTGAGTCAGGTTGTGTTCAATTTCCCGCAAGTAATAGCTTGCAAGATACGCGGATTCGAGTGGACAATTTTGCATGTACATTTCAAATTGTTCAATGATTGGCAATGCTTGCTCTTGAGTGGAAAAGACATCAGGATAATCTTCAATAAGAATTCCAATTTCTTCCTCAAGCTCTTCAGGCTCCATATCATCAAGCCACTCGAAGTCGCGCTGAAAAGTTCTAGCCATAAGAATGTATGTCGCTTTGTCTCGACATAATCTCTGATAAAGATCGCTCTCCTGGGACATCGCGAAGTAATAGATTGCATAGCTCATAAATTGATTAAAATAGTATAAAAATACTGTAAGCGATCGTGCCTTTGTAAAAGAAGATCTCAGCGATGGAGTTATCATCGAAATATCCAACCGCTGTATTTTTTATGAATAGCCTAAAAATTGAAAAAGTGGGTGATTCTCTAGGAGTGGTACTGCCTCAAGAAGTATTGCAAAGGCTCGATGTGAAGGAAGGAGACACCCTTTACCTCTTAGATACAGCCGATGGAATGAAAATCGCAACTCACGATCCAAATTTAGAAAAGGCAATGCAGGCTTACGAGAAGGTCAACCAAAAATATACCAACGCTTTACGTGAGCTATCCGAATGACGCAGGAGCCAGTTTGGATATCAGAATCCTTTGTGAGGAGTGTTCAGCTTGACCAACTTCGACAATACGGCGGTCGTCCTGGAATTCGAGACGAAAATCTATTTTTAGCGAGTTTAGCAAGACCACAGCAACTTTTTGCTTATGGTGAATCTCCCACAATTTTTGACTTAGCCGCAGCATACGCATACGGGTCGGCTAAGAATCACGCTTTTGTTGATGGAAATAAGAGAATTGCTTTTGTTGTAGCGGCAGTTTTTCTTGAATTGAATGGCTACTCTCTAGATGCACCAGAAGAGGAAGTCGTGCAGGTCATGTTAGATCTGGCAGCAGGGCAGAAAACCCAAGAGGAAATTGCAGAATGGTTGAGGGATAATTCTGTCGTAAATTAGAATACGATCGCCCTTCCACGAACGATCGCATTCTCATTAACAATAAGGTGTAACATCCTCACCACAGTCGTCTGCCAAATACGAAAGTGCGCGGAATCGTAAGCCAACCAACTGCTCATATAACGGATTCAGCTTGCACATTGGGGGAATATGAACAACCTTATTGCCAAATAGCTTAATGTCTCGCTCAAATGGGCATTGGGCAGGAATCAATTTGCACAAGAAATGGGCGACCTTTGGATCGTGGACTTGGAAGCCGTCGAGCCACGATCGCACAGGCTGCAACACATCAATCTGCAATTCGGGATGAGGCTGGAGCGCTTGCGTTTCGGGGTGACGATCGCATAAGGTCAGCCGCAGATTTTCTAAAATCTCAGTTCCAGTATTTAAGGTCTGACAAAATTGCTCTAGAATTTCGTCCTCTGTGATGGTGTACACTCCATCGGCTAGAGCGACCATGACTGCGGTTCTGAGGAAATTTTCGGCAAGCGTTGGATCAGAGGCAAACTGCGATCGCAGTTCATCATTAGAAACAGGTTGGAACGATCGAGCGGTTTCTTCTTGGGTTAATTCGTGATGAGTGAGAGAAGCGATTAACTGTTGTTCAGTTTCGTTAAAGTTATCGTCTGCCCATGCCAACGTTAAAAGACCACGTAGCCAGACTGAGATTTGGGCATTTGTATAGTTAGGTTGTACAGGTGTTGTAGAATTCATCGGCGGGTTGTTCTATGTTTCCAGCAAATCGTAGCTCAAGGATTCCCGGTTGGATAGTCAAGCTGGCTGTAAACTTAAAAAGCGAAATGTGGAGAGAAATTCCCTGTGAGTTTTCAAGAATTTGCGCTATTTCTCATGTCGATCGTGGCAGGAGTTAGCGGTCAGTTTTTTCTTAAATCGGGTGCAGAAGCTTTGGGGCAGTTGACTTCGAGTAATATCGTGAGCCACATTCTGCGAATTGCGACGACTCCTCAACTGGTCGTTGGTCTGGGGTTTTATGGGGTTGGGGCAGTGTTGTATATTTTGCTGCTGACTCGTGTTCCTTTGAGCGTTTTAGCGCCAGCGGTTGCACTGCAATATGTGTTTTCAGTCATGCTGGGAAAGTTTGCTTTTGGTGAAGAGATTCCAGTTATTCGACTGTTTGGATTGGCGTTTATTATCTGTGGCGTTGTGATGCTAATGGCGAAAAAATAGTTAGAGATAACTTTTGAGAATTTCGGTAGTCTGAGTCGCAGTTTTTTGCCAGCTAAAAGATTGGGCACGATCGAGTCCTTTTTGTCTCAGTTGAAATCTAAGGGTTGAGTCTTTTACGATCGCATTCATCGCATCGAAAATCTCAGATTCCTGATACGGATTGACCAAAATTGCGGCATCTCCTGCTACTTCTGGAATCGAAGAAAGATTGGAAGTAATCACAGGCGTTCCACATGCCATTGCTTCTAGCACGGGTAAACCAAACCCTTCCCACAAGCTTGTAAATAGAAGTGCTGTCGCTTGATTGATCAATGCAGGTAATTCTGCATAAGAGACGTAGCTGAGAAATTTAACGCGATCGATAATTCCTAATGCCTCAGCCTGTTCTTTTAACTTTGGTGTAAATCTTGGGTCGGGTGAACCTGCAATCCAGAATTCGTAATCTTTTGAAAGGTTAGAAAAAGCATTCAGAGATCGACCAATATTTTTATAAATGTCGTGTCTTCCGACATAGAGAAAGTAGTTTTTTGTCGGTAAGTTTAGGAATTTGAAATGCTCTTTATCGTAGGCAAGTGGGACGACTGTGATTTTATTAGACGGAATTTTGTAGAACTCGATCGCATCATTTGCAGTTGATTCTGAATCACTTAAAATGTGTTGAGCCTGATGGAGAACGTGAGGAATATAGAATCGATAATATTGAGTCAGCGGAGATGTAAATCGCGGAAATCTTAGAGGAATAAAATCGTGAAGTGTCAAGACGTAGCGACATTTCGTAAAAATTGGAGCTTCAGGAATTGGAGAGAAAACGAGATTGCTTTGAAGATTTTTATAAATCTTAGGCAACTCAAATTGAGTCCATTTTAGGCGGTTAAAATGACCTTTTGTGCCTTGATCAGGAGTCAGTTGATCTGAGATTTTATAGCATTGATAATTTTCAAAATCCTGTCCGGTCAGTAAAACTGGATTGAGCAGATTCAAACCGGGTAAGAGATTTTTTGCATAGACAGTGTGACCTGTCGGTTTTGCAGCTAGAAAGGCAAGATTGACTAATATCACAAGATCGATCGATAAGCTTTTAAGGTTTCTTCAGCCGTCTTTTCCCAAGAATATAATTTAGCTTGTTCTTTACCTTTCTGAATCAAATTCTCGCGCAAAGTCCGATCGTGAATCACATTCAAAATCGTTTCAGCTAAATCTTCGATCGCATTCGGTTCCACGAAAAGCGCTGCCTCTCCCGCAATCTCGGGCAGCGACGAAATATTCGTCGTCACCACAGGCGCACCTAACGTCATCGCTTCGAGAACAGGCATTCCGAACCCTTCATAATGCGAAGGATAGACAAATACCTCGGCATTGCGATAAAACTGCATCACTTGGTCATCGGGAAGGTAATCGAGATGTTTGATGTCGCTTCGATAAGGCGATCGCTCAATTTGAGCAAAAATCGGTTCATACAGCCAACCTTTTTGACCAATTAAAACTAATTCATGTTCGATTTTGTAATTTTGCTTCAAATATTCAAATGCAGAAATCAGCGATCGAATATTTTTTCTCGGTTCGATCGTGCTGACAAATAAAACATAAGGTTTTGAGAAAAAACGGTCAGGTAGTGGCTGATCAACTTGATAACGACTTGCTAAATGTGTCACCCAAACTCGATCCGGATCGACATTCAGATACTCTACGATGTCCTGTTTAGAACTGTGCGAAATCGTCAGAATTAGATCTGTCCAACGAAGACATTTTTTCAATCGATTTGTATAGGCACCAACCGTTGAATTTGTGAACTCAGGATGTTTGATAAACGTCAAATCGTAAATCGTAATAACTCGGCGACTTTTTCGACTTGGAAGAACAGCATAATTTGTTCCGTGAACAATATCAGCCTGCTTGAAATAGCTTTCTAAATGATTAGAAAATAAAGCCGGAAATTCGATCAATAAATTTGACAATCTGACCGGAAGTGGGAATAAATTGAGATGAGAATACTGCTGTAAATATTCGGGAAATGCAAAGTCTCGCTTCAGCCATTTTTTTAGT